>NZ_JAFCLX010000002.1:0-309897 GCF_018130205.1 Bradyrhizobium sp. AUGA SZCCT0222
GCCTGGCATTCGCTGTTCATCCGCACGCTGCTGATCCGCCCCGACGCGTCGGATCTCGCCAGCTTCGTGCCGGAGCTCACCATTATCGATCTGCCGAGCTTCCGCGCCGATCCCAAACGCCACGGCTGCAAGTCCGAGAACGTCGTCGCGATCGATTTCGCCCGCAAGATCGTCCTGATCGGCGGGTCCTATTATGCCGGTGAGATGAAGAAGAGCGTGTTCACCACGCTGAACTATTATCTGCCCGCCAAGGGCGTGCTGCCGATGCACTGTTCGGCCAATGTCGGCCCCGACGGCGACACCGCGATCTTCTTCGGCCTGTCCGGCACCGGCAAGACGACCTTGTCGGCCGATCCCAAGCGTACGCTGATCGGCGATGACGAGCATGGCTGGGGCAAGGACGGCGTCTTCAATTTCGAAGGCGGCTGCTACGCCAAGTGCATCAAGCTGTCCCCGGAAGCCGAGCCCGAGATTTTCGCGGCCTCCAACCGCTTCGGCGCGGTGCTGGAAAACGTCGTGCTCGGCGAGCGCACCCGCGTGCCCGATTTCGACGATGGTTCGAAGACCGAAAACACCCGTTCGGCCTATCCGCTCGATTTCATCCCGAACGCCTCGCGCACCGGACGTGCCGGCCAGCCGAAGAATGTGGTGATGCTGGCCGCCGACGCCTTCGGCGTGCTGCCGCCGATTGCAAAGCTGACCCCGGCGCAGGCGATGTATCACTTCCTGTCTGGCTATACCGCCAAGGTCGCCGGCACCGAGCGCGGTCTCGGCAACGAGCCGCAGCCGGAATTTTCCACCTGCTTCGGCTCGCCGTTCCTGCCGCTTGATCCGTCGGTGTACGGCAACATGCTGCGTGAGCTGATCGCCAAGCACAATGTCGATTGCTGGCTGGTCAACACCGGCTGGACCGGCGGCAAATACGGCACGGGAAGCCGGATGCCGATCAAGGTGACGCGCGCGCTGCTCACCGCGGCCCTCAACGGTTCGCTGCGCAATGTCGAATTCCGCACCGACAAATATTTCGGTTTCGCAGTCCCGACCGCGCTGCCCGATGTGCCCAGCGACATCCTCAACCCCGTCAACACCTGGAAGGACAAGGCCGAGTTCGACAAGACCGCGCGTGCGCTGGTCGGCATGTTCCAGAAGAACTTCGCCAAGTTCGAAGCCCAGGTCGATGCCGACGTCCGTGCTGCTGCGCCGGAAGTGAAGCTCGCGGCGGAGTGATCCGAACGTCATTCCCGGAAATGAAGAAGGGCGACCGCAAGGTCGCCCTTCTTTTTTGAACGACACGGCTCTCGATGCGGCCGCTCTGGCTATCGTCCTTGCAGCATCGCGTTTGTGGGCGTCCGGCGGTCGGTGATCTGCAGGCCGAACAGGCTGCCGATCAGTTCGACCGCAACGCGCGCGGTGCGACCGCGCTCGTCGAGGAATGGGTTGAGTTCGACGATGTCGACCGAGCGCACCAGTTCCGAATCATGCAGCAGCTCCATGATCAGATGCGCCTCGCGGTAGGTGGCGCCGCCGGGCACGGTGGTGCCGACACCCGGCGCGACCGCCGGATCGAGAAAATCGACGTCGAAGCTGAGATGCAGCACGCCATTTTTCGCCTTCACGCGCTCGATGACGCGGCGGATCAGTACGCCGACGCCGAATTCGTCGAGCGCGCGCATGTCGGCGATGGCGACGTGGCGGTCCTGGACCAGCTGCTTTTCCAGGGGATCGATCGACCTGATGCCGAACAAATCGAGCTGATCCGGCGTAATCGACGCGCGCGGTTGATCGCCGAGCAAATCGTCAAGCCCGCCTTCGCCGCACAGGAACGCCGAGGACATGCCGTGCATGTTGCCGGTGATGGTGGTGTCGGGCGTGTTGTAGTCGGCATGCGCATCGAGCCACAGCACGAACAGCGGCCGGCCCTGTTCTTTCCAATAGCGCGCGACGCCATTGACCGATCCCATCGAGAGTGAATGATCGCCGCCCATGAAGATCGGCACCGCGCCGGAACGCGCCAGCCCGTAAGCGCGCTCGCTGAGCAGCCGAATCCAGGTTTTCACCTCATCGTAGAATTTGGCGTTGGCTGGCGGCGGTCGGTCGGACGTGACCGTCGATATCGAAAGATTGCCGTGGTCCGCGACGGCAAATCCCAACTGGTCGAGCACACGCGCAATGCCCGCGGTCCGCAGTGCATCTGGCCCCATTAGCGTGCCGGCTTGCGAAGCGCCGATTTCGATGGGGATGCCGAGGAGGGCGATATCGGGCTTTTTGACGTCGGGTTCGGACATGAGCCGCCCTCATATTCAGAATGCGTAGGGTGGGCAAAGCGCAGCGTGCCCACCATTCAAGACGTCACTGTGGATGAATGGTGGGCACGGCGCAAACGGCCTTTGCCCACCCTACGCAGACTCGAACGGAATTGTTCCCTTACGCCTTGAAATACGCGATTTGCGTCGTCGTTGCGAGCAGCCGTCCGTTCGGCGACCACAATTCACCGTTCTGATCGCCATAAGACTTGTGGAAAATCTTGGCGTCGGCCACCGCCAGCACGCGCGTGATGTCTTCCGCCGCGAGATCGGCGGCGTCGGCGTGGAAGTAGGTCGTGATCGACACCGTGCCGAACGGCACCAGTTCGCGCCTGGCGTGGAAGATGCGGCCAAAAAACGCGTCCGACATCGACATCAGCGACAGCGCGTCGATCTTCCGCGGCACCCGGTCGCCGATCCACAGTTTCGAGAACGAATTCGGCTCGGCCGAAGACGCCGATCCCCAGCCCGGCTCGCCCTCGACGAAGCGGAAATCATACTGCTTGACCCAGGGGGCGGCGACCTTCCCGTAAGGCAGCGTCTGCTCGTAGGGTTTTGACGACGGGAACGGCGCCTGCGGGTGCGACCAGGACGGACGCCGCTCGGCGAACACGGCGGTGGCCAGCGTCGCGACCTCGCCGCCATCTTGCGTCATCTCCACGCACCAATGCTGCGTCGAGCGGTTGGCCTTGACCAGGCGTACGTCGAGATCGAAGGCGCCTTGCGCGACCGGCGCGCAGAAATTGACGGTGAGCGACAACGGATCGCCCGACCGTTGCGGATGATCGATCAGCGCCCGCAGGATGGTGGCGGCGGTGGCGCCGCCGAACGGGCCGACAAAGGCCCAGTAATCCTCGCTGGTCTTGCCCTGCCAGCGGCTGTCGCCGGCGGTGACCTGCGTGGCGTCGTCGAACAGATGCGGTGCCTTGGTGAGCATGGATACTTCCGTCATTGCGAGCGATAGCGAAGCAATCCAGAGGCGACAAAGCAAGACTGGATTGCTTCGTCGCTATCGCTCCTCGCAATGACGCTCTTTAGTCAGGCCGGCAGTATCACGGCAATCTTGCCGGATTCAATGACGCCGGAGGTAATGGATTTTCGCCGGTCGGAATTCAACCCGACACGCCGCGTTGGGCATCCTGCTCCTGCACCGGCGCGGTCGGCAGCACCGGCACGTGCCAGATATCCTCGGCATATTCGCGGATGGTGCGGTCGGAGGAGAACCACGGCATCCGTGCCACGTTGAGGATCGAGGCCCGCGTCCACGCCGGCATCACCTGCCAGCGCGCATCGATGCCGCGCTGCGCCTCGTAATAGGAATCGAAATCGGCGGCGCACATATAGTGGTCGAACTGGCGCAGCGTGTGACCGATCGCCTCGAACCGCGCGGGGTCGCCCGGCGAGAAGTCGCCGCTCTCGATCGCGCTGATCGCCCGCGACAGCCGTGGCGAGCGGCGGATCACGTCGGAGGCATCCAGTCCCTGGCGGCGCCGGACCATGACGTCGCCGGCCTCCATGCCGAAGATCGCGATGTTTTCCGCGCCGACATGGTCGCGAATCTCGATGTTGGCGCCATCGAGCGTGCCGATGGTCAAGGCGCCGTTGAGCGCGAGCTTCATGTTGCCGGTGCCGGAGGCCTCCATGCCGGCGGTGGAGATCTGTTCGGACAGGTCTGCCGCCGGGATGATCACTTCGGCCAGGCTGACATTGTAGTTGGCGAGGAACACGATCTTCAGCCGGCCCGCGACCACGGGATCGTTGTTGACGATCTCGGCGACGTCGTTGATCAGCTTGATGATCAGCTTGGCGGTGCGATAGCTCGCCGCCGCCTTGCCGGCGAAGATTTTCACCCGCGGCACCCAGTCGCGCTGGGGTTCATCCTTGATCGCCTGATACAGCGCAACCGCTTCGAGGATGTTGAGCAGCTGCCGCTTGTATTCGTGGATGCGCTTGATCTGGACGTCGAACAGCGCCGACGGATCGACCTTGATGCTGAGGCGCTCGCCAATCACCCGCGCCAGCGCCAGCTTGTTTTGCAGCTTGACGTCGCGGAACTGTTGCTGGAACGAATTGTCGCCGCAATGGTCTTCGAGGCGCTGCAGCTGCGAGAAATCGTCGAGCACGGCTTCGCCGCAGGTCTCGCGCAACAGGCTGGTCAGTTTCGGATTGGCCAGCATCAGCCAGCGCCGGAAGGTGATGCCGTTGGTCTTGTTGGTGATGCGCTGGGGATAGAGATGGTTGAGATCGTGGAACACGGTCTCCTTCATCAGGTCGGAATGCATCGCCGAGACGCCGTTGATGCGGTGCGAGCCGACAAAGGCCAGTTGTCCCATCCGGACCCTGCGGCCGGACCGCTCGTCGATCAGCGACACCGAGGCGCGGAAATCGACGTCGCCGGGGCAGCGCGCCTCGGCCAGCGCCAGATGCGCGGCGTTGATGCGGTAGATGATCTCCAGATGCCGCGGCAGCAGCCGCTCGAACAATTCGACCGGCCAGGTCTCGAGCGCTTCCGGCAGCAGCGTGTGGTTGGTGTAGGACAGCGTCGCGACCGTGATCTTCCAGGCTTCGTCCCAGCGGAAATTGTGCAGGTCGACCAGAAGCCGCATCAGCTCGGTGACGGCAAGGCTCGGATGGGTGTCATTGAGCTGTACCGCGGCTTTTTGCGCGAGGCTGCGCAGCTGCCCGTCGGCGGCAAGGTGCCGCTTGACCAGATCCTGCAGCGAGGCGGAGACGAAGAAATATTCCTGGCGCAGCCGCAATTCGCGGCCCGCTGCGCTCTCGTCGTTCGGATAGAGGAATTTGCAGATCGATTCCGCGCGCGCTTCTTCGGCCACCGCGCCGAGATAGTCGCCGGCATGGAAGGCGTCGAGCCGCAGCGGATCGGGCGAGCGCGCCGACCACAGCCGCAGCGCATTCACATGCTGGCCGCGCCAGCCGACGATCGGGGTATCGTAGGCGACGGCCTGCACGGTTTCGCCGGGATGCCAGCTCGCGCGTTCGCGGCCGCGGTCCTCGACATGGGTGACGTGGCCGCCGAAATGCACCTGATAGACCACCTCGGAGCGCTGGAATTCCCAGGGGTTGCCGAAGCCGAGCCACTCGTCGGGATATTCCTGCTGCCAGCCCTGCGCGATGATCTGGCGGAACAGGCCGAAATCGTAGCGGATGCCGTAGCCGATCGCGGGAATGGCGAGGGTGGCCATGCTTTCCATGAAGCAGGCCGCCAGCCGCCCGAGGCCGCCATTGCCGAGCGCCGCATCCGGCTCGCAATTGCGCAGGTCCGACAAATCGACGCCGAGATCGCCCAGCGCCGCCTCGAACAGCGGCAGCAGGCCCATATTGTTCAGCGCGTCGGTAAACAGGCGCCCGATCAGGAATTCGAGCGAGAGGTAATAGACCCGCTTGCGGCCGGCGTCGTAATTATCCTTCTCGGCCGTCAGCCAGCGGTGCACGATGCGGTCGCGCAGCGCCAATGCCGCGGCCTTGTACCAGTCGCGCTTGGTCGCCATGCCGGTGTCCTTGCCGATGGCAAGCCGCAGCTTGGCGAGGATCGCGCCCTTGATTTCGGAAAGCGCCAGTTCGTCGATCGGTTGGCCCGGCACCGGAAAACTCCCTGCGAATGCTTGTTCTTGCAACGCGTCAATCCCTGCAGCTGAGACTTACAAAAGGATACGCGCCTTGCACCACAACCGAAACCATCCAGACGTTTGTTGTGCACCGCGCTGATATGTTTTTATGCAAGGACCGGGCCGATTTGGTGGCCTCCGCGTGCCGATTTCGGTGCTAGAATGGCATTTGAAAGCGATGATATCACGCCGGTTCAGGGGAGGACGCGCCATGAGATTGATCATCGAGATCGCCGCCGCGACGCTCCTGCTGTTCTGCATCAGCGCCACCAGCGCCGCGCTCGCCGCCGGCAAGGCGGGCAAAACCGCCGATGGATTGGGCTGTTCGTTCAGCGTCGCGAAGAATGCGTCGCCCGCCGCCCGGTGTGCGGCGATGAAGCGGCAATGCGGCGGAAAATTCTACGCCAATTATTGCGGCGGCAAGATGCTGTCGGCGATGTGAGCGACAACGAAGCCAGCCCTCCAGAGAGAATGGCTCCGCCGATGCACGCTGGCTACGAGTTGTCCTCGACAACGTTTATTCCTGCGTCGCTCAACGCCTGCATAATCGCTTCGATATCTTCCGCCTTGGTCGTTGCCGACGGCAGCAGTTCATTGAGTTGATCGAACGTCACAAATCCCCTCGCGCCATAAAGTCCGATGATTCGCTGGATGAAGCCCGGTTCCATCTCTCAATCCTCCTGAATCTTGCCCCTCTACTAATAGGAGGGAGAAACAGGCATCGGATCCGCCGTCGTCGTAGCCACGGATACGGGGCCGCCAGAGTCGTCAAAACATCACATGCCTCTGCTAGCAGGCGGCATGACCTATCTCTATTTGGGCATCGCGATTCTCTCGGAAGTCGTGGCGACAACCTTCCTGAAACTGTCTGATGGTTTCAGCAAGCCGCTGCCATCGCTGGTAACGGTCGCGGGTTACGCGGTGGCGTTCTATTTTCTGTCGCTGACCTTGCGAAGCCTGCCGACCGGCGTGGTCTATGCCGTCTGGTCAGGCGTTGGCGTCGTCCTCATCGCCACCATCGCCTGGGTGTTCCAGAGCCAGAAGCTGGATACCGCGACGCTCTGCGGCATGGGCCTGATCGTCTCCGGGGTCGTCGTCATCAATCTGTTTTCCAGCGCTTCGTCGCAGTGAAGGGGCCGCGGTACTGAAGCATCGCAGCACTCATCAACCTGCCAATCGTATCTCGCTATGCCGCCATGCGCGAACGTCGCCCGCGCTCTCGATATTTCCGGCTTCGGCCAATGCCTGGATGCGCGCAGCCAGCATTTCCGAGTCGATGGGCCATGCAAGGGCTTTGCAGCGAATAGCAATGTCGCCGATAACCGGGGCGGTCTTCTGCCAATTCGGTTCCAGAGCGGAAAAGATCAGTTCGTCGAGATCGGCCTGGGACACGGACTTGGGGAGCACGACATCCGCCCATTGCAGGGTCGAATCGATCGAGGACTCATCGTCCGATGGCGGTCGCAAATCCGGATAGCGATCGTAAATAGCTCGCAAAAGTCCGAAATGCAGCGCGGAAACGATCTCTCCAAGGGGATCGGCGAGTGCTGCCCGATCCTGTTGATCAAGGTCAGCTATGATGGTGCTTGCTCGGTCCATGGCCGCGGCAGCATCGTGCAAGTGCCTGGCAATGTCGGTAGCCTGCGTCCGGTCCATGTCGAGATCCCACAAACTCAACTCATTGGAACAAATTAAGAACACTTTAGCAAGTACTTGATATATCATTGTGATTCGGCGCCGTGCCGACACAATATCTATGGTCTATCACTGGTATCGAGGACTACATGTCCATGTCCACCATCGCCTTCGATCAATTCGCGCTCACCCGTATCGCCGATTTCGCGCGCTCGCTGTCGCGGCTGCATCAGGCCTCGCGCCGCCAGCCGGTCGACGACGACGCCATCGACCGTGAGTTCAACGCCGTCTGCATGTCGGTGTGGGGTTACACGACCGACGATTTCAGCGACGATCTGTTCTCGATCGCCGATCACGCCTGGCTCGATGCGCTCGATGAGGCCCATGCGCGGATCTTTGCCGCCGAGCAGGGTTATGACCTTGTCGACGACCAGGGCATGCTGTCGGACTGGTGGGGCTATTGCTGGATGATCCTCGCCGAAAAGCGCGGCCTGCTGACGCCGGAAAACCGCGCTGCGGCACGTGCGGCGATCGAGGAAAAATATCTGTCGGCGCCGAACGTGATCGGGGTGATCGTCGGGCGGTGATGATTGTGTTTTGTCATTCCGGGATGGTCCGTAAGGACCAGACCCGGAATCTCGAGATTCCGGGTTCGATGCTTTGCATCGCCCCGGAATGACGGCCCTAAGATGTACTGTTGCTATCGTTGACTCGTGCGATCGGCCGTCAGTTCACTTCCGCCCGCTTCGCCGCCTTCGGCGCTGTGCTCTTCGGCACCACCGTCGCCGGCATCGCGATCTCGTTTCGCGTCTCGGGCATCACGGTTTCACTGACCATTTCCGCGCTGACAGGTGCGACCTTCATTTCACCGAGCCGGGCGCGGACGCTGGCGGTGAGGCCGGGATAGGAGGCGACGGGCGTGAATTCGGCGGCCTGCTCGGCGCCGAGGCGGACGCCGGTATAGGCGACGAGGCCGTCGGCGGTGGCGACGACGTCACCCGAGCGCAGCGAGGTGTCGAGCGCGAGGTCGACCGGCGCGAGGCCCGACGGGCTTCTGCCGTTGCAGGTGCAATCGGCGCGCAGCGCCTTGCGGTAGGCGAAGGCGTTTTCACTGTCGGCGTAGCGCTCGCCATTGCTGGCCGACGCGCTGTCGATATTGCTGCCATAGAACACCTTGGTGGTGCTGGCGGGACAGAACGCCTGGCACATCTGAACCGGCGTGGCGTTGCCGCGCGTGGTCAGCGGAAAATACTTGCCGTCGCAGCTGCGGACGCAGAAGGCGGGTCCGGAGCCGGCGACGCGCGGCGCCGGTGCGGGTTGCGCTGGCGGCTGATTGAGGCCGAACGGATCGGCAAAGAAATTCGCCTGTGGCGGGGCTTGCCGCGCCTGCTGTTTCTGGCCGCCGCCAAAGAACATGTCGAACAGGCCTTCGGCCGATACGCTGCCGGGCACCAGCATGAAAGATGCTGCAAGCGTGGCGGCGGCAATAGAGGTCGCGCGGCGCCGCATGCGCGAAAAAGCCAACTCTGTACGCAACGCTAACTCCACCCAACGCAACACTTACGCACCGACGCGCGACAGGCGTCAGTGGATTCACCATAATCCGGGATGGTAAACGAGCTATGAGCAAGCGCTGCGCGGCGCGAAAGAATTGCTTCTCTTCTCCCTCTCCCGCGCTTGCGGGGGAGGGTTGGGGTGGGGGTGTTGCCACGTAACGGATGCTAGAGTTCGGTGAGAGATTTCCCCCACCCGGCGCTTCGCGCCGACCTCCCCCGCAAGCCGGAGAGGTAAAAGAAATCAGCCCTTCAAAAATTCACCGGCCTTGTAGAGCGAACGAAACGGTATGCCCGCATCGGCAAAGGCTTCCGTCGCGCCCTCTTCGCGGTCGACCATGGTGAATACCAGCACGATCTCGCCGCCGGCTTCGCGCACGGCCTCGGCCGCCTTCAGTGCCGAGCCGCCGGTCGTGGTGACGTCCTCGACGATCACGATGCGTTTGCCTTGCAGGCTCTCGCCCTTGGCGAGGCCCTCGACCGCAAGGCGGGCGCCGTGCTCCTTCGGCTTCTTGCGCACGAAGAAGGCCGCGATCGGATGGCCCTTGAGCCAGGAGAGCTGCGCGATCGCGCCGGCCAGCGGCACCGCGCCCATTTCCAGCCCGCCCACGTAGTCGAGCTGATCGTCCTTCAGCGCCTCGTAGGTCAATTCCGCCAGCAGGGCCGCACCCTCGGGGTCGAGCATGGTCGGCTTGAGGTTGAAGTAGAAGTCGCTCTTGCGGCCCGAGGCCAGCGTGATCTCGCCGCGGCCGAACGATCGCTTGCGGATGATCTCGGCGAGGCGGGCGCGGGAGGCTGACTTGGACAAGGCGTATTCCCAAAGGTTTGAGGCGGGCGGCAATCTATCGGTGCTTACAGTCACATTCCAGACCCGATCTGGCCCAATCAACAGGGCGCGGCAATGTGCCGGGCCCCCGCCGGGCGCAGGGGCCCCCTCGGAAACGGCGGTTGTAAGGCCGCAAGCTTCCGCGCTACGGGAAGTCCAAGCTTTATTGGGGGAAACCGTAGATGACCATCGAACTGCACACCTGGAACACGCCGAACGGCCGCAAGATCTCGGTCGCGCTGGAGGAAATGGGACTGCCCTACAAGGTGATCCCGGTGAACATCAGCAAGGGCGAGCAAATGGCGCCCGCTTTCCTCAAGCTCAGCCCGAACAACAAGATTCCCGCGATCGTCGATCCCGATGGCCCGGAGGGCAAGCCGGTCAGCATTTTCGAGTCCGGCGCGATCCTGCTTTATCTCGGCGAGAAGACCGGCAAGTTCCTGCCCAAGCCGCTTAGCGACCGCATCCCGGTCTATGAATGGCTGATGTGGCAGATGGGCGGCTTTGGGCCGATGCCCGGCCAGGTGCACCACTTCATCGCGCTCGAGAACGAAACCAACCGCGCCTATGGCCTGAAGCGCTACATGGACGAGACCCGCCGGCTCTATGGCGTGCTGGACCGCCGGCTCGACGGCCGCGAGTTCGTTGCGGACGCGCTGTCGGTCGCCGATTTTGCCATCCTCGGCTGGGCCTGGCGCCACCCGCGCCACAAGGTGGAACTGAAGGATTTTCCGAATGTCGAGCGCTGGTACAACGCGCTGATGGCGCGCCCGGCGACGAAGCGCGGCATGGAAGCAAAGCTGGATTAACAGAGCGCCGTGCTCCCTTCTTCCTTCTCCCCTTGTGGGAGAAGGTGGCGCGAAGCGCCGGATGAGGGGTCTCTATCCGTGGAGACAGACCCCTCATCCGGCTCGCCGTCGCTTCGCGCCGTCGATCCACCTTCTCCCACAAGGGGAGAAGGAAGGGATCACACTCGCTTCGCCTCGAATGCCATTTTCACCGCCAGCACCGCCAGCACGGTGCCCATCAGCCAGCGCTGCAGCAGCAGCCAGCTCGGCCGCGTGCCGAGAAACAGCGCGATCGATCCGGCCGCGAGCGCGATCATGGCGTTGACGCTGACGCTGATCGCGATCTGGATCGCGCCCAGCGCCAGCGACTGCGTCAGCACGCTGCCGGCGGCGGGATCGATGAACTGCGGCAGCAATGCCAGATAGAGCATCGCGATCTTCGGATTGAGCAAATTGGTGACAAAGCCCATCGCGAACAATTTTCGCGGGCCATCGACCTGCAGCTTCTTCACCTGAAACGGCGAGCGGCCGCCCGGCTTGAGCGCCTGCCATGCCAGCCACAGCAAATAGGCCGCGCCCGCAAAGCGCAGCGCGTCGTAGGCGTAAGGAATGGCGAACAACAGCGCGGTGATGCCGAACGCCGCGCACAGCATATAGAACACAAACCCGAGCGCCACGCCGCCAAGCGACACGATCCCCGCCGCCGCCCCTTGCGTGATCGAGCGCGAGATCAGGTAGATCATGTTCGGCCCGGGCGTCAGCACCATGCCGAGCGAGACGAGGGCAAAACCGAGCAGGGCTGACGTGTGGGGCATGACCAGACTCGCGAGGGGTGCGCGCAGGTTCTAGCGCGCGACACGCCGCGATGTCATTTCGGAAATTGTACGGAGAGCAATTCAGCGGCGAGCACAGTGCGCTCCCTCTCCCGCACTTGCGGGGGAGGGCTGGGGTGGGGGTCTCGCACAGCAACGGGCGTCAAAGTTTGGCGCGAGAGCCAGCACCCGTCGCGCTCTGGCGCGCAAGTGCGCTGCCGAGCGCGTCGAGAGCGAGCTTCGCTCGTCTCGACCCCCGCAAGTGCGGGAGAGGTAAGAATCAATGCGCCTCGTCCCAATTATTCGCGGCTCTCGCATCGACCTGCAGCGGCACCGAGAGCAGCACGGCCGGGAAGGGTGCGTCCTGCATCACGTGCTGCACCACCGGCAACGTTGCGGCCACCTCGTTCTCGGGCACTTCGAAGATCAGTTCGTCGTGAACCTGCAGCAGCATCTGCGCCGAGAGTTTCTTTTCGGCCAGCGCATCCTCCATCCGGATCATGGCGCGGCGGATGATGTCGGCGGCGGAGCCTTGCAGACGGGCGTTGATCGCGGCGCGCTCGTTGAAGGAACGGACCGAGGCGTTGCTCGCCTTGATGTCGGGGTAGTGGCATTTTCGGCCGAACAGCGTTTCGACATAGCCGTTGGCGCGGCAGAAATCCCGCGTCGCATCCATGTAGGCGCGGATGCCCGGAAAGCGCTCGAAGTACTTCTTGATGTAGGCGGAGGCCTCCTCGCGCGCGATGCCGAGCTGGTTGGCAAGGCCGAACGCCGAGATGCCGTAGATGATGCCGAAATTGATCGCCTTCGCCCGGCGGCGTATTTCACTCGGCATGCCCTTGATCGGCACGCCGAACATTTCAGAGGCCGTCATGGCGTGAATGTCGAGGCCGTCGCGGAACGCCTGCTTCAGCACGGGGATGTCGGCGATCTCGGCCAGCAGTCGCAGCTCGATCTGCGAATAGTCAGCCGACACCAGCTTGTGGCCGGGCGTCGCAATGAAGGCGCGGCGGATCTTGCGGCCGTCCTCGGTACGAACCGGGATGTTCTGCAGGTTCGGCTCGTTGGACGACAGCCGCCCGGTGGTGGTAGCGGCCAGCGCGTAGGTGGTGTGAACGCGGTGAGTCTGCGGATGGACATATTCCGGCAGCGCGTCGGTATAGGTCGATTTCAGTTTCGAGACCTGCCGCCATTCCAGAATCTTCTTCGGGAATTCGTGGCCCTGTTCGGCGAGTTCATCGAGGATCTGCGCCGAGGTCGACCATGCGCCGGTCTTGGTCTTGGTGCCGCCGGTGATGCCCATCTTGCCGAAGATGATATCGCCGATCTGCTTGGGGCTGCCGACATTGATCGGCTCGCCCGCGATCTCCTGCAGTTCGGCTTCGACCCGTGCGGCGGTCTGGGCGAATTCGCCCGACAGCCGCGATAACACTTGTCTATCGATCGAAATGCCGCGGCGTTCCATCCGCGCCAGCACGCTGACCAGCGGCCGCTCCAGCGTCTCATAGACCACGTTCATGCGCTCGGCGACGAGGCGCGGCTTCGTCACGCGCCACAGTCTTAAGATCACATCGGCATATTCGGCTGAATAGGCAGTCGCCCTGTCGATCTCGACCTGGTCGAAGGTGAGCTTGTTCTTGCCGCTGCCGACGAGATCGCCATGGCTGAGCACGGCATGACCGAGCCAGCGCTCCGCCAGCCCTTCGAGCCCATGCGCGTTGCGGCCGGCATCCAGCGCGTACGACATCAATTGCGCGTCTTCGACATTGCGCAGGGTGATGCCATGCTGCGCCAGCATCACGGCGTTGAACTTGATATTGAACCCGATCTTGAGAATGCCCGCTGATTCCAGCAGCGGCTTCAGCGCGGCGAGCGCGTCGCCTGGCTTGATCTGGTCGGGCGCAAGGCCGGCGTCGAACAGCCCGGAGCCTCCGCCGGATTGCTTGTGGGCGAGCGGAATGTAGGCGGCGTCGTTTGGTCCCAGCGCCAGCGCAATGCCGCAGATATCAGCCTGCATCGGATCATCAATATTGGCCTGCGCATCGATCGCGAAGTGACCGACATCATGCGCACGCGCGAGCCAGGCCCTGAGTTGATCGAGGCTTCGGATGGTCTGATACTTGGTGCGATCGACCGGAATTTTTCGCGCGGCTTCCGCGCGCGCCGCGGCGAGCGAAATCGGCGTGCCCTTCGGGCTTGCGGCCTTGTCCTGCTTGTCGGCGCCCGGCTTTGCCGTAGCGGGCGGGCTGGCAAAGAGGTCGCCGGTAGCGCCGCCGGCCGCTCTGGCCGTGGCGGGCGCGGCAGCACTCTTGTTGCCGGCCGCGGCTTCCACGTCGGACGGATCGATCTGCGAATAATCGGCAACGCGGCGGGTGAGGGTGGAGAACTCCATCGCCTTCAGGAACGCGACCAGTTTTCGTGCATCGGGCTCGTGCACCGCGAGGTCGTCGAGCGGCACGTCGAGCGCGACCTTGTCGTCGAGCAGCACCAGCTGGCGCGAAATCCGCGCCTTCTCGGCGTTCTCGATCAGCGCCTCGCGCCGCTTCGGCTGCTTGATCTCGCCGGCGCGGAACAACAATTGCTCGAGGTCGCCATACTCGACGATCAATTGCGCCGCGGTCTTGATGCCGATGCCGGGTACGCCCGGTACGTTGTCGGTGGAATCGCCCGCCAGCGCCTGTACCTCGACCACCTTCTCCGGCGGCACGCCGAACTTCTCGATCACCTCGGCAATGCCGATGCGGCGGTCCTTCATGGTGTCGTACATCACGACCTTGTCGGTCACGAGCTGCATCAAATCCTTGTCGGAGGAAACGATGGTGGTGGTGGCGCCGCGCTCGCCCGCGATCCGGGCATAGGTGGCGATCAGATCGTCGGCCTCGAAGCCGCCCTGCTCGAGGCAGGGCAGGTCGAACGCGCGCACGGCGTCGCGGATCAGCGAGAATTGCGGGATCAGATCGTCCGGCGCCGGCGGCCGGTGCGCCTTGTAATCGGGGTAAAGCTTGTTGCGGAACGTGATCTCGGACTTGTCGAAGATAATCGCCAGATGGGTCGGCCGGTTGTCCTCGGGCATGTCGCGGAGCAGCTTCCACAGCATGTTGCAGAAGCCGAGCACGGCATTGACCTGTAGCCCGTCGGATTTGCGGTTCAGCGGCGGCAGCGCGTGATAGGCGCGGAAGATGTAGGAGGAACCGTCGACCAGAAAGACATGGTCGCCCTTGCCCGGAACTTTGGCAGGCGCCTTGGTTTCAGCCTTGGTCTGAGACTTGGTCTCGGACTTGGCGGGGGCGGGTTTGTCGGCTTTGGGGGCTGTTTTCGGCATGGCCGAAATTTAGGGATTTTTGGCAAGGATTGACAGCCTCGGCGGGCGATTTTCCACGCTGTCATCAGCTGCCATTCAGGCTGCTAATTTTCGTCGTCCCGGCGAAGGCCGGGACCCATACCGCGTGATCTATCGATTGAGAAAATCTGGCTGACGCTTCCGCCAAACGAAGGCCGGTGGCTATGGGTCCCGGCCTTCGCCGGGACGACGGTAGAACTACTCCGCGCCTGCAACACCGGGGCCGCCTTTTTGGGCGCGATCCAGAACGCATCGGGGCGGTCGAACAGGAAGTTGGCATGCAGCGCCAGTGCCAGCCGCCAGATCCCCAGCGCGCCGACGACGCCTGCGACGGTGACGATCAGCGAGATCGTGCCGATGTCGATGGATAACCCGCTGCGCAGCAGCAGCGCCCTTGTCGCCGCCATCGGCAGGAAGAAGGCGAGATAGATCACGATCGAATGCTCGCCGCAAAACCGCAGGAAATTGAGCCAGCGCATTCGCGCCAAAAGCGTGCCCATCACGATGATGGCGCCGGCGCCGGCAAATCCCAGCGCGAGCGAGATCAGCGGCCAGTCGCTGTAGCCCTTGATGACCAGGCCGCCATTGATCAAGGCCCACAGTGCCAGACCCGCGAGCGCGAGTGCGGGCTGCGCCCGCGCGCGATCCGACACGGCGAAGACGTAGGAAGCCAGCCAATAACCCGCATAGAAATAGACGAAGCGCGCGCAGAATTCGTCGATCACGGTCCAGCCGGTCGCGACATGCGCCATTTCCAGCAACGCGGCGGCGGCAAAGATCGCCAGCGGCGGTGCGCTGCGTGTCAGTTTTGTGACGACGAAGAAGATCGGCAGCAGATAGATGAACCACAGCGTACCGAACGGCTCGATGAAGGATTCCAGATACAGATAGCCGACATGTGCCCAACCGGTCCCGGCGGCGAAGGACGGCGCCTTGAAGCCGAACTGGATCGTTACCCACAGCACGTAGAAATAGACGAAATGCACCACCTTGCGGTCGAGATATGTGCGCCAGTCGCGGTCGATCACGACCGCCAGGAACAGGCCTGAAATCAGGAAGAAATCCGGCATCCGGAACGGTTTGGCGAACATGACGAGCCAATGCATGAAGCCGGTCTGGCCCGCTGCGGCCTCGACCCCCAGCACCGAATGCATCATCACGACCATGACGATGCAGATGCCCTTGGCATAGTCGACCCAGTCCACGCGTCCGGCCACGAAAGACGTGGCGCGTTCGGCGACAGGCAATGTGCCGTTTGGTGTCATGGATGTCCTGTTTTGGCCCGTTGGCGCCGCATCATCGGCCCGATCCGTTGCTTTCTCCTTTATTCATACAAATGACATGCCGGTTTTCTTGTCGGTTCCTTTGCCGGTTTCTTGCCGTTCTCCGGCGCTTTTCCGGTTTCCTCTTTGCCGCCAAATGCTTTAAGAGGCGGGCAGAATCGGAAGCGAAATTAACCATCAAAAACAGGCTGTTTTCATGCGCATTGCCATGATTGGAACGGGCTATGTGGGGCTGGTATCCGGCGCCTGTTTTGCCGATTTCGGCCACCAGGTTACCTGCGTGGACAAGGACGGCGACAAGATCGCGGCCCTCCTGCGCGGCGAGATCCCGATTTTCGAGCCCGGGCTCGACGCGCTGGTGGCTTCCAATGTGAAGGCCAAGCGGCTGGATTTCACCACCGACCTCTCCGGGCCGGTCGCGGACGCCGACGCCGTGTTCATCGCGGTCGGCACGCCGTCGCGGCGCGGCGATGGTCACGCGGATTTGAGCTACGTGCACGCCGCCGCGCGCGAGATCGCCGCGGTGCTCAAGGGTTTTACGGTGGTCGTCACCAAATCGACGGTGCCGGTCGGCACCGGCGACGAGGTCGAGCGCCTGATCCGCGAGGTCAATCCGTCAGCCGATGTCGTGGTGGCCTCCAATCCGGAATTCCTGCGCGAGGGCGCCGCGATCCGCGATTTCAAATTCCCGGACCGTATCGTGGTCGGCACCTCGGACGAACGCGGGCGCAAGGTGCTTGGCGACATCTACCGGCCGCTGTCGCTCAACCAGGCGCCGCTGATGTTCACGGCGCGGCGCACCGCGGAGCTGATCAAATACGCGGCCAATGCGTTCCTCGCCACCAAGATCACCTTCATCAACGAGATCGCGGACCTTTCCGAAAAGGTCGGCGCCGACGTGCAGGAAGTCGCACGCGGCATCGGGCTCGACAACCGCATCGGCGCGAAGTTTCTGCATGCCGGCCCCGGCTTCGGCGGCTCGTGCTTTCCCAAGGATACCCGCGCGCTGGTGAAGATCGCGCTCGATCACGACGTGCAGCTGCGCATTGTCGAAGCCGTGCTCGGCGTCAACGACAACCGCAAACGCGCGATGGCCCGCAAGGTGTCGAACGCGGCCGGTGGCAGCCTGCGCGGCAAGACGGTCGCGGTGCTCGGCCTCACCTTCAAGCCCGACACCGACGACATGCGCGAGGCGCCATCGCTTCCGCTCATCACCGGGCTGCTCGACATGGGCGCCAAGGTACGCGCCCACGATCCGGTCGGCATCGAGCAGGCGCGCAAGGAATTGCCCGATATCGAATATTGCGACGATCCCTATGACTGCCTGCGCGGCGCGGACGCCATGGTTGTCGTGACCGAATGGGTGCAATACCGCACCCTCGACCTGGAGCGCGTGAAGCGCGAGATGGCCAAGCCGGTCGTGGTGGACCTGCGCAACATCTATCGCCCCGAGGACATGGCGGCCCACGGGTTCACCTATGACAGCGTCGGACGGGGATCTGGGACCGGAGTTTGATGGCGCTTTCTTCCCTTCTCCCCTTGTGGGAGAAGGTGGCGCGAAGCGCCGGATGAGGGGTCTGTATCCGCATCTCGAAATCTTACCGTGAGGAGAGAACCCCTCACCCGTCTTCACTTCGTGAAGCCACCCTCTCCCACAAGGGGAGAGGGGAAGAACCGAGTGCGAGCCATAGTTGCCCCTGACTTTCGACACGCCCCTTCCGATCGACGCGGCACTCCCTGAGCTGACGCGCACGCTGGCGGACCACAACTCCGCGGTGCTGGTGGCCCCGCCGGGCGCGGGCAAGACGACGCGGGTGCCGCTGGCGCTGCTGGACGCGCCCTGGCTCAAGGGCAAGAAGATCATCATGCTGGAGCCGCGGCGGATCGCGGCGCGTGCCAGTGCGGAGCGGATGGCGCGGACGCTCGGCGAGCGCGCCGGCGAGACCGTCGGCTACCGGGTCCGTTTCGGCTCCAAGATCTCGCGCGCGACCCGGATCGAGGTCGTCACCGAAGGGATTTTTTCGCGGCAGATTCTCGATGATCCCGAACTGAACGGCGTTGCTGCCGTGCTGTTCGACGAATTCCACGAACGCTCGCTCGATGCCGATCTGGGGCTGGCGCTGGCGCGCGATGCGCAGACCGGTCTGCGCGAGGATCTGCGCATTCTGGTGATGTCGGCAACGCTCGACGGTGCGCGGGTCGGCAAACTCCTGGGCGACGCGCCTGTCGTCGCCAGCGAAGGCCGTGCCTTTCCGGTCGAGACGCGCTATCTCGGCCGCAAGTCAGACGCGCCGCTGGAGCGGCAGATGGCGGACGCGATCGCAACCGCGCTGCGCGCCGATCCCGGCTCGGTGCTGGCGTTCCTGCCGGGCGCCGCCGAAATCCGCCGCACGCAGAATTTTCTCGGCGAGCGGGTCCATGACGCAAGCGTCGAGATCGTGCCGCTGTATGGCGCGCTCGATGCCGCGGTGCAGGACCGCGCCATTCAGCCGGCGCCCAAGGGACAGCGCAAGGTGGTGCTGGCGACCTCGATTGCCGAGACCTCGCTGACCATCGAGGGCGTTCGGATTGTCGTCGATTCCGGCATGGCGCGGGTGCCGCGCTATGAGCCGGATATCGGCCTGACCCGGCTGGAAACCGTGCGCGCCTCGCGCGCCGCGGTCGATCAGCGCCGCGGCCGCGCCGGCCGCACCGAACCCGGCGTGTGTTACCGGCTGTGGGACGAGCCGCAGACGGCATCGCTCGCCGCCTATACGCAGCCCGAAATTCTCTCGGCCGATCTGTCCTCGCTGGTGCTCGACCTCGCGCAATGGGGCGTGCGCGATCCCGCGACATTGGCGTTCCTCGATCCACCGCCGGCGCCTGCGTTGAAGGAGGCCAACAGTCTGCTTGCCGAACTCGGCGCGCTCGATGGTGACGGTCGGATCACCGCGGAGGGCAAGAGCCTGCGTGCGCTGGCGTTGCCGCCGCGGCTGGCGCGCATGATCGTGGACTCGCATCGCGCCGGCGCGGGCAAGGAGGCCGCCGAGATCGCCGCTGTTCTGACCGAGCGCGGCCTCGGCGGCGACAGCATCGATCTCGATTACAGGCTGGATCAATTCCGCCGCGACCGCTCACAGCGTGCGTCGAGCGCGCGCAGCCTGGCGCAGCGCTGGGCCTCACAAGTGGCGGCCGAAGCGCCGCCTTCTTCGCCGCAAGCGGACGGCGATCTGAGCACCGGCGTCATGCTGGCCTTTGCCTTCCCCGACCGGGTCGCGCGCAACCGGGGAAACGGCAGTTTTGTGCTCGTCAACGGCAGGGGTGCGGCCGTGGAACAGACCTCGTCGCTGGCGCGCGCGCCCTATATCGCGGTCGCCGAACTGACCGGCACCGCCGCGCAGGGCCGCATTCTGCTGGCGGCGCCGATCGCGCAGGAAGAGATCGAGTTGCGCTTTGCCGATCAGATCGAGAACACCGAAGAAATTTCGTTCGAGCGCGGCGCGATGGCGTTGCGGGCAAGGCGCAAGAAGAGCCTGCATGCGATCACGCTGTCGGAAGCGCCAATGGCGCTGTCACCTTCTGCGGAGACCGCAAAAATCTTCGCCGCCGGACTGGTCGCGGCCGGGCTCGACAGACTGCCGTGGTCAAAGGCGTTAAAGCAGTGGCGCGACCGCGTCATGTTCCTGCGCAAGGCGGAAGGCGACAGCTGGCCAGATCTGTCGGACGACGCGCTCGCTGTCACAAGCGAGGCGTGGCTGGAGCCCGTTCTCTACGACAAGACTTCGCTGAAGGACCTGGCGCCCGGCGATCTCTCGGACGCGCTGATGTCGCTATTGCCATGGGATTTGCGCGCGCGGCTGGAGCGCGAGGCGCCGACCCATTTCGAGGCCCCGACCGGCACCATGCTGGCGATCGACTATGAAGCCGAGCAGGGGCCGACGATTGCCGTGCGGCTGCAGGAATTGTTCGGGCTCAACAGCCATCCCTCGATCGCCAAGGGCGCGGTGCCGCTGGTGCTGGAACTGCTGTCGCCGGCGCAGCGGCCGGTGCAGGTGACGCGCGATTTGCCGGGGTTCTGGCGTGGCAGTTACGCAGCCGTGCGTTCCGACCTGCGCGGCCGCTATCCCCGCCATCCCTGGCCGGAAGACCCGGCCAATGCCATGCCGACGCGGCGGGTCAAGCCGCGCGGCACCTAGGCTGTCATTGCCGGGCATAGTGGTCTGCCTTGAGCAGACTACGTAAACTTGTCTGCGCCCCCGGCAATCCATCGCATAATGAAGGCATTTTACGAAGATTGATGGATGCGCGGGTCAAGCCCGCGCATGACAGGCTTGGGCGTTAACACTTCACTCATCCTTTTCGCCAAAATGGCAGCCTCGGCCGGCGTTGTTAGTCGCGGCTTGGCCGGCGCCGTGGTGTTATCGGCGGTCTGGCCCAAATGTAGCGTATCGAGTGTGCGTCATGCGTAACCTGATGATCTTTGCCGCCATTCTGGTCGGCCTCGGCGGCTTCATGGGACAGATCGCGGACAAGATCGCGCCGACGCTGGCATCCGCCAATGCCAAGCCACAGAAGGTAGAAACGGCGACGGTCGCGCAAGCCAGCGGCCGCAGCCTCAGCATTCCCAGAGACGCGCGCGGCCATTTCCAGACCGATGGCCGGATCGATGGCCAGCGCGTCGACTTCATGGTCGACACCGGCGCTTCGCTGGTGGCGCTGAACGAGAAGTCCGCGGCGCGGTTCGGCCTGCGTCCCTCGCGAGGCGACTACAACGCGACCGTCACCACCGCCAACGGCACAATCAAGGCCGCGCGCTCGCGGATTGCCATGATTGACCTCGGCGGAATCGTGGTGCGCGACGTCGACGCCATGGTGCTGCCCGACGAAGCCCTTTCGGAAAATCTGCTTGGTCTGTCGTTCCTGTCGAAGCTGAAGCGTTTCGAGTACGCCAATGGCCGACTGGTGCTGGAGCAATAAAGCGTTTTCGAGCGAAGTGGATGCCGGTTCGCGTGAAGAAAGCGCGTCAAAACAGGAATTTAGAGCTTCAGTTCTGATGCAATCAGAGCTGAAGCTCTAGGCAGTTCTGCCTTCAAATCCGCCGCAATTAATCGCCAAAAGCCGCTAATCCCGCCTTCCGCTGCAGTCAGGCTTTCGCTAAGCCTGCGGCGCTGCCCTTCTGTATCTCAAGAGGCCATCCCCCATGTTTCCGAAGCCGAAATCCATGCTGGTTCCGAATACCTATGCCTATGAATCCGAGCCGATGGTGAAGGCGACGGGTTTTCGCGAATATGACGCGCGCTGGCTGTTCGGCAAGGAAATCAACCTGATGGGCATTCAGGCGCTGGGCATGGGGCTCGGCGCGCTGATCGCGGAACGCGGCGTCCAACAGGAAATCGTCACCGGGCACGATTTCCGCGGCTATTCGGCCTCGATCAAATACGCGCTGATTTCGGGCCTGATGGCGGCGGGCTGCAAGGTGCACGATATCGGGCTCGCGGTGACGCCGATGGCCTATTTCGCGCAGTTCGACCTCGACGTGCCCTGCGTCGCCATGGTCACCGCATCGCATAACGACAATGGCTGGACCGGCGTCAAGATGGGCGCCAACCGGCCGCTGACCTTCGGCCCCGATGAGATGACGCGGCTGAAGGAAATCGTGCTCAACGCCGATTTCAAGAACAAGGCCGGGGGCTCCTATCAATTCCACGAGAATTTTCCGGCGCGCTATATCGCCGATCTCACGGGGCGCCCGAAGCTGAAGCGCAAGCTGAAGGTCGTGGTCGCCTGCGGCAACGGCACCGCGGGCGCGTTCGCGCCGCAGGTGATGGAAGCGATCGGCTGCGAGGTGATCCCGCTCGATACCGAGCTTGATCACACCTTTCCGAAATACAATCCGAACCCCGAAGACATGGAGATGCTGCATGCGATCCGCGACGAAGTGCTGAAGCACAAGGCCGATGTCGGCCTCGGCTTCGACGGCGACGGCGACCGTTGCGGCGTGGTCGACAATACCGGGGAAGAGATCTTTGCCGACAAGGTCGGCGTGATGCTGGCGCGCGACATGTCGGCGATCCACAAGGATGCGTTGTTCGTGGTCGACGTGAAGTCGACCGGACTTTTCGTCACCGATCCCGTGCTGCAGAAGCAGGGCGCCAAAACCGAGTATTGGAAGACCGGCCATTCCTACATGAAGCGCCGCACCAACGAGCTTGGCGCGCTGGCAGGCTTCGAAAAGTCCGGGCATTTCTTCTTCAACAAGCCGTTTGGCCGCGGCTATGACGACGGCCTGGTTTCGGCGATCGCGATCTGCGAGATGCTCGACCGCGCCACCGGCAAGTCGATGGCGGATTTGAAGGACGCGCTGCCGAAAACCTGGTCGTCGCCGACGATGTCGCCGCATTGCGCCGACGAGACCAAGTACGGCGTCGTCGACGCCGTGGTGAAGCATTTCGAGGCGCTGCAGAGCAAGGGCGAGAAGGTCGCGGGCCAAAAGATCCGCGATCTCGTCACCGTCAATGGCGTGCGCGTCACCGTCGAAGATGGCAGCTGGGGCCTGGTGCGGGCGTCTTCCAACAAGCCGGAGCTGGTGGTGGTGGTCGAGAGCCCGGTCGCCGAGCAACGGATGCACGACATGTTCGAGGCCATGAATGTGGTGCTGCGCACCCATCCCGAAGTCGGCGAATATAATCAGACGATTTGAGCCTCGTCATTGCCGGGCTTGACCCGGCAATCCATCTCCTTGTGAAAGCGCTCTCTTGAAGATGGATGGATACGCGGGTCAAGCCCGCGTATGACATTTGTGCACGTGGTGCCTACGCCGCGTGAAGCGAGCCGAGGAAGCTGTCGACCTCGGATTTCAGCCGCCCCGATTGCGACGACAGGCCATTCGCGGCGTCGAGCAACCGTGCCGTCCCGCGGCCGGCGTCATCGGAAGCCCGGCTGACGCTGAGGATGCTGTCGTTGACATCCCTTGTGCTATTCGCGGCTTGCTGCACGTTACCGGCGATTGCGCGCGTCGCGGCGCCCTGCTGATCGACGGCCGCGGCGATTCCGCTTGAGATCTCATCGATCTCGGCGATGGTGCCGCTGATCACCTGGATGGCGTTGACGGCCTCGCCGGTGGCGGCCTGGATGGCTTGAATCTGCGCGGAAATTTCCTCCGTCGCGTTCGCGGTCTGATTGGCCAGCGCCTTGACTTCGCTCGCCACCACCGCAAATCCCCTGCCATGTTCGCCGGCGCGGGCGGCTTCGATCGTGGCGTTCAGCGCCAGCAAATTGGTCTGGCTGGCGATGCTCTGGATCAGCGTCACCACTTCGCCGATCTTCTGGGTGCCGGCGGCAAGTCCCTCGACCACGGAGTTGGTGCGACGCGCCTCTTCGGCGGCCTTGTTGGCGATCTCGGCGGAGCGCGTCACCTGCTGGGCAATGCTGTTGATCGAAGCCGCGAGCTCTTCGGTTGCCGATGCCACCGTTTCCACGTTCGCCGAGGCCTGCGTCGATGCGGCGGCGACCGTTGCGGTCTGCCGCGAAGTTTCAGCGTTGCTTTCGCTCATCGAAGCCGACAGTCCCTGCATCTCGCTGGCTGCCACGGCGACGGCCTCGACGACGCCACTGATCCTGCGCTCGAAGCCGGCGGACAGTTCGCGCCTTGCCGCATCACGGTCGCGCTTGGCTTGTTCGGCCATGTTGCTGTCGGCAGTGGCGCGCGCTTCGGCAGCGCTTGCCCTATCGGCCTCCGCGGTCTTCCGTGCCGCCATTTCGAACAAATGGGTGACCGTGGTCGTGAGCCAGATCAACACGCCTGCCTCGATAAGGAGGATGACGGCGTGGAGAACGACGCGGCCAAAGTCGGAGCCGCCGGGATAGACCGCGGCCGGTAGCAGGAAATTCAGCGTCAGGTGGTGTAGCGCGACAGCCGCCGTACCGACGACGATCGGCCGGTAGTCGCAATAGGCGACCAGACAGGCCAATGCGGCGAAGAAGTACATGTGCATGTCGACCTGCCAGCGATGTCCCGCGAGCTGGAAGACAAACATGGCGACATCGGCCATCAACGCGACGGCAACGATCAGGCGGGTGGAAGGTCCGTTCCCCGACATGCGCCACGACAAGGTCGCGGCCAGCGCCATTGCGGCCATGAATGCGGCCGGTACCAGCCAGTCGGCGTCGCGCGCCATGCCGATGACGAGAGCGATGGGGACATGCAGCCAGAGCACCGCGAGCAATATCTTGCTGGCTGTTTCGCGCAGGATTACCAGGTCTTCGCTTTCGAAGGTCATTCCCAGCTCCCAAAATGTAGGTCGTGAGGTACGCGTCTATTTCGTGAAGCAGGCCGCGATCGCCTGCGGGTCCATGGTCAGCCAGGCGCCGGCTTTGCGCAGTTGTGTCAGCCCGTCATTGTCGTCCGGTCGCACGATCAGAAGGGCCGGAACGGCGGTCGTCCTGACGATGGCGGCGTTGGCGGACGCGGTAGCAAGGAACGCTTGCTGGTCGCTCCACCATGGCGGGAAGGCCACCGCCACGACCTCGGCGCCGGTCCTGACCTGCAACGACAGTGCTGCTACTCCGATCCAGCTCGCGATCAGGAGCGCGGCAGCGTTCAGCCAGACAGGCCGTCGCGTTGGAATGATTTCCCCCCGCTCCATCACAAAACAATATCGTGACGAAGCTAACGGCGCGTAAACCTTCGGCGTAAGGTAGCGTTAGGGGGATGTCCGGCTGTTAGGCCGCCGGCACCGGCAGGGCGGTGACCGACTTGATCTTCTCCATCGCAAAGCGCGAGGTGACGTTCTTCAGCGGCACGGCGCTGATCAGCTTTTTGTAGAACACGTCATAGCTCGCCATGTCGGCGACCACGACGCGCAGCATGTAGTCGACGTCGCCGGCCATCCGGTAGAACTCCATCACCTCGGGCATGGCGCTGACGGCGCTGGCGAAGGTCTTCAGCCAAGCTTCGGAATGGTCGGAGCTCTCGACCGAGACGAACACGGAGATGCCGAGCCCGATCTTGTTCTGATCGACCAGCGCGACCCGGCGCAGGATCACCCCGTCGGCTTCGAGCCGTTGGATGCGCTTCCAGCATGGCGTCGAGGACAGCCCGACCCGGTCACCGATCTCGGCTACCGACAGCGAGGCGTCCTCCTGCAGCACCGTCAGGATTTTGCGGTCAATGGCGTCAAGACGGCGATTGGCTTCGTGAAGCTGGACTGCGATGTCGGTCATGAGAAGAATGTTCCATGAATAAGGCTTTCATTCCTCATATATAGAAAAATCTTCTATAGCAAGCCTATCTTATTGGCCGGTCGAGGCCGGGCTCGCACTCTGGCCGTGGCTCAAAAGCTCTTCAACTTCAATACGTTGCGGAGCAGCGAAGGCGCCGCCAAAGCGGGTGCATTTCAGGGCTGCGGCAGCCGAGGCAAACCGAAGCGCCTGCCGCAATTCCTGCCCCTCGGTGATCGCGAGCGCGAAGGCGCCGTGGAACACGTCGCCGGCGCCCAGGGTGTCCACCGTGTGGACCGGGAAGGCCGGGGTTTCCTGGATGGCCTGATTCTCGTCGAGCCAGATGGTGCCGCGCGCACCGCGGGTCCCCGCCAGGAACGACTTGGTCAGTTTGGCGATCTTCTTCAGCGCTTGGGCGTCGTCGGCGACATCAGCGGTCTCCTGCAGCGGCTCGCTCGAGAACACCAGATGCGAAGACGCATTGAGCAGCCCCTCCCGCAGCGACATCGCGCGGTCGACGTCGACGATCACAGGAATGCCGCGCCTTTGCGCCTCGGCGCACAGATCCGTGCAGAATTCAGCGCAACGGCTCTCGATGAGAATGGCGGCACAATCGTCCAGCAGCGTGTCGAAGTCGGGCAATTTCACATGCCACAGCTCTGGATCGCGGAAGGTCACGATGGTGCGCTCGCCGGAAGGATCGATCATCACCGCCGAGATCGGCGTCACCAGGCCGGGCATATGGATGAGATGTTTCGTCTCGATGCCCTCATGCGCCATCTGATCGAAGATGAAGCGACTCGATGTTTCCCTGGCATCGCCCATCGGCCCGCAGATCGAGGCGCGGCCACCGAGCCGCACGATGCCGATCGCGCCATTGAGCGCGTTGCCGCCGCAGATTTCGTCGAATGCGGTGGCGTTCTCCTTGGAGCCGCGCCCAGGAACACCTGGCGTGTGAAAGGTCAGGTCGCGCACCGGCATACCGATGCACAGGATGCGCGGCGGGGTTTTGGGCGCCTTATCGTGAAAGTTCATACCGGAATCCGTCATGCCGGTTCCGCCATGTGCCGGAACCCGGAAGAGAGTCCGGGGATAATGATTTGGTCCATGGGAGAGTTCCCGCTATGCGCTCGAATCGGTTCCCCCATGCACCCAGCGGCCGATCAAATGGTGAGCGATCGCGAACGGATGCGCGGCAAACATGCCGTCGGGGTGTGTGCGGCTGTGCATCAGGGCCACCTCGTCGCGGGTGAACCAGCGTGCATCCTCCAGTTCGGCCTTGTCGACCACGATTTCGTCCGAGGTCGCGCGCGCGGCGCATCCGATCATCAGCGACGACGGGTAGGGCCACGGCTGCGTCATGTAATAGGTCACGTCGGTGCAGTGAATCCCGGATTCCTCGAAAATCTCGCGCCGGACCGCGTCCTCGATGGTTTCGGCGGCCTCGACGAAGCCCGCCAGGCACGACCACATCCCCGGCAAAAACTGTTTCTGCCGTCCCAGCAGGCATCTGTCGCCATGAGTGACCAGCATGATCACGACCGGATCGGTGCGCGGAAAATGCTCGACCTTGCAGTTCGGGCAGTCGCGCTTCCAGCCGCCCTCCTTCATCGCGGTGCGGGTGCCGCAATTGGCGCAATAGCCATGGCGCTGGTGCCAGGTCACCATCGATTTGGCCATCGCGATCGCCGAGAGCTGTTCGGTCGGCACCGCGCCCTGCATCACCATGCCGCGCAGTTCGGTGACGGCGACGTCGTCGCGCGTCAGCAGCTTTTCCACCGCCGCCGCCGCGATGCCCATGCCGAAAACAGGCGCACCGTCGCGCAGGCCCAAGAAGATCGTGCCCGGATTGGCGCCCAGTTTCACGGCCTCGTCGACGCTGAGCAGGACGCGCGATCCTCCGGCCTCCTGCCGCACCACCAGCGAGTCGCGGTAGATCACATAGGCGCGGGCGTCGCGGTGACTTTCCAGCGCGAACAATTTCTCGTCATTGCTGCGCAGATGCGCGGCGCGGTCGAGAATGTCGGTGACGAAAGCGGGCTTGCCGAGCGGAAACGAATCGAAAATTGACATGAATTCAACCTAGCCAGATCTTGCGGCGGAGTGCGCTGATGAAATTCTGGACTTCCTCGGCGTCATGCGCCAGTGGCGGCATCACGCCCCAGACCGGCCGCGGCCAGGCGGCGTCGCTGGTGCGGCGCGCGATGACGTGAACATGGAGCTGTGGCACCAGATTGCCCAGTGCCGCGATATTGAGCTTGTCGCATTTGGTGATCTCTTTGAGGGCGCGGGCGACGCGCGAGACTTCCGTCATCAACTGTGCCTGGGCTACCTCGTCGAGATCGATGATCTCCACCGCCCCCTCGCGGCGCGGCACCAGCAGCAGCCATGGATAATGCGCGTCCTTGATCACCAGCACCCGGCACAGCGGCAGGTCGCCGATGTCGATGGTGTCTTTCTTGAGCTGGGAGTGCAGCGACCAGGCGGCGTCGGTAGACATGTGAGTTCCCGAATACCCGATACGTGTCGGGCCTAGAAAGCGCCTTCTTTGGGCACCGGTCTGGCTTCTTATCAAGGTGTCATCATCCGCGAAAGCGGATGATCCAGTACCCCGCGGCTTCTCGGCTGATCGATAGGCTGGCGTCTGCTGGATACCCCGGCTGGAGCCTGTCATCTCGCCAAAAGGCGAGACCCGGTGGCGGGGTATGACAGCCGACACCCCGCTTGCTTTCCGGCCCTTTTGGCCCCAAATAAGGACCGGGAGATTGGCGGTGGACGAGCCACTCGCCAACCGGGTCAGGTCCGGAAGGAAGCAGCCCTAACGAGGTCCGGATCGGGTCGCTCGTCAGTCTCCTACCTGTTTTTCGAGCGAATCGCGCTGAAAGCGGCGAGGGCCGCCTTTGGCGCTTGATACACGCGTATTCCGCAAAAGTGGGCACCGGTTTTGCGATCAGAATACGCGCAAATAAAACTCCGTTCCGCAAGCCGGCCTTGAGAGACAATCAATTGCGGATCGACCGATGAGTGATGCTGGCCCTCCCCAAGAAAAGCCTGAAGATCAAACAGATGGCGCCAATCAGGGCGGCTTCGCTCTCGGTGGCGCACCCGAGGCTGGAAAGCCCTATCGTGTGCTGGCGCGTAAATACCGCCCCTCCAGTTTCGACGATTTGATCGGCCAGGAGGCCATGGTCCGAACCGTTTCGAATGCGTTCGAAACGGGGCGAATCCCGCAGGCCTGGATTCTGACCGGCGTGCGCGGGGTCGGCAAAACCACCACGGCGCGGATTCTCGCCCGCGCGCTCAATTACGAAATGGCTGACGGCTCGGCGAAGGGGCCTGCGATCCAGATGCCTGTTCTCGGCGTGCATTGCCAGGCGATCATGGAAAGCCGGCACATGGACGTGCTGGAAATGGACGCCGCGTCCCATACCGGCGTCGACGATGTCCGCCAGATCAATGACAGCGTGCGCTATGCACCGGCCTCTGCGCGCTACAAGGTCTACATCATCGACGAAGTCCACATGCTGTCGACCGCGGCCTTCAACGCGTTCCTGAAAACGCTGGAGGAGCCGCCGGAGCACGCCAAATTCGTGTTCGCGACCACCGAAATCCGCAAAGTGCCGGTCACGGTGCTGTCGCGCTGCCAGCGTTTTGACCTCCGCCGCGTCGAGGCCGACGTGCTGATGGGGCATCTGTCAAACATCGCCGCGAAAGAAGGCGTCGAGGTCGAGCCCGAGGCGCTCGGCATCATCGCGCGCGCCGCCGAAGGCTCGGTTCGCGATTCGCTGTCGCTGTTCGACCAGGCGATCGCGCATGCGGCCGGCACCGTGCGCGCCGATGCTGTGCGGCAGATGCTTGGGCTCGCGGACCGCACGCGCGTGATCGATTTGTTTGAATCGCTGGCGCGCGGCGACATCGCCAGCGCCTTCAAGGAGTTCCGCGAGCAGTACGACGTCGGCGCCGATCCCGTGGTGGTGCTGTCCGATCTCGCCGAATTCGTCAATTTCGTCACCCGCGTGAAGGTCGTGCCGGCCACCGCCGACAACGTCGCCTATGGCGAGACCGAACGCGTGCGTGCCCGCGATTTTGCGACAAAATTGTCGATGCGGGTGCTGTCGCGGATGTGGCAGATGCTGCTCAAAGGCATCACCGAGGTGCAGACCGCGACGCGGCCGGCCGCGGCCGCTGAAATGGTGCTGGTGCGCATTGCCTATGTCGCCGACATGCCGACGCCGGACGAAGCGATCAGGATGCTTGAACAAAATGGCGGCGGCTCGCCGGTCGTTTCGGCAAGTGCTGCGCCCTCGCGCGCGGCGCCGGCGTCCACCGTGTCCGCCATGTCGTCAGCGCCGATGCGCGCGCCCACGGCGCAACGGTCCGGCGCTGAAGCGTCCGCGCGCCCGCAAATGGCGGCGCCCGCGCCGGAGTCGCAGTCCGCGCCCGCTTTGCGAATCACCAGCTTTGCGCAGCTCGTCGCGCTGGCCGGCGAGAAACGCGATCTGCTGATCAAGGCGGCACTTGAGGCCGACATGCGGCTCGTGCGCCTGGAGGATGGGCGGCTTGAAGTCGCGCTCGAGCGCCACGCGGCGCGGGCGCTGGTCAGTGATCTCTCCCGCAAGCTGGAACAATGGACCGGCCGGCGCTGGACCGTGATCGTCTCCAACGAGACCGGCCAGCCGACGGTTCGTTCGCAGAACGAGCACGCGAAGAACGAACATGCGCGGGCCGCGGAAGCCGATCCGCGCGTGCAGGAAGTGCTGGCGCGGTTCCCGGGCGCCAAGGTCGTCGAGGTGCGCAAGCTTGCCGCCGAACTGCCGGAAACCGACGCGATCGCCGAAGACCCGGCCGAGCGTTCGGACAGCGACGACGATTGATCGATATCTTGAGAAGACGCACCCCAGGAAAACTGCGAGGAAAACCCAATGGCTGATTTTCTCGGCATGATGAAGCAGGCGGCGCAGCTGCAATCGAAGATGCAGGCGATGCAGGAAGAACTCGGCAATGTCGAAGTCGAAGGCATTTCCGGCGGCGGCATGGTCGCCGTGCGCATGACCGCGAAGATGGAAGTGAAGGGTGTCAAGATCGATCCGTCGCTGATGAAGGCGGAAGACCGCGAGATCCTCGAAGACCTGCTGGTGACCGCGCATAACGACGCCCGGCGCAAGGCAGAAACCGCGATGCAGGAAAAGATGCAGGCGCTGACCGGCGGGCTCGGCCTGCCACCAGGGCTTGGTCTTACCTGAAGTCTTGGTCTTACCTGAAGTCTTGGTCTTACCTGAAGTCTTGGTCTTACCTGAAGTACTTGGTCGTATCTGAAATGCCTGGTCTCATCTGAAATGGCTACCGCGGTTGCCGGCCCCGAAATCGAACGTCTGATCCAGCTGTTGGCGCGGCTGCCGGGGCTTGGGCCGCGTTCGGCGCGGCGCGCGGCGCTGCATCTGATCAAGAAGCGCGAAGCGCTGATGACGCCGCTCGCCGGCGCGCTGCAGGTGGCGATCGAGAAGATCCAGGTCTGCAAGACCTGCGGCAATATCGATACGCAAAATCCCTGCACTGTCTGTACCGATCCGCGGCGCGATCCCACCACCATCGTCGTGGTCGCCGACGTCTCGGATTTGTGGGCGCTGGAGCGCGCCAATGCGACCAACGGCCGCTATCACGTGCTGGGCGCCACGCTGTCGCCGCTCGACGGCGTCGGCCCGCAGGATCTCACCATCGACGCGCTGGTGGCGCGCGCACATGATTCGCAAGTCGGCGAGATCATCCTGGCGCTGAATGCAACGGTTGATGGCCAGACCACGGCGCATTACATCACCGATCTGTTGCAGGAAGCCAACGTCAAGGTGACACGGCTGGCCCATGGCGTTCCAGTCGGCGGCGAGCTTGATTATCTCGATGAAGGTACGCTATCCGCAGCGATGCGACAGCGAACTCTGTTCTGATTCTCTTTATCATGGAACTATCGGAAATGACGAAACGACGATTCGCCACACGCTCGGCTGTTGTGTTGGTAATGGTCACGGCGTTTGCGGCGCCTGCTGCTTCCGCGCAGGCGGCTCAGCAGGAGGAACCTGCACCGGCCAAGGCAGGCAAGTTGATCAATGTTGGAGACGTCCTCTCGGGCGAGCTCAACGCCATGAAGACGCGCGGCGGCAAGCGTGGCGCGAAGGTCGCGACCTACCAGATTACGTCCGAGCCGCGTCGCCTGCCGCCACCGAGTGGCCTGTGCAACCTCGAGACCGGGCCGGAGACTTTCCAACTCGTCATCACCAGCGACGCGCAGGCCGCGCAGTTGAAGGGCAAGGTCGGAAAGGAAATTTCGGTGAAGGTCGATGAAGTCGCCTGTGCCGAGGCCGCCGGACAAATGAGCGAAGCCGTGATCACCAAGTGGAGCGTCGTGACGAAGAATTAGAGGTGCTGCAAATCGTAGGATGGGTGGAGCGAAGCGATACCCATCGACGCTGTTTGTGATGGGTATCGCTTCGCTCCACCCATCCTACGCATCAAACCTTCACCGGCCCCAGTTCGTCGAAATGCCCGCGTCGCTGCAGCCACACCAGCAGGATCAGGCTCGGCACCGCGACCAGTACGGAGACCACGAAAAACAGCGGCCAGCCCGTCGCCGCGGCCACATAGCCCGAGCCAGAAGACAGGTAGATGCGGCCGACTGACGCCAGCGCGGTGAGCAGCGCGTATTGCGTGGCGGTGTGCAGCGGGTTTTTGCACAGCGCAGAGAGATAGGCGACGAAGATCACCGTGCCGATCGCGCCGGTAAACGCTTCCACCGAGACGGCGACGGTCAGCGCCCATTGCTGCGGCCCGACCAGCGCCAGCCAGGTGAAGGTGAGGTTGGACACCGCCTGCAGCAGGCCGCCGATCCACAGGCAGGTCACCAGCGAGGTGCCGCGCGCGAGGAAGCCGCCGGCGAAACCGCCGATCAGGGTCGCGGCCAGGCCGACGCCCTTGACGATGATGGCGTAGTCGTTGCGCGTAAAGCCGATGTCGATGATGAACGGAACCGTCATCGCGCCGGCGAAGGCGTCGGTGAACTTGAACAGCATCACGAACACCAGCACGACGATGGCATAGCGCTGGGTCAGGAACTCGCTGAAAGCGCCCATCGCGGCCTCGGCGATGCGGCTGACCGAAGGCTTTCCGCCTGCTGCGGCGTCAGCAATGCGGGACTGCTCCGGCTCCCGCGCGCACAGCACCGTGACGATGCCGATCAGCACCAGCGCCGCCATTGCCGCGAAACTCGCCATCCAGGCATCGAGCCGGGTCAGCCCGGCATACTCGAAGCCGGTGACGAGAAACAGCGCACCGGCCGTGGACGCCACCATGCCGACGCGATAGGCCGCCACATAGGACGCCATACCGGCGGCCTGTTCGTTCTCCGCAAGGCTTTCGACCCTGAAAGCATCGACCACGATGTCCTGCGTTGCCGACGTCGTTGCGACCAGCAGGGCGCCGAGCGCCACGAAGAACGGCGAGCGCGCGGGATCGGTCAGCGCCAGTCCGAGGATCGCCGCCATCAGCAGCAATTGGGTGAAGACCAGCCAGCCGCGCCGCCGCCCGAGCCAGCGCGTTAGCAGCGGAATGTTAAGGCCATCCACCAGCGGCGCCCACAGGAACTTGAGCGTGTAGGGCGTGCCGACCAGGGTGAACAGCCCGATGGTGCCGAGGCTGACACCGTTCTCGCTGACCCAAACCAATAGCGTCGATCCCGACAGCGCCAGCGGCAGCCCGGACGAGAAGCCGAGCATCATCACGATCAGCACGCGCGGTTGCAGATAGACGGCAAACGCTTCGCGCCAGGTCGGCGCAGACGAGGGTGCTGCCGATGTTGAGGGGGCTTCAGGAATGGTCATGGAGGGTTGTTAGCAGATTCGGCTCTTCCCCTCTCCTCTTGTGGGAGAGGGTGGATCGAATGAGCGCAGCTCATTCGAGACGGGTGAGGGGTCTCTATCCGCGGAGACAGACCCCTCATCCGCCTTCCCTTCGGGAAGGCACCTTCTCCCACAAGGGGAGAAGGGAAGATACTACTCCCCCGCCTGCAGCTTGCGTTGCAGGGGAAACAGCTCCGGCGCGGCTGGCTTGACGATGCGCGGGGCTTCGGGCGGGGCCTCGGTCTTGCTGAAATCCAGCTCCTCGATCCGTCCGGCGCGCTTTTCGATCTTGTCGGCGGAAATCAGGATCTGGCGGACGTCCTCGTTCACATCGCCAAAATGCTTCTGCAACTTCACGACGCGGTCGCGCAGCCGGTTGAGATCGTCGCCGAGATTGAGAACTTCCGTGCGGATCTGGTCGGCGGCGTCGCGCATCCGCGCGTCTTTCAGGATCTGCTGCATCACCTGGATCGCCAGCATCAAGAGCGACGGGGACACCAGAACCACGCGGGCGCGGTAGGCCTTCTGGATCACGTCGTCGAACCCGTCGTGAATTTCTGCGTAGACCGATTCCGACGGCACGAACATCAGCGCGGTGTCCTGGGTCTCGCCTGATATCAGATACTTCTCGGCGATATCGTTGACATGTTTCATCACGTCGGCGCGCAGCCGCTGGGTCGCGTATTTCTTTTCCTCGTCGGTGCGCGCGTCGTGCAGCGCGGTCATCGCTTCCAGCGGAAATTTCGCGTCGATGCAGAGCGGGCGCTGGTCGGGCAGGAACACCACGCAGTCCGGCCGCTTGCCGGTCGAGAGCGTGTACTGGAACTCGTAGGCGCCCTTCGGCATGCCGTCCTGGACGATCGCCTCCATCCGCGCCTGGCCGAACGCGCCGCGCGACTGCTTGTTGGCGAGTACGTCGCGCAGCGTGGTGACCTGCGAGGTCAGGTCGGTGAGATTTTTATGCGCATTGTCGATGATGCCGAGCCGCTCATGCAACGCGCGCAAACTGTCCATGGTGTTGCGCGTGGTCGCTTCCATCGACTGGCCGACCCGGTGGGTCACCGAATCCAGCCGCTCGTTGACCGCACGGGCCATCTCGGCCTGACGGCCGGCCAGGGCCTGTCCCATCGCATCGACCCGGCCGGTGGATTCGTTCTGCGCGCGCAGCACCTCGCTCAGCCGCTCTTCGAGCTCGTCGGCGCGGATTGCCTGCGCCATCGCGAGTTCCGCGCCGCGCCGGCCGGATCGGGCAATGACGATGGCAATGGTGAGCAGCAACACCAGCGCGAGCGTACCAAGGCCGAGTATCGCGTCGAAGGCGCGTATCGACAGGTCGCCGAAGACAAAAAGAATCTCGTTCATGGGCTGCTTGTAGCCGATTCGTTGGTTAGCGCGAACGAAGAGGGAACATTTATGGTGAATGACCCCTTAATTTTCGTGGTTAACGCGGCCTTAAAAATCATGGTTAAGGCCGCCTTAACCGGTTCCGCCGCGCATTGACCCCGGCAAACCAGCAGCTTAAATCGCCCCATCATGGCATTAAGAGAAATCATCATCCTGCCGGACAAACAGTTGCGGCTCGTCTCCAAACCCGTCGAGAAGGTGACGGCGGAGATCCGCAAGCTCGCCGACGACATGTTCGAGACCATGTACGACGCGCCCGGCATTGGCCTCGCCGCGATCCAGGTCGCCCAGCCGCTGCGGTTGATCACCATGGATCTGGCCAAGAAGACCGAGGACGGCGAGACCAAGCCGCAGCCGCGGGTCTTCATCAATCCGGAGATCATCTCCTCGTCCGAGGAACTGTCGGTGTATGAGGAAGGCTGCCTGTCGATCCCCGAATATTACGAGGCGGTGGAGCGGCCGGCGCAGGTGCGCGTGCGCTTCACCGATCTGGACGGCAAGGTGCACGAGGAAGACGCCGACGGCCTGTTCGCCACCTGCATCCAGCACGAAATCGATCACCTCAACGGCGTGCTGTTCGTGGACTATCTGTCCAAGCTGAAGCGCGACCGCGTGCTGAAGAAATTCACAAAAGCCGCGAAGAGGGCGGCGGAGTAGCTACAACTCTCTCTGCCGTCACCCTGAGGTGCGAGCTCTTGCGAGCCTCGAAGGGCGACGGCAGCCGCAGACGACATTCTTTCTTTCCTGCGCATCCTTCGAGGCTCGCAAGGGCTCGCACCTCAGGATGACGTTCGTTATCTAGATGCCAGACTAGGGAAGCGCTGCCGAGATGCCACTCCGCTTGATCTTCATGGGCACGCCCGATTTCGCGGTGCCGACGCTGCTGGAACTCGTGGCCCATGGCCATGAGATCGCGGCGGTCTATACCCGCGCGCCGAAGCCGGCCGGGCGCGGCATGAAGCTGCAGGTAACGCCGGTCGAGCAGGAAGCCCGGCAGCTCGGCATATCCGTGTTGACGCCGACCACATTGAAAACGCCGGACGCGCTCGAGACGTTTCGTGCGCACAACGCGGATGCCGCCGTTGTCGTCGCCTATGGCATGATCCTGCCGCAGGCGATCCTGGATGCGCCGCCGCTCGGCTGTTTCAACCTGCACGGCTCGCTGCTGCCGCGCTGGCGCGGCGCCGCCCCGATCAACCGCGCCATCATGGCAGGCGACGCGGAGACCGGCGTGATGGTGATGAAGATGGACGTCGGTCTCGATACCGGCGACGTCGCGATGGCCGAGCGCCTCCCCATTTCGGACACCATGACGGCTGCCGATCTGCATGACGCGCTGGCCCCATTGGGCGCTGATCTGATGGTGCGCGCGATGGGCGGGCTGGAACGCGGCGGCCTGCAATTGCGCAAGCAAAGCGAGCAGGGCGTTACCTACGCCGCCAAGATCGAGAAGGCCGAGGCGCGGATCGACTGGAGCCGGCCGGCGCGTGAGGTGCTGCGGCATATTCACGGGCTGTCGCCGTTTCCCGGCGCCTGGTGCGAGGCCGCACTCGACGGTGAAGCGGCGCGTATCAAGATCCTGCGCTGCGAGCCGGCGAAAGGCGCGGGGGCGCCGGGTGAGGTGCTCGACGAGCAGCTCACGATTGCCTGCGGCGACGGTGCGATCCGGATTCTGGAATTGCAGCGCGCCGGCAAGGCGCCGATGAAAGCTCCGGATTTTCTGCGCGGCACGCCGCTCAAGCCGCCGGCGCGGCTCGGCTGATGCCCCGCTACAAGCTCATCATCGAATATGACGGCACGCCGTTTTCGGGCTGGCAGATCCAGGACAACGCGCCAACGGTGCAGGGCGCGCTGGAAATCGCGGTCAAGGCGATCTGCGGCGAACAAGTCCGCGTCCATGGCGCAGGACGCACGGATGCGGGCGTGCACGCGCTGGGCCAGGTTGCGCATTGCGACATTGAGAAGCCGTTTCCACCGGGGCGGCTGCGCGACGGGCTGAATGCGCATCTGCGGCCGCATCCGATCGGCGTGATCAGCGCCGAGATCGTGGCCGACGATTTCGAGGCGCGATTTTCAGCCATGAAGCGCCACTACCGCTATCGCATCACCAACCACCGCGCCAATCTTGCGCTCGACATCGGCCGCACCTGGCGGGTGCCGCGACATCTCGATACCGATGCGATGCATGCCGCCGCCCAGCGGCTGCTCGGCAAGCATGATTTCACGACATTCCGCGATACCGAATGCCAGGCCAAATCGCCGGAGAAGACGCTCGACCAGCTCGACGTCATCAGGGACAGCGACGCGGTTTCGATCCTGACCTCGGCGCGCTCGTTCCTGCACAGCCAGGTGCGCTCGATGGTGGGTTCACTGGTCTGGGTCGGCGAAGGCCGCTGGAGCGCCGACGATCTCGCCGCTGCGCTTGCCGCCCGCAACCGCGCCGCCTGCGGCCCCGTCGCGCCGCCGGACGGGCTATATCTGGTACGCGTGGACTACTAGCAGCCGCAATCCCTACTGTGCATGGGGTTGTTTTCGATGTTTTTTCTTAACCTCGCCCCGCTTGCGGGGAGAGGTCGGATTGCAAAGCAATCCGGTTGAGGGGTGCCGGTTTAACAACGCGCACAGAACTCGCGGATAGAGCCCCTCACCCCAGCCTTCTCCCCGCAAGAGCGGGGCGAGGGAGTTCACGCGAAATACCGATCCAGCACGCCGCGATACACCTTCGTCAGCTTTTCCAAATCCGAGACCGGCGTGCGCTCGTCGACCTGGTGCATGGTCTGGCCGACCAGGCCGAATTCGATCACCGGGCAATAGCTCGAGATGAAGCGCGCGTCGGACGTGCCGCCGGAGGTCGACAGTTCCGGCTTGCGTCCCGTCACCTCTTCGATCGCGCTGACGGCGAGATCGGTGAACGCGCCGGGCTTTGTTACGAACACGTTGGAGTTCGACGGCTCCCACTTGATGTGCGCGCGGATGCGGTTGCCGCAGGCCTTCGCCAGCCGCTCATCGACCAGCGCCCGCAGCGTTTCCTGCGTGTGGTTGTCGTTGAAGCGGATGTTGAATTTCGCGCGCGCCTGTCCGGGGATGACGTTGCTGGCGGTGTTGCCGACATCGACGGAGGTGAATTCGAGGTTGGAGGCCTGGAATTGGGCGCTGCCGTGGTCGAGCGGCTCGTCGGAGAGCGCCACGATCAGCCGCGAAATATCCGGCACCGGGTTGGCCGCGCGATGCGGATAGGCGACGTGGCCCTGCACGCCATCGACGAACAGCGTGCCGGATTGCGAGCCGCGGCGGCCGACCTTGATGCAATCCCCTAACACTTCGACATTCGAGGGTTCGCCGAGCACGCAATGGTCGAATTTCTCGCCGCGCTCGGCGCACCACTTCAGCAGCTTGATGGTGCCGTTGACTGAAATGTCTTCCTCGTCGCCGGTGATCAGGAACGAGATCGACCCTTTGCCATCTTGCCGCGGCTTGCCGTCATGGTCAGCGAGATATTGCAACACCGCCGCGACGCTGCAGGCGATGCCGCCCTTCATGTCGACCGCGCCGCGGCCATAGAGAAAGCCGTCCTTGATGTCGCCCGAGAAAGCGCCATGACTCCATGCGGCTTCATCGCCGGCCGGCACCACGTCGGTATGGCCGGCGAAGGTGATGTGCGGGGCACGGTCGCCGATGCGGGCATAGAGATTGTCGATGTCTGACGTGCCGGGCTCGCCAAATGTAACGCGATGCACCTCGAAGCCGGCGGCCTTCAGGAGGTTTTCGAGAACACCGAGCGCGCCGGCATCGGCCGGGGTGACGGAAGGGCAGCGGACGAGGTCGCGGGTAATGGAAACAGCGTCATTCATACCCCGGCTTAACACGCCAAACCGGCGGCGGGCTAGCTTTGAGCGGCACCATTTCGATCTCGCTTTGCTGGTCCCATGCAGGCCGCGTATCGACCGGCGCCAGCGGGTCGACGCCGAACCGGTTGGGCCCTCGCGAGCCCTTGAGGAAGAACAGCTCGATAATTCCCCAGACCCACAAAACGAGAATGCAGATGGCCAACAACAAGCCGAGTACGTCGGGAAGCCAGTCGGTGAGCTGGTCGAAGGGACGGCAAAAGATCAGAAGCGTGGCCATCCACCAGCCGCTTCTGCCGCGATCGTGCAAGCGCTTGACCGAGGTGGCGAAAAAGACCCACAGCAACAGTACCGAGCCTGCGGCCTGGAAAAACAGGACCGGCGCGTTGACCCATGACAGCGATCGATAAGAAGCGGGATCGAATAGCTTGAGGATTTCCTCGATGCCGAGGCTGAAATTGGAAGGTCCGGTACCACCAAGGAGGAGGACAACGCCTGCCGTCAGGATGGCGAGGAATATCATCCAGCAAATGCTGATCAGCAGCGCCTGCCAATATCTGGCGCGGTTGAGGCGACCCTCAAATCTGAACAGGTACCAGGCGTAGTCCATGCGCGTAACTCCGGGCTACCAGCCAGGTATCAACCACGTGCGACCGGGCCGGCACGCTGCAGGAGAAAATCCGGAACGCCGAACGACTGCGCGTGCGAAACAACAGGAGATTTGGGAGGGCTGCGCGTCGGATCTGCCCCGAACCGGTTGCGACCATCGGTTCCGATCAGGAAAAACAGCTCGATGACAATCCAGGTTTGCAGAACCGAGAGGGCCACAGCACCCATCACGAGCAGCATCTCCCGCGCGGCCGAAACATCAACGCCGAAATAGAGCCCGAAAAACAGAGCATAATATACGTAGGAGAGCGGGTTAACGATCAGCACCGCAATCGCCCACCAACCGCTCCTGTTGCGGTCGTGAAGCCGCTTGGCCGTCGTGGCGGCATTGATCCAGAGCATCGCGATGACGGCGCCGGCCTGCAAAACCTCCCATTGCCCGAACGGGGATTTCAGCCAAAGCACGAGCCAGCAAGTCAGGAGGGCGAGCTGGACCGCGAGATATCTGGCGCGGTTGATGCGGCCATTAAAGCTGAATAGTAAGCGAGCGTAGTCCATCGCAACCTCCGGACGGCGGAAAAACCCCGCGGTTCCGGAATATTGGTCGCGTCAGACGGCCGCGGGGTTCGAGCTTTGGGCTCGAAATCAGTCCCGCAGCAGTTCGTTAATGCTGGTCTTGGCGCGGGTGCGCTCGTCGACGCGCTTGACGATGACAGCGCAGGCAGTGGACGGGCCGGGCTGGCCGTTCTTCAGGGGACGCGCCGGCAGGGTTCCGGGTACCACAACGGCATATTCCGGAACTTCGCCGATGAAGGTCTCGCCGGTGTCGCGGTCGACGATCTTGGTGGAGGCGCCGAGGAACACGCCCATCGCCAGCACCGCGCCCTTGCGCACGATCACGCCTTCGGCGACTTCCGAGCGCGCGCCGATGAAGCAATCGTCTTCGATGATCACGGGCTCGGCCTGCAGCGGTTCCAGCACGCCGCCGATACCGACGCCGCCGGAAATGTGCACGCGCTTGCCGATCTGCGCGCAGGAGCCAACGGTGGACCAGGTGTCGATCATGGTGGCTTCATCGACATAGGCGCCGAGATTGACGAAGGACGGCATCAGCACGACGTTGCGGGCGATGAAGGCCGAGCGGCGCACGATCGCGCCGGGCACCGCGCGGAAGCCGGCATCGCGAAAACGGTTCTCGCCCCAGCCTTCGAACTTCATAGGTACCTTGTCCCACGACGAGCCGTTGCCCGGGCCGCCAGGGATCGCGCTCATGTCGTTGAGGCGGAACGACAGCAGCACCGCCTTCTTCAGCCATTGATTGACTTTCCACTTGCCGTCGGCCGCGCGTTCGGCGACGCGCACTTCGCCCTTGTCGAGCAGCTCGAGCGAATGATCGACGGCTTCGCGAACTTCACCCCTGGTCGACGTCGAGATGCCGTCGCGGGCATCGAACGCGGTGTTGACGGTGGATTCCAGCGCGGACAGGGACATCGGGATTTCCTCGGGATATCGGGCCAGTTGTGACGTGAATTGGGAGGCTTTTTCGGGATTTGGCGGGAGAGAGTCAAGGCTTGCGCTCCCGTCGTCCCGGCCTTGAGCCGGGACCCATAACCACAGGGAGCTATGATTTGAAGAAGGTATCTACCCGCAGCGCCTCATATATCCGCCGCGGCGTATGGGTCCCGGCGTTCGCCGGGACGACGTGGGGACACACCTTGCCCTAGTCCCGTGACAACCCCTGCAAAAACCCCGTCAAATCATCCGTGACATGATCGACATAGGCGGCGTCGCGGCCTTCCAGTTCCCAGTCCTCGCGGACCACTTCCTTGGCGCCGTCAGGCACCACCAGCACCGTCGTCATGCCGAGTTCGTGCGGCACCACGAGGTTGCGGGCGAGATCCTCGAACATTGCGGATTTCGTGGGATCGACGCCGTGCAGGCTGAGGAATTTCTGGTAGGTCTGCGGCGCCGGCTTCGGCTCCAGTTCGGCGGCGATGATGTCGAACACCGCCTCGAAATGCGCAGCCAGGCCGAGCCGCTCCAGCACGGCGCCGGCATGGTCGGTCGAGCCGTTGGTCAGGATCAGCTTGCGCCCCGGCAGCCTGGCGATCGCAGCTCCCATCGCGGGATTCGGCTCCAGCGGCGAATGATCAATCTTGTGCACGTAAGCCAGGTAATCGTCGGCGTGCACGCCGTGCTCGGTCATCATGCCGCGCATGCTGGTGCCATAGCGGCGGTAATAATCCTTCTGCAGCACCCGCGCTTCTTCCGCAGATATTTTCAAGTAGGTGGCGATGAACTCGCCGATGCGGGCGTCGACCTGTTGCCACAGATTGACGTGATGCGGGTACAGCGTGTTGTCGAGGTCGAACACCCAGGTTTCGATGTGGGTGAATGCGCGGGGTGACTTCATGATTCGCTCTCCACCGTCGTCCCGGCGAACGCCGGGACCCATATGCCGTGCAGGTTTTTGTTGAGCACGATTTGAGTTGCCTTTGCTGGTGGAGCCGACAGTGAGCAAAATTCAGATCGGTGGTTATGGGTCCCGGCGTTCGCCGGGACGACGATAGAGGGCGTTCCCATCATGGCATCGCGAACCTTACCGTCTTGCCGCCGCCCGTCATGTCGACGACGGCAAAGCCGATCGGGCTGAGGCCGCGGCTGCCGCAATCGCCCTGTTCGTTGATTTCGAATTTGCTCTCGCGGGTGCAGAGTTCCTTGGTGCCGCCCCAGTTCAGCGGCTTGTCCTTGAGCTTGACCGTGCGGTTCTCGCCGTCGACGGCCTCGGCGAAACTGAACACCTGCTTCGGCTGGCCGGTCACGTCGGGATGCAGGCATTTGCCGGGATCGATCCGATACCAGCCGCGGCTGGTCACGGCCTTGCCGTCGTCGGTGGCGACCGCGGCCATGATCTTGTGCGGCGTGTCGTTGCACCAGGTGAGCCCCGTCGCGGACGGCGACTGCACCGCATCGATCATGGTGGTGAAGAAGTTCGGCGACTGCACGATGTCGGGGCTAAGCCCTCGATTCTTCAGGAATGCGCTCAGCGCGGCTTGTGTCTTCGGGCCATCGACGCCGTCGATGGGAGCGGCGTCATAGCCCGCGATCACCAGCAGCCGCTGGATGCCGGCAAGGCGCGCCTGTTCGTCGTCATACTCGCTGCCCTCGGCGAGATAGGCCACCAGATGGCCGTCGTCGGTCTGCGTCGGCGTGACCTGGGTGAAGGGCGCCGGGGTCTGTCCGGTGCGGCACTGGCGCGCCGCGGCGATGACGAAATTCTCCGGCGCGATGCACAGCGTGTCGTTGCCGCCCTGCGGGATCGGCGAGGCGCCATAGACGCCGAGCGCGCGCGCATTGAGGAGGATGCGATCCGCGGTCAGCGCGCCCTGCAGCACCACGCGGCAGGCGGCGGGATCGATGCGAAACCAGCCCCGGGTGGCGGTCGCCGATTTGTCGTCGATGCCGATCGCGGCCTCGACCACATAGCTCATGCGGTTGCAGAGCTTCAGATCGGCCAGCGCCGGCAACGACGAGACGAACAGCGAGATCGTGGCCGCCGGCAGCGCCAGGACCGTGCGCCTCCCATACCGCCGCATTCTGGCGCGGAAGCGGCGCGTGAACTTCGCGGGCGGGGAGATCGCGCTTGTCACTTGTGGATCAGCGTGCCGGTGCCTTGATTGGTGAACAATTCGAGCAGCACGGCGTGCTGTGTCTTGCCGTCGATGATGACGACGCCCTGCACGCCCTGTTCGAGCGCATAGATGCAGGTCTCGACCTTGGGGATCATGCCGCCGGAAATCGTGCCGTCGGCGATCAGCTTGCGCGCATCCTTCACCGACAGTTCCGGAATCAGCTTCTTGGACTTGTCGAGCACGCCGGGAACGTCGGTCAGCAGCAGCAGGCGTTTCGCCTTCAGCGCGCCGGCCACCGCGCCGGCAAAGGTGTCGGCGTTGACGTTCAGTGTCTGCCCGTCATGCGAAGTCGCCAGCGGCGCCAGCACCGGGATCAGCTCATAGCCGATCAGCTGGTTCAGCAAGGTCAGGTCAACCTTGTCGGGGTCGCCGACGAAGCCGAGGTCGACAGCCTTTTCGATGTTGGAATCCGGATCGACCATGGTGCGCGTCGTCTTCGACGCCTTCACCATGTTGCCGTCCTTGCCGCTGAGGCCGACGGCCTTGCCGCCGGCTTCGTTGATGTAGCCGACCAGTTGCTTGTTGACCGAACCGGCCAGCACCATCTCGACGATTTCGATAGTCGCCGCGTCGGTGATGCGGAGGCCCGCGGCGAATTCGGACTGGATGCCGAGCCGCTTCAACATGGTCGCAATCTGCGGCCCGCCGCCATGCACGACCACCGGATTGATCGCGGTCTGCTCCAAAAGCACGATGTCGCGGGCGAAAGCCTTGGCGAGATCTTCGGCGCCCATGGCATGGCCGCCATATTTAATGACGATGGTTTCTTCGTCATATTGCTGCATGTGCGGCAGCGCCTCGGACAGGATGCGGGCCTGATCGAGCGGGCTGATATGTTGCGAGTCGGTCATGAAGCGGCTCTCGTCATTTCCAGATGTCGGGCCGGGTTCTAGCTGATTGGCGGGCAGGGCGCAAAGTGGGGATTTCTTGCCGCCGCTTCTTCCCCTCTCCCCTTGTGGGAGAGGGTGGCTTCGCGAAGCGAAGATGGGTGAGGGGTTGTTTCCTCACGGTATGATTCGAGATGTGGATAGAGACCCCTCATCCGGCGCTTCGCGCCACCTTCTCCCACAAGGGGAGAAGGAAGAAAAAGCGTCTCATCCGCGCCTTGGCCACGCCGCAGCCACAGCCACCGCCAGCCAGCTCAGAATCAGTAGCGTCCCACCCGTGGGCGCTGCCATCGGAAACAGGCCGTGTCCGGCATATTGCCGCAGCGTCAGGTCGCCGGCGAACAGGCCGGCCGCGATGACGAAGCCGAAGGCGGCCACGATGCCGATGCGGGGGTGGATGAGGCCACGTTCGGCCAACGCCACCGCAGCGAGAACGGCAGTGGCATGGAACAGCAGCATCGATGACGCCGACGCCAGCCGCGACGCGTCGGCCTGATGCGCGGACGCCGCCGCCAGCATCACGCCATCGGCGCCCATGATGGCGGCCAGCACGATCAGGATGCGACAGGCGCGTGACATCAGCTGCGCTCTCCGAGCAGACGCACCATCGCCGCGCGCAATTCCGGCATGCCGCTGCCATCGCGCGAGGAGGTCACCAGCACGTCCGGAAACGCGGCGGGATGTTTAGCGAGTGCGGTTGTGGTCTCTTCGATGTGCTTTTCGAGCTCTGTGCGCTTGACCTGATCGGCCTTGGTCAGCACCACCTGATAGCTCACGGCGGATTTATCCAGCGTCTTCAGCACGTCCTGGTCGACGTCCTTGATGCCGTGGCGGGCATCGATCAGCACATAGACCCGCGCCAGCGTGGCGCGGCCCTGCAGGAATTGATGGATCAGCTTGGTCCAGGACGCGACCTTGGCCTTCGGTGCCGAGGCGTAGCCATAGCCGGGCATATCGACCAGGCGCAGCCCGGCGTTCTCAGGGCCTTCGAAGAAGATCAGTTCCTGGGTGCGTCCGGGCGTGTGCGAGGTGCGCGCCAGCGCGTTGCGGCCGGTCAGCGCGTTGATGAGGCTCGATTTGCCGACATTGGAACGGCCGGCAAACGCCACCTCCACGCTGGCCATTGGCGGCAGCGTTTCGATCGACGGCGAGGCCCAGACGAACTGCCATTCACCGGCGAACAGTTTGCGCCCCTCTTCGATCAGCTTCGCATCGGTTTCCGCGGTCATGCGAAGGTTTCCTGTTCTTCGTTATGGCCGGGCACAGTAGTTTGCTTTGCGCAGACTACGTACACTTGTCTGCGCTCCCGGCCATCCACGTCTTCCCTTTTCGCGGGTCCCAAAGACGTGGATGCCCGGCACGTCTAGCGCGAAGACGCGCTTCGCGCTTCTGGCCGGGCATGACGAATTGGAGTTTGCGTGGTCGTCAGCTTTTCTGCTCGGCCTTCTTGGCGAACGTCGCCTTGAGATTGTCGAATAACTCCACCTTCACGCCGTTCTTGCGCATGATGAAGCTCTGCTGCAGCACCGACAGCAGGTTGTTCCAGGCCCAGTAGATCACGAGACCTGCCGGGAAGCCGGCCAGCATGAAGGTGAAGATCAGCGGCATCCAGTCGAAGATCATCTTCTGGGTCGGATCCGGCGGCGTCGGGTTGAGCTTCATCTGGAACCACATCGTGATGCCCATGATGATCGGCCAGACGCCGAGCATCAGGTACGGGCCGACATGCGGCCCGAGCACCATGGGATCGAACGGGATGAGCCCGAACAGGTTGAAGATCGTGGTCGGATCGGGCGCCGAAAGGTCCTTGATCCAGCCGTAGAACGGCGCGTGGCGCATTTCGATGGTGACGAACAGCACCTTGTAGAGCGAGAAGAACACCGGGATCTGCAACAGCACGGGAAGACAACCGGCGATCGGGTTGATCTTCTCCTTCTTGTAGATCTCCATCATCTCCTGTTGCTGCTTCTGGCGGTCGTCGGGATAGCGCTCCTTCAGTGCGGCCAGTTGCGGCTGCACCGATTTCATCTTGGCCATCGAGGCGTAGGATTTGTTGGCGAGCGGGAAGAACAGCAGCTTCACCAGCACCGTCACCAGCAGGATCGAGACGCCGAAATTGCCGACCAGGTGGAAGAAGTAATCCAGCGCCAGGAACATCGGCTTGGTGATGAAGTAGAACCAGCCCCAGTCGATCAACAGGTCGAAATGGTTGAGCTCGAGCTGCTTGTTGTAGCCGCCGTGGCCGGCGAAGGGAAAGTTGATGCCGACGACGTTGGCTTCCTTGGCGCCGGCGAACAGCCGCGCATTGGTGCTGCCGGTGCCGCCGATCGCGACGGTCTGCGGATCCTGCAGGTAGTCGGTCTGATAACGGACCTTGGCGCCCGGTTCGGCGAGGAAGCGGGCCTTCAGGCGCGCCGAGGTGTCAGGCAACAGCGCCGCAGCCCAGTACTTGTCGGTGATGCCGAGCCAGCCATTGGTGACATTGAACTCGAAGCCTCGGCCGCCACTGCCCAGAACCGGCGCCTCGGCGACGGCTTTGTAGCCGTGTTCCTGCAGGCCCTTGTCGCCGAGATAGCCGATCAGGCCTTCATGCAGGATGTAGTAGCCCGAGACCTCAGGCGTGCCGTGACGAGAGATGAGGGCGAACGGATAGAGCGTGACCGGCGCGGTGCCGACATTGGTGACGTCGTCCTTGACGCTGAACAGATAGCGGTCGTCGATCGAAATGGTGCGGCGGAAGGTGAGGCCTTCGCCATTGTCGTATTTCAGCGTCACCGGGTGGGTCGGCGACAGCGCGCCGGAGCCTTCCTGCTGCCATACCGTCTCGCGGTCGGGAAGCCGCGCCGTCGAGCCTGCGGCCCCGACCCAGCCGAACTCGGCATAATAGGGATGAGCGGTGTTCGACGGAGAGAACAGCACGATCGCAGGCGATTTGGGATCGACGGTGTCGCGATATTGCACCAGCGCGAGATCGTCGATGCGGGCGCCCTTCAGCGCGATGCTGCCCGTTACCCGCGGCGTGTCGATCTTGACGCGCGGGGTTGCGGCAATCGCGGCGTCGCGGCTGACGACCGGCGCAGCCGCGCCCGGCTGGGCAGGCGTGGTGGCGGACGGGGTCGAACCTGGCGTCGGCGTGGTGGTGGTGGAGCCCGGCGCTGTCTGCGGCGAGGATTTTGCGAGCTCGGCCTGGGTCTGCGACTGCAGGCGCTGCTTTTCCATCTGCGGCGCGTTGTAGAAATATTGCCACGCGATCAGCACGAGGCCGGACAGAATGACGGCGAGGATGGTGTTGCGATTGTCGGTCATCGTTTCAAGGTCTCGTCATTCAACTCGGGTTCCGGCTCGCGCCGTCGTCTTTAATTCGGTGTCTTTTGGACGCGTTGTCTTGACGCGAACCGGCCGCGGCTTCGTTCAGAGGCGCTTTGGCCACTTTTGCCGGCTGCCGGTCGAGGCGAAGCAGCGCCTGGCGAAGGTCGTCGAGCATGGTCGTAAAGTCGCGATGCAGCGCCGCGCGCCGCCCGACTAGCACATAATCATGGTGCGGTCGCATCGGTATGACGTCCAGCCGCTTCACCAGTTCGCGAAGCCTGCGCCGGATACGATTACGCTCGGTAGCGGTACCGTTCTTTTTGGTAACGGTAAAACCGATCCGGATCGGGCCATCATCGTCGCGGCAGCGTCCCTGCACCACGAAGGCGGCGCTGTTGGCTCGCGCGCCATTGGCAACGGCGAGGAAGTCCGCCCGCTGCCTTAGCCGATCCATAATAAGGTCTCCGGAGACGTCCGGCTCAGGCGCTCAGACGCTTGCGGCCACGCGCACGGCGCGCAGCGAGAACCTTGCGGCCGCCGGTCGTGGCGAGACGGGCGCGGAAGCCGTGACGGCGCTTGCGCACCAGTTTGCTGGGTTGATAAGTCCGCTTCACGGGTAGTTCTCCGCTAACCTGGCAAGCTGCCGCTGAACTGCAAACTGCCGCTGAATTGATGGTAAGTCCGGTAATGCTGGCCGGCCCAAGACGGGCCATCGACGGCCCCAAATGAGCCGCCCCCGGTCAGACCGGGCCATAGCGGACAATTGCGCGGCTTATACGGGAGCGACCTGTTTTCGTCAATGTTGCGCGGAGCCGCAATCGGGCTTCTTTGAAATGGCACAATTGGGGCGAATATTATTGTTTTCGCGGGGTTTTTAGGGACGGGACGGCAACTCGCCCCTGACATCGGAACCGGCCGACATTAGCGATCGGTAATTTGACCGGTCCGTGGCCGGAACGCATCCTCGCAAATCAGCGTGCGGGCGGCGGCAGTGAAGCCGGTCTTAAGCTCCGATCCTGTGCGTAAAACAAGGTTATCAAGGCGGATATTTCGTGTCAGCGACCGACGACCAGCCGACCATCGAAGCGCCGCGGCCAACGCCGCCGCGCCGGCTCGGCCTGTCCGGCAAGCTGCTGCTGCTCACCATTCCTCTCGTCATGATCGCCGGCCTGATGATCTATGTGCCAGCGATCGCGAATTTCCGCATCAACCGCCTGAACGACCGCATTGCCGCGGCGAGCACCGCGGCGTTGGTGCTGGACGCCGCCCCCTCGGGCATGGTCCCGGAATCGCTGGCGCGGCAGATCTTGAAGAGCGTCGGCGCCCGCGCTGTCGCCATCAAGATGGGGCAGCAGCGCCGTCTGCTCGCCAGCGCCGATTTGCCGACGGCGATCGACCACGACATCGACATGCGGACCATCACGGTATGGTCCGCCATCGTCGATTCCATCGAAACCATGCTGGCAACCGACAATCATGTGATCCGCGTGGTGGGACCTGCGCCCGGCGGCGGGCAATTCATCGAGGTCGTCGTCGACGAGGCGCCGCTGCGGCAGGCGATGTACCGCTTCTCGCGCAACACGCTCCTGGTCTCATTGGCTATCGCCATGCTGACGGCGGCGCTGGTCTATTTCGCCATGCATCATCTGTTCGTGCGGCCGATGCGGCGGCTGACCGCGAACCTGGTCGGTTTCCATGAAAACCCGGAAAGTTCGGCGCGCATCATCGTGCCGAGCCAGCGCGGCGACGAGATCGGGGTCGTGGAGCGCGAATTGTCCGACATGCAGCGCGACCTGGTGTCGATGCTGCATCAGAAGAGCCGGCTCGCCGCACTCGGGCTTGCCGTCTCCAAGATCAACCATGATTTGCGCAATCTGCTGGCATCGTCGCAATTATTGTCCGACCAACTCGCCAGCGTGCCCGATCCGCGGGTGCAGCGGTTTGCGCCAAAACTGATGCGCTCGCTGGAGCGCGCCATCGACTTCTGTCAGTCGACCCTCTCTTACGGCCGCGTGCAGGAAGCCGCCCCCGACCGCCGCATGATGCTGGTCGAACCTGTGGTGGCCGAAGTGCGCGAATCCGCAGGCCTTGCCGCCGACGCCTCGATCGCCTGGGTCAGCGCGATCGAGCGCGGGCTCACTGTGGACGCCGATCCCGATCAGATGTTTCGCGTGCTGCTCAATTTGGTGCGCAACGCCGCGCAGGCGCTCGAAAGCCGCCCGAAGGGCGATGCGGCGGCGCTGCAGATTCGCATCACCGGCCGCCGCGAAGGCGCGGTCGCGATCATCGAGGTTTCCGATACCGGCCCCGGCGTGCCGGCGCGAGCGCGCGAACATTTGTTCGAGGCTTTCCAGACCTCCGGCCGGCCCGGCGGCAGCGGGCTTGGCCTCGCCATCGCCGCCGAACTGGTTCGCGCCCATGGCGGCGATATCCATCTGGTCGAAGGCACCATCGGCGCCACCTTCCGGATCTCGATTCCGGACCGCCCGGTGGAACTGCAAACCGTCCGCAACGAGCGGGCACGGGCGTAAATCCCGCTATTTGCTGCATTTTGTGACCGATCTGGCCGGTTTGCCCCGGCAAATCGTTTGCCAGAACCCGCGTTCCGGCGCTTGCCAATCCGGGCCGGAGCGGGTAGCTAAAGCGCTCTTCGCGACGTTTCCGAACCAGTCTCGGATGCATCGGGGCGCTTAGCCCACGATGGCCCTAGCGAAAAACGCGCCCGTAGCTCAGCTGGATAGAGCACCAGACTACGAATCTGGGGGTCAGGAGTTCGAATCTCTTCGGGCGCGCCATTTTGCTCCAAAACCGGGCCACACTCCAAAACCGTCATCGCTCCTCCGCAGCCGGCACCAAAGCAAATGCCGCTGGTTCTGCCGACTCGCCGTTGACCGGGCACAGCCAGTTTCGCAAATTGAGCACGCATAACAGACCATTCGGATTTCACCTCGCGTGACACTCGCCGCCGACTTTTTCTTCAGACCCGCCCGCCGCGAAGATGCGGAGACGGTCTTCAACATCACGAAGGCGTCGATCGGCGGCCTCGCCGGTACGTCCTATTCTCCGAATCAAATCGAAAACTGGATGGGTGAGCGCACGCCGGCATTTTACGAGGAACTCATCGCCAATGGGCGGACGACCGTCTGTCTGCGCGGCGGCGCCATGGTCGGATTCGTCGACGCAGAGCCGGGCGAAGTAACCAGATTGTTCATATTGCCGGAAGCCGCCGGCGTCTGCTCGAGATCGGTATAGCCCAGGCGTGCTTGGGCCACACCGGGCCAATCAGGCTCGAGGCGACGATCAATGCCGAAGGCTTCTACCGGAAGTGCGGCTTTCGAAGCATAGGTCGAGGGTATTTCTCTCACGGTCTCGGCGGCGAGCCTGTTGAGATCGTACACATGCAATTATGAATGTCGGTGCCGCTGCAGTGCCGTCCGATGCGTCGTCGGATGTCGTTTGGTTAGCGAACACCACTTAGGGGCGTCAGTCCGGGAGCCAGGCACCGATTCCGGTGACAGTGCACCTGGTTTCCGGATGCGAGGGCGCGTCGACTCGGCGAATTTGCGCATTGTCACCGTCACGCACGTAATGCAGTTCGGGGACATGAATGCACCGCGGTCGATGGTTCTCGATCGGCCTCTCAGCGACATGAACGAAGGCGGAAACGGCAACATGGCGAAACACCGGATCTATTCAACGAGCTTTGCAAGCGTCTATCCGCTGTACATTGCCAAAGCAGAGAAAAAAGGACGTACAAAAGCGGAAATCGATCAGATCATATCGTGGCTGACGGGCTATGGTGGTGCAGAGCTGAAAGCGCAACTGGAAAAGCAAGCGGACTTTGAAACATTCTTTGCAAAGGCCCCTCGGCTGAACCCTTCGCGAACCCTGATCACAGGCACGGTCTGCGGCGTCCGCGTCGAGGAAATTGTCGAACCGACGATGCGGGAAATCCGCTACCTGGACAAACTCATCGATGAACTCGCAAAGGGGAAAGCGATGGAGAAGATTTTGCGGAAGCCGTAATCGATTTGCTCGCGAGCGGCCGCTTCAGACGATGACGGCAGCAATTCGTTGTCGTAGGGCGGGCCGAATCTGCGTCTCGGCCGTCCTGGCCATTCGGAGGACGTGTGGCCTATGTCAGTCGAACGGAGATGCCGCCATCCACGATCATGGGGCTTCCCGTCATGAAGGTCGAGCGGTCGGAAAGCAGGAAAAGGGCTGCCTGCGCCACCTCCTTTGCATTCGCCATTCGCTTCATTGGATGCAGATTTGCGATGAAATCCAAAGCGGCGGGATTTCCCTCTCCGCCGCTTGGCGTAATCGTGCCGCCCGGCAACAGTGAATTGACCCGGACGCCATCTGCGGCGTGGTCGGATGCCAGCGACCGCACCAGGCCGATCAATCCGGCTTTGGACGCCGCATAGGCCGCCATTCCCGGCATTCCCCCGTTGCTGAAGCCGACAAAGGAAGACGTGAAGACAATCGAACCTTGACCTCGCTTCTTCATGACCGGTATCTGCGCCTTCGCGGCCAGGAACGCGCTTGTCAGATTGACCAACATGACATCGTTCCAATTGGCGATTCCCATATCGGCGACCGGTCCCATCTCTCCCACGATTCCGGCATTGTTGAATGCGCCATCGAGCCCACCGAACTCCCTTATGGCGAGATCGACGAGAGCATTGGCGTAGTTTTCATCCCTTACATCGCCGGAAAGAAACACAGCCTTGCCATTGCCTTGATTGATTTGCCCCGCAAGCGTTTCCATCTCCGCCGATCGGCGCGCGCCAAGGACCACATTGGCGCCCTCGGCTGCGAACAGCAAAGCCGCCGCTGCGCCTATCCCACTGCTTGCGCCAGTGACGATGATCGACTTGTTTTTCAGTTCCATAACGAGCGCTCCAGAAGGTTGTGTCAGGGCGCTCTAACAGTTGCGTACGCAGCGCAGCCACCCGTTTCCCGACCTCAAACAACTGGTGTCGGCGACATCGCAAGAGAGACATCGCAAGAGAAATGGATCGTGCCAATCTGCCGATGAAGCCAGCCCATCACGAATGAGCAAAGGTTGCGCCTCTCAGTTTCGCCAATCGCGAGGGGTCCGCCAGAACGACTGGCTTGCCTCGTAGTCGACGGTGCCGGCATCGAGGCCGATATCGCGGAGCATCCGCTCGTCGAGGCTGGCGAGTTCGCGGCGCGCCACGCTGCGGTGGCGCCACACGCGCAGCGTCGCGACGATCAATTCCAGGATCAGGCTCCAGGTCGCGCGCGGCGTCACCACCGCGTGAGCGGGGACAGCGGCTGCCGGCTCCTGCGTGGCCGGTGTCCGCGGGGCCGAGCGTTGCGCCGGTACCCGGTCCAGAAGTTTGGGCGCGATGATCGGCTGACGGCGTTCTGACACCAATGTCGACATGATCGTCTCCTGTTCTCTGTGTTGCGGCTATTCGCTGGAATATCGTCGTAATTTCAGTGTGTTAGTCCGTGTTTTGCCGATCAGTGACGGCGTCGGCGATTGCTGTTCTGATTATGCGCCGCCATACCTGACAGCCTGTGTCAGGTATTTCTGCTAGGCTGCGAAAATGCGCGCGAGCCGGCTGTTGTCGATCCTGTTGCTTCTGCAAGCCCGCGGCCGGATGACGGCCGAAGAGCTGGCGAGCGAGTTCGAGGTTTCGGTTCGCACCATCTATCGCGACGTCGATCAGCTCAGCGCCGCAGACGTTCCGATCTATGCGGATCGCGGCCCGAGCGGCGGATTTCAGTTGCTCGACGGCTACCGCACCAAGCTCACGGGCCTTTCGCCCGCCGAGGCCGAGACGTTGTCGCTCGCGGGCCTGCCGGGACCCGCGGCGCAACTCGGGCTCGCCGACGTGCTCACGGCGGCCCAACTGAAATTGAGCGCGGCATTGCCCGAACGGTCGCGCGCGAATGCGGGCCGCGTCGCCGCGCGATTCCACCTCGATCCCGTTGGCTGGTTCCGCAATGCCGATGACGCCAGGCTGCTGCCGGCAATCGCCAACGCGGTATGGAACGAGAAGTGCATCGACGTGCACTACCGGCGCGCCGAGGGCGCGGTCGAGCGCCGGCTGCAGCCGCTCGGCCTCGTGCTCAAGGCGGGCATCTGGTATCTCGTCGCGCAGGTCGGCGATCAGCCGCGCACCTATCGCGTCTCCAACTTCATCGATCTTACAGTGACCGAGGAGTCGTTCGAACGGCGCAAGGATTTCGACTTGTCGCGCTTCTGGGTCACCTCATCGCGTGCGTTCGAAACCAGCGTCTACCATTCCAACGCCACGCTGCGCGTGACGGCGCGAGGCCTCGCCAAGCTCGAAGTCCTCGGCTCACTCGTCGCTCAGGCGGCCGCCGCGACGGCAACGCCGGTGGATGCCGACGGCTGGATCCGCATTACGATCCCGATCGAGTCGGTCGAGCGGGCCGCGTCCGGTCTGATCGCGCTCGGCGCCGACGCCGAGGTCGTCGAACCCCCCGAACTGCGTACGCGGCTCGCCAAGACGGTGCAGGATCTGGTCCGCCTCTACGCGCCCATGCAACTGGCGGAGCGCCGTCCGCGACAGCGCAAGCGCTGAAGGCCGCACCACGCCCGACGGACCACCGCTTGCATTAAAAATTGCTTGTGAGTCAACTTTTATCGACGCCAAAGTTGCGACGGTGTTGATGCCGCGATGGCGACGCCCTTCAGTTCGGCGTCGCCACGATATCGAAATTCTTCATGGCCGGATTGCAGGCCATCTTGGCCGCCTTCTCGCAGCTTTCCAAGGCGGATCGCTGCGCGGGTTCAAGCCCGCCGGTACTCGCGGAATAGCTCGGGACGCCGTTCGGCGCGCGGACCAGCACTTTGGGGGTGTAGAGCGAGAAATATCCCTCGAGCCACGGCCGGCGGGTCGCCGGCATATTGTATTTCTGCATCAAGGCATCGAGCTGTTGCGCACTCCAGGTCGGCAGGTTCTGCGCGCGCAGGAAGGGATCGAGCGCCGCCAGCCAATGCTGCCGCCCTGCCGGAAGTTCGAAGATGTTGTGACCGTCGGCCGGTTGCAGCGACGGAGCAATTTTCAAGGTAGCGACGCCGCCTTGTGCGACATAGGCCGCATGCACCTTGCGTGCGGCGTCGGGCCCGAAATTGCCGTCGTTCTCCGAATAGACCCACAGTGTCGGCGTCCTAGTCTGGCTGCCGAAAGACGCCAGCGCCGCGATCGGCATATCCTGCGGACAGGCGAGTTGCCCCTGGGCGTCGGTGATCCGCATCGCGCCGGCGAGATTCACGACCGCTTTCAGCCCCGGGGTATTGCGCGCCGCAAGCGCGAGCGCGGCGCCGCCTCCCACGGAGCCGCCGATCGCGATCACCTGCGTGGCGTCGGCATCGGCGCGCCCGGCCACGACGCGCAACGCGCGCTCGAGATCATCGGCCTCCACCGAGAAGTAGCGGCGCAGGTCGGCATCATTGCATTTGGCATAGGCCGCATTGGTGGGTTGGCCCGTTGTCCCGCCCGACACCCCGTAACCTCGCCGCACCACGGCGACAGCGAGATAGCCGCGATAGGCGAGGTCGCGGGCCTGCGGCGCCATCAACGGGGCGCGCATGTTCACGAGTTCGGACGGCAGCCGAGGCTTGCCATGCGTGAGCAAAGCGACCGGCAGCCGTCCCTTCGCGGCAGCCAGCCGTACGATCAAGGCTTCCAGCCGGTAGTTTCCACCCGGCGCGCGAATATCGAGGAAGGTGATTTCTTCGAGCAGGGCCGGGTGGTCCGGTGGCGCGGCAGGGCCGGCTTGCGTCAGGCCGGGCGTAGAAGCCGCCATGGTCGTGATCAGCGCCATCGCCGCCGCGATCGTTGAAATGAACTTCATCGCCGATCCTCCGCAGGCACACTGTGCCGTGTGACCTGAAAATGCAGTAGCACATTCGGCCCGTGTCGATTGTGTCGTCGAATGATCAACCTCACTCATGCCACATAGAACCGTGATCTATCTCACCTAGCCGGCAGGGAGCTGCGTCTGCGGATGGGCGCGTTATGCGCGAGCGCCCGATTGCGGCATTCACGCAGCCCCGTCTCTGGCCAAACGGCAGCGGACCAACTATCGTCGCGGCATGTCAGCTCCAAAGCGCGTCCACGCCGATCAGTGTTGCGGCGCGATCATCGACTATCAGGATTTCTTTTTGGCGCAGCTCGAGCCGCGCAACCGCTCTCGCCTGCGCAAAAACATGCGCAACTTCGCGCGCCTTCTGGCGTACATGCGTATCCCAACGGTTGTCACACTCGAGCGGCCGGTCCACCGAAAAGGCGCGGTGCCGCAGGATATCAAGGCGCCGCTCGGCAGCGCCGCAAAGGTTTTCGAGAAGGATTTCTTCGACCTCACCAAGGAGAAGCCGATCCGGGCCCATCTGAAACGGCTGAAGAAGACGCAAATCGTCGTTGCGGGCTGCGAGACCGATGTGTGCGTCCTGCAATCCTGCCTTGGTCTTCTCGAAATGGGTTTTGAGGTTTTCGCGGTCGAGGAGCTGCTGTTTTCGTCGGCGCGCAATGTCGATGCGGCGTTGGTGAGGCTGAGGTCCGAGGGAGTGATCGTCCTGTCCTACAAGACGCTGTTCTTCGAGCTGGTCGAGGCCGTGGCAGGTGCGCCGCATGCAGAAAAGATGATCGCGGCATTCGGCCAATTTCCTTCCGATCTCCCGGAAGAAGCTATGTCTTGATGTGCAGGCGTCCCCGCAAGGCACGGCGCCGCGCCGCCATGATCAAGGGAGTACCACCATCGTACGACGTCACGGCCTTTGCACCGCGCCGCTACATCTGATGCTCCATGGCGCCTTCCTCAGTACATCTATTGACTTAGGTCTGCTTGCGGATCCTGTACTCGGGAGCCACATTTCTTCCTGAATGCTTGCGAACACCATCAGAATTGGAGTTCTGCGGTGGAAGCGGCGTCGGGGCGCTATTCGGCAGCAACGCCTGAGGCAGGGAGTGCCGGCGACGGACCGGTACTCTCCAACCAGGTCAGAACAATCAATCTGGCCCTTCAGGGTGGCGGCGCCCATGGCGCCTTTACCTGGGGCGTGCTCGACCGGCTGCTCGACGAAAAGGACGTTGCCTTCGAGGGATTGAGTGCGACCAGCGCCGGCGCGATGAACGCGGCGGTCTTTGCCTACGGGCTTTCCGTCGGCGGCCGCGAAGGTGCGCGCAAGGCGCTGACCGACTACTGGAAGCGTGTCAGCGACGCGGCGAGCTTGGGACCGTTGCAACCAAGCCCGATCGACCGGCTGCTGGGGAACCACAAGCTGACCTGGTCGCCGGTGTTCTCGCTGCTCAGCTTCGTGACGCGCGTGCTGTCGCCCTATGAGTTCAACCCGTCGGACTATAATCCGTTGCGCGAGGTGGTCGAGCAATCGATCGATTTCGAGGTGCTGAAGCGCCCGGACTGTCCGGTCAAGCTGTTCCTGTCTGCGACCAACGTTCGCACCGGCAAGGTGAAGATCTTCTCGGGGGCTGAAATTTCAGCGTCGGCCGTGATGGCTTCGGCATGTGTTCCGACCATGTTTCACGCCGTCGAGATCGACGGCGAGGCCTATTGGGACGGCGGCTACATGGGAAATCCGGCGCTGTTCCCGCTCATCTACAACTGCAAGAGCTCAGATATCGTCATCGTTCATATCAATCCGCTGTTCCGCAAGGAGTTGCCGCATGCGGCAGTCGACATCCTGAACCGCATCAATGAGATCAGTTTCAATTCATCGCTGATGCGGGAGATGCGGGCGGTCAGCTTCATTACCAGGCTGGTCAAGCAGAACCATATCGTCGGCGGAGACGTCCGGCAGATCTTCATCCATAGCGTCGCCGACGACGAATTCATGGGGGCGCTCAGCCCGACCAGCAAATACAACGCCGATTGGGACTTTCTGGTTTTTCTTCGCGACCAGGGCCGGAAATGCGCGAACGACTGGCTGACGAACCATTTCGTCAAGCTCGGCGTCGAATCGTCCGTCAATATCGACGAAGTGTATCTCTAGATCTGCATGCTGAAGGATGGCGCGCCGTTATTTGCTGGTGAATTATTCGCCGCGTTGTGCGATGACGGCAGCAACGCCACCTCCAGACCCGCCATGCCATGACCCCACTCACCGTCACACCCTCGCAAGTCCGCACCGCGCTTCTGCTGCGCGATGAAATCGCGTTGCTCGATCTACGGCACGAGGCGGCTTTCGCCACCGCCCATCCCCTGTTTGCCGCCAACATGGCGGCCGGCCGCATCGCGCTCGAAGCGGAGACGCGGCTGCCGCGCAAGGACGTGCCGATCGTGGTTTACGACGCGGGCGAAGGCCTCGTCCCGCAGGCGATCGATCGATTTAAAACGCTGGGATACGCCAATGTCCGCGCGCTCGACGGCGGGCTGCAGGGCTGGCAGGCGGCGGGCTATGAGCTGTTCCAGGACGTCAATTCCTACGCCAAGGCGTTTGGCGAACTGGTGGAGCATCGCCGCCACACGCCGTCGCTGGCGGCGGAAGAGGTCGCAAGCCTGATTGCGCGCAAGGCCAATATCAGGATTCTCGACGTTCGCCGCTTCGACGAATATTCGACCATGAACATCCCGGGCTCGATCAGCGTGCCCGGCGGCGAACTGGTGCTGCGCGCCGGCGAGGCGGCGCCGGATCCCGAAACCACCATCATCGTCAATTGCGCCGGCCGCACCCGCTCGATCATCGGCACCCAGTCGCTGATCAATGCCGGCGTCGCCAACAAAGTGGTGGCGCTGCGCAACGGCACCATTGGCTGGACATTGGCAAAGCAGGATCTGGAACACGGCTCTGGCCGTCGTGGTGCCATCGGCGCTTCCGAGAATGCAAAAGCCAATGCGCGCGATGTCGCCTATCGCGCCGGCGTGCGGCGTGTCGGCCCACAAGAGGCGCTGGCGCTGGCGGCGCAGACCAGCCGCACGCTCTATCGTTTCGACGTCCGCGACGGCGAGGAATATGCCGCCGGTCACCTCCAGGGCTTCCGCCATTACGCCGGCGGGCAGCTGGTGCAGGAGATCGACATGGCAGCACCGGTGCGCGGCGCGCGGATTCTTCTGTCAGATAATCTCGGCGTCCGCGCCGACATGACCGCGTCCTGGCTCGCGCAGATGGGATGGGAAACCTATGTGCTCGATGGCGGCCATGACGGTGCGCTGGAAGTCGGCCCGCCCGTGGTCCTGCCAAAGCCCGATCCGTCGCACCGCTACCGGCGTCCCTATGAGGGCACCGATGTCTCGACCGCTGCAATGCAGGCCTATCTCGACTGGGAGTATGGCCTGGTCGAGCAACTCCGGCGTGACGCCAGCCATGGTTTCTTCGTGATTTGAATGGCTACCTCGTAATTTGATGCCGAAAGGCGGCGGCACGGTCCTTGTCGGCGTGATAGTCTTGGCCTTGCTGGGCGCCGCGAGGTGAGTCGAAAGGCAATGAGAGACAAAAAGGACATCGTGGAAAACTGGCTGCCGCGTTACACCGGCACACAGCTTTCTGAATTCGGAGACTATGTTCTCCTGACCAATTTCGACAATTACGTCGAATGGTTCGCCGCAGGAAACGGCGTTCTGGTCAACGGCATCGATCGGCCGATGCCCAACGCCACGGCCGACGGCATCACGCTGATCAATTTCGGCATGGGAAGCCCGAACGCCGCGACCGTGATGGATCTGCTCAGCGCCATCGCGCCGAAGGCCGTGTTGTTTCTCGGCAAGTGCGGCGGATTGAAGCGCAAAAACCAGATTGGCGATTTGATCCTGCCGATCGCGGCCATCCGGGGCGAGGGGACGTCGAATGATTATTTGCCGCCGGAGGTCCCCGCGCTGCCCGCGTTCGAGTTGCAGCGCGCGGTGTCGACGATGATCCGCGATCTCGGTCGCGACTATTGGACCGGCACCGTGTACACCACCAATCGCCGCGTCTGGGAACATGATGATCGCTTCAAGGAAATCTTGCGCCGCACGCGAAGCATGGCGATCGATATGGAGACGGCGACGATTTTTGCGGCAGGATTCGCCAACCATATTTCGACCGGCGCGCTGCTTCTGGTGTCCGATCAGCCGATGATACCCGAGGGTGTGAAGACCGAAGCGTCGGACCGGACGGTGACCGAGAACTATGTCGAGATCCACATCAGGATCGGGATCGAAGCCCTGAAGCTGGTGCGCCGCCGAGGCCGCAGCGTCAAGCATTTGCGTTTCGAAGACGATTTCGACCGGGGCATCGAGACGTAAGGGTCATGGCGCCATCCAAGCGCGAAACACCTGTTTGATTTTATTCGGAGCGCAGCCAGTTTTCGGCCGTCAGCTCTTCAAGTTCGGAAAAATACCGGGCCGTGAAATCGCGATCGGACGGCTTCTCGGGCCGCCGTGCCTGCGAACCCACCTCGCGCAGCTGCTCGTTAAGGTGCCCGGCAAGGATCGATGCGATCGCATGGATCGCGTCGTGACGATCAAGTCCTTCGGCCATCAGGCGCAACAGGGTGCGGCGGACCGGCAATCGATCTCCTTCCGCGATCTGGTTCTCGACGACCACGTGCATGGCCGCATGCGCTGCTGCGCGCTCCACCTTGATACCCTTGTGCCGGTGGTAGTGCTCGATCATGTCAAGACGTCGTTGCTCGTCGGTCGCGAGCCAGTCGCCCGGATCAGGCTCGACCAGCGGATCGTAGTCCGGGATCCGGTCTCCGGTGCCGTCGAATTCATACACCTCATCTATGTCGAAAGGATCGCTCGGCGATGCGATTTGCGGCAGTTTCGCCTTGTCGATACAGCACTTCTTGAATTTCTTGCCGCTGCCACAGGGGCAGGGATCGTTGCGGCCGACGTTGCGGAACGGGTTGTGCGCTGGCATCGCGGGCCACGGATCGAGGTTCGGGTCGTCAGCGATCTGATCCTGATACTCCCTCGGATTGACCATCTCCCAGCCCGATAATTCCTCGATGACATCACCGAACGGCTCGTATTCCTTGCGCCGCCATGGCTGAAGCGGGCCGCCGGCGTGGGCCTCCTTCAAATCATCCTCGAAATCCTTCAAATCCTTCAACATCGGGTCATTGAAGCCGAGCCGGAATATCTCGCGCACCAGAGGCTCGAGCTCGACCAACCCCAGCACTGCGATCGTGCCCTGCCAGCCGTCCCATACGGCACACACATCCCGAGGCTGCAAATCGTCGAAGGCTGATCGCAAGAAATCGGCGACCGCAGCCCGGTCGAGTTCGCCGCGAAAAACGAGTATCACGAGGGCGTCGAGGGCACTCCAGCGCACGAACTCGTCCGCCTTGGGATCTCGAATGATGTCGTAGATCGGACCTGGATCGCCATCGAAAACACTTGCCAGTACCTTGTGGCTGGTCGCCGTCGTGGCGTCGCTGAGAATCAATTCGACGTCCGGCCGGCGCAAAAAGCGCGCGATCGTGCGATACGCTGATTTCTCCCGCCACTGGCCAAGAAGATGGAATGCGATGAAGAGGCCGTTCTCCTCGACCTCGTTCTTGGGCTCGCATCTGTCGATGGCGTCCAGCAGCAGCGGCGCCACGATCGTCCGATCGGTGGTTGCGGCGCGGATCGCCTCGGTGGGCAGACCCTCGCTGGAACCCAATTGCTCAAGGATTTGCACGGAACGGTCTCGCCTGTGTATCCAAATATCAGGACAAGTTTGCAGCCTCTGATTATAGCGATCAGGGATACCGGCAGCAAACGACGCATTTGCCACTCGTCGGGGTTCGGACGCCAGAGCCTTTTCCGTTCCGATGGAATCGGAACGGGGCTCCAGATTTTTGTTTGACGCGTTTTCTTGACGCGAACCGGTGTCCACTTCGCTGGAAAACGCTCTGGTTCCGACGGATGCCATCGCTGATCTCAGCGCCACGCCAGCAGTATCGCGACCAGGATGACGAGGCTCGCCGACAATACTTTCCAGAACACCAGCGGGTTGCGCTCATAAAGCGCCCGCCGCTTCTCGGCGGCGGGCTTGGCCCACATGGCGCCGTTTTCCAGTTCGTGGGCGAACTCGATGACATCGCCGAAGCGTTGCGTGGGGTCGACGGCGAGCGCCTTGCCGATCACGGCATCGAGCCAGGCCGGCAGATCGGGACGGTAACGCGACAGCGAGGCCGGCTTGCCGAAGCGTGGCCGCGAAAACGGTTCGATCTCGCCATAGGGGTAGGCGATGCTGAACATGCGGTAGACGGTCACGCCCAGCGCATAGAGATCGGAAAATTCGTCTCCTGCGCGCCCGCTGAACAACTCGGGCGCCATGTAGCTCGCCGTGCCCGGAATATCCTGCGCCGGGAAATCCTCGAGCAGCGGAACCCGGGCGACGCCGAGATCGACCAGCCGCAATCCGCCGGCCGCCAGCAGGATGACGTTGTCAGGTTTGATGTCGCGATGGATGATGCCGGCGCGATGCAAGGTCGCCACCGCACGTGCCAGCTTGGTCGCAATCCCGATGCCTTCGGTGAGCGAGAGCTGCGGCGAGCGGTTCAGGCGCTGCTCGAGCGTTTCGCCCTCGTACAGCGGCATCACCGAATAGAGCCGCGTCTGGCGTCCGGCGGGAACCTCGATGATCTCGCCGATCCACAGGCTTCTGACGCGGGCCGCCACCCATGCTTCGCGTACGAAGGCGAGACGATATGAACCTTCGCTGGCAACGCGGGGGTGAGGAAATTTCAGCACCAGTTTGCGGTTCTGCCGCTTGTCGATGGCGACGAACAGCCGGCTATAGCGGCCGTCGGAAAGTACCTCCTGGAGCACGAAATCGTCGATGGTCTCGCCGGACGACGGTAGCTCCAGGATGGGAAGGGTTTCGATGGCGTGGGTGAGTTCGTTGCGGTCGGCGGGCGGCAGGTCGATGACGTCGAGCACCAGTGCGGTCATGTTGTCGCTGCTGCCGGCGGCCAGCGCCGTGTCCACCAGCTTGCGCGCGGTTTCCTCAGGCGAAGCGCGCTCGTCGAGCAGGACCTGCAGGCGGCCGTCGTCGAGGGCGCCGTGAATGCCGTCGCTGCAGATCAGCAGTCGATCATGTTGCCGCAGGCCGACCGCGGTATAGTCGACGCGCGCGAAATCCTCGAAGCCGATGGCGCGGTTGAGCAAATGGGCGAGGTCGCCGCGTCCTGCGACGTGGTCCTTGGTCAGCCGCTCCAGACGGCCTTCGCTCAAGCGGTAGGCGCGTGTGTCGCCGATGTGAACAATGTGACAGGTGCGGCGCGACAGGATCATTGACGAGAACGCGCAGCTCATGCCGCTGAGCCTGGAATCGACGCGGCCCTGCGCATAGATCCAGCTGTTGGCGGCCTCCAGCGCCCGCGAGGCGATGCGCCGAACGCCCAGCGTTTCCGGAAGCGAATAGTAGGCGTCGAGAAAACAACGCACGGTCAGTTCGGCGGCTTCCCGTCCGCCCTTGTGGCCTCCGACGCCATCCGCCACCGCGGCAACGATGTCGCGGTTGAATGCGCCGGTCTGACCGAGGCAGGCCGCGACGTAGTCTTCGTTGGTCGCCCGCTTGCCGGTCTCGCTGACGAAACCGACGCGCACCTGAAGATTTCTCTGCGAACCGATCGTCACGTCAGAGACCCGCCGAGCCCTTGGAAGCGCGCGTCGTCAGACCCGCGCTCCCGATGCAGCGCCCCATGTCGTGCGCCATCGGACCTTGACCATGGCAAGTCCGATAAAGCCAAGCAATGCCAGTGCCCCGAAAAACAGGAAGCCGGCGCCGAAGCCGCCGGTTGCGGCCTTGGCGGTGCCGAGCGCCTGGGCCAGGAAAAAGCCGCCGACGCCGCCGGCGCACCCGACCAGACCGGTCATCAGGCCGATGTCCTGACGGAAGCGGAGCGGGATGAGCTGAAACACCGCGCCGTTGCCCATGCCGAGCGCCAGCACGCCGACCGAGAACAGCAGCACCGACATCCACGCAATGCGCGGCATCTGCAGCAGCGACCAGCCCGCCGCTGATGGAGCCGCCGGCCCTTCCGGCATGAAGGCGATGACGAGATAAGCGGCGACGACGACCGCGAACAGCACCGACAGCGAGCGGATGCCGCCGATGCGGTCGGCAATCAGCCCGCCGACCGGACGGAAGCCGGAGCCAAAGGCGACGATCAGCGAGACCAGCAGACCTGCCGCCACGCCGGAGACGTGGTACTGCACGGTGAAATACAGCGGCAGCGCGTTGGCGAGGCCGACGAAGCCGCCGAAAGTGATGAAGTAGAAGAACATGAACCAGCGGCTATCGGGGTCGCGCAGCAGCGTTGCATAGGCCTTCAGCGAGATCGGCTTGCGCTCGCCCGGCGCATCCTTGGCCGCGAAGACGTAATAGGCGAGCACCAGCACCATCGGAATCAGCAGGAAACCGAACACGGCCTGCCAGCCGAAATGCTCGGCGATCGTCGGTGCGAGCATCGTATCGATGACGACGCCCATATTGCCCGCGCCTGCGATGCCCATCACCACGCCCTGATATTGCGGCGGATACCAGCGGCTCGCCTGCGGCAAAGCGACGGCGAAGGACGCGCCGCCAATGCCGAGCACCAGGCCGAAGGTGATGATCGCGAGCTTGCTGTCGAGCCCGTACCGCCATACCCACGCCGTCGCCGCGGTGACGATGAGCTGCGCGATAATTCCGGTTCGCTTGGCGCCGATGATATCGGCCAGGATGCCCATCGGGACGCGCAGCAGCGCGCCGGCCAGAACCGGGATGGCCACGAGGGTAAACTTCTCGCTGACCGCGAGGTTCATGTCGTGCGCGATGTAGACCATCAGCGGGCCGAGCGCGACCCAGGCCATGAAACTGATGTCGAAGTAAAGAAACGCGGCCAGCAGCGTCGGCCAATGGCCAGCCTTCTTAAACTCAGCAAACTTCATTGCGACAGCCTCGCGATCATGCGGCCGATGGCGTGCGCGCAGGTGCGGCAGGTCTCGGCACGACAGATGGAATATGGGTGAAAGCGAGAGCCGTTCTCGTCATTGAGACGGGTCTCGATTGGCGCTAAAGGCAGCAATATCTGTGCCATTCGATTGCGAGCGGCACTTTGCCTTTAATCGCAACGCGTTGACCGCTATTCCGCCGCCAGGGAAGAAAACCCGATCTGCTGCAGCGGGCAGCAAACCGCGCCACTCAAACGCGCAGGGTGGTGCTTTTTTGTGCGGTGCGCACAAGCGCCCGAATTCGCGGCAGTCGATAAACCTATTGATATCGCTCGCGGAATCGCTGCTGCCGAGTTGGCACGCGTTTTGTATCCAAGGAGGTATCGATCGTCATTGATGATGGTCAGCTGCCCGCGGATGGGCTCCTCAAAACTCCCAATCTCTATTCCACCGATCGACGACGCATGGCGCGTCGACGCGCGGTGTCGTCGGAATGCGAAAGGCAGATCATGCTCGAGAAAGTTAGCAGGCAGAAGCTGGTGGTGATCGGCAACGGCATGGCCGGCATCCGCACAGTGGAAACGCTGCTGGAGCGTGCGCCTGATCTTTACGACATCACGGTGTTCGGTTCCGAGCCTTACGGCAATTACAATCGTATCCTGCTGTCGCCGGTTCTCTCCGGCGAGAAGTCCGTCGACGACATCATGCTCAACACCGAGCAATGGTACGACGACAACGGCATCACGCTGCGCAAGGGCGAGACGATCGTGATGATCGACCGGCGCACCTGCGAAGTCGTCACCGCCACGGGCGCGCGCGTTCCTTATGACCGGCTGCTGATCGCGACCGGCTCCAACCCGATCATGTTGCCGCTTCCGGGCAAGGATCTTCCCGGCGTCATCGGCTTTCGGGATATCCAGGACGTCGAGCGCATGGTTGAAGCCTCGACGAGCCATCCGAACGCCGTCGTCATCGGTGGAGGCTTGCTCGGCCTCGAGGCCGCCAACGGTTTGATGAAGCGCGGCATGAACGTCACCGTCGTGCATCTGCTCGACTGCCTGATGGAGCGGCAGCTCGATCCCGTCGCAAGCGGAATGCTGCGCAAGTCTCTGGAAGAGCGCGGCATGGTGTTCAAGATGCCGGCGCAGACGCAGGCGATTTTGGGCGAGGACCGCGTCACAGGCGTGCGCTTTGCCGATGGCGTGGAGCTTCCGGCCGACCTGGTCGTGATGGCCGTCGGTATCCGCCCGAACATCGAGCTTGCGCAGAAGGCGGGCATCCATTGCGAGCGTGGCATTGTCGTCTCCGACACCATGCAGACCTATGACGGGCGCATCTACGCGGTCGGAGAATGCGTGCAGCACCGTCGCCAGACCTACGGTTTGGTCGCGCCGCTGTTCGATCAGGCCAAGGTCTGCGCCAATCAGCTCGCCATGAAGGGCTTTGCCAGCTATTCGGGATCGGTGGTTTCGACCAAGCTGAAGGTGACGGGCATCGACCTGTTCTCCGCCGGCGATTTCGCGCCCGGCGCCGACAAGGAAGAAGTCGTGATGCAGGACGCCGCGCGTGGCGTCTACAAGCGGATCGTCCTGCGCGACAAGAAGATCGTCGGTGCCGTGCTTTACGGCGATACGGTCGACGGGCCCTGGTATTTCCAGCATCTGCGCGACGGCACCGACATCTCGCAGATGCGCGAGCGCCTGGTGTTCGGCGCGGCCAATCTCGGCGACGGCGGTCACGCCGGCCAGAATTCGGTTGCCGCGATGGGCGACGAGGCCGAGATCTGCGGCTGCAACGGCGTCTGCAAGGGCACCATCGTCAAGGCGATCGCCGAAAAGAAGCTGTTCACGATCGATGACGTGCGCGCCCACACCAAGGCATCATCATCATGCGGATCATGTACCGGCCTCGTCGAGCAAGTGCTCGCGTTCACCCTCGGTGGCGATTATTCGACGGCGCCGAAGGTCAAGCCGATGTGCAAGTGCACCGATCACAGCCATGACGACGCGCGCCGCGTCATCGTCGAGCAGCAGCTGAAGACCATCCCCGATGTCATGAAATTCATGGATTGGAAGACTGCCAACGGTTGCCATTCCTGCCGGCCGGCGCTGAACTATTATTTGCTCGCCACCTGGCCCGGCGAATATCGCGACGACCAGCAGTCGCGTTATATCAACGAACGCGTTCATGCCAACATCCAGAAGGACGGCACCTACTCGGTGGTGCCTCGGATGTGGGGCGGCGTGACCACGCCGAACGAATTGCGGGCCATTGCCGACGTCGCCGACAAGTTCAAGATTCCGACCGTCAAGGTCACCGGCGGCCAGCGCATCGATCTGCTCGGCGTCAAGAAAGAGGATCTGCCTGCGGTGTGGGCCGACCTCAACGACGCCGGCATGGTGTCAGGGCATGCCTATGCCAAGGGGCTGCGCACGGTGAAGACCTGCGTCGGCTCGGAATGGTGCCGCTTTGGCACCCAGGACTCGACCGGCCTCGGCATCAAGATTGAAAGATTCATGTGGGGGTCCTGGGCCCCGGCCAAGGTGAAGATGGCGGTGTCGGGTTGTCCGCGCAACTGCGCCGAATCGACCTGCAAGGATGTCGGCGTGATCTGTGTCGATTCCGGATATGAGATCCATTTCGCGGGCGCCGCCGGCCTTCACATCAAGGGGACCGAATTCCTCGCCAAGGTGGCGACCGAGGAGGAGACGCTGGAGTTGATCGCGGCACTGACGCAGCTCTATCGCGAGCAGGGCTGGTATCTGGAGCGCATGTACAAATGGTGCGATCGCGTCGGTCTCGATGCCATCCGCAAGCAGGTGGTCGATGATCTCACCAACCGGAAAGCGCTGTACGACCGCTTCGTGTATTCGCAGCAGTTCTCGCAAAGCGATCCATGGGCAGAACGCGCCCAGCGCGGTGTCGATCGCAACGAGTTTGCGCCGATGGCGGAGCTGGAACTCGCATGACCGGAGCTCGCATGACACGGTGGATTGAAATCGGAGCCCTGGACCAGATTCCGCGCCTCGGCGCCCGCGTGGTGCGCACGGCGTCGGGAAACATCGCGGTATTCCGGACCGAAGACGACGAGGTGTTCGCGCTCGACGACCGTTGCCCACACAAAGGCGGACCGTTGTCGCAAGGCATCGTGCACAACAAGCGGGTCACCTGTCCCTTGCACAATTTCGTCATCGAGCTTGCGAACGGCGAGGCGGTCGCTCCTGACGAGGGATGCACGCACTCGTATCCGGCCAAGGTGGAGAACGGCACCGTTTGGCTGTCCGTTCGTGAGGTAGTCACCGCTTCGGCCGATTGAGGGTAACGACGCGTGCCAGTCAAGACGACATGTCCCTATTGCGGCGTCGGCTGCGGCGTCGTGGCCGACAGGGATCCGGCGGGGGCGGTCACGGTCCGGGGTGATCCGCTGCATCCGGCAAATTTCGGGCGGCTGTGCGCGAAAGGATCGGCGCTGGCTGAAACCGTCGACCTGGAAGGACGCCTGCTCGAGCCCATGATCAACGGCCGCGCTACGACCTGGGATGCCGCGCTCGGCCATGTCGCCGATGGATTCAGCAAGGCGATCCGGGAGCACGGGCCTGACGCGGTGGCGTTCTACGTCTCGGGCCAGCTTCTCACCGAGGACTACTACGTCGTCAACAAGCTCGCGAAGGGCTTTGTCGGCACCGCCAACATCGATACCAATTCGCGGCTGTGCATGGCCTCCAGCGTGGTGGGTCACAAGCGTGCCTTCGGCAGCGACACCGTTCCGGGTTGTTATGAAGATCTGGAACTGGCCGACCTGCTGGTCCTGGTCGGATCCAATGCGGCCTGGTGCCATCCCATCCTCCATCAGCGCATGCTGGCGGCGAAAGCGAAAAATCCCGCTTGCCGCATCGTCGTCATCGACCCGCGCCGGACGGCGACCTGCGAGGGCGCCGATCTGCATCTGCCGGTTCGTTCGGGCAGCGACTCCGTCTTGTTCAACGGATTGCTGGCGTATCTTGCGAAGAACAAGGCGGCCGATGGCGCGTTCGTCGGCGATTTCACCACCGGCGCCGAGGCGGCGCTGGCGCAAGTCGCCGGCCAGACCGTGGCGCACACGGCTGACGTCTGCGGGTTGACGGGCGGTGCAGTCGAGCAGTTTTTCAGCTGGTTCGCCAGGACCGAGCGCGTCGTCACGCTCTATTCCCAGGGCATCAATCAGTCGAGCAGCGGCGTCGACAAGGTCAATGCGATCATCAACTGCCATCTGCTGACCGGCCGGATCGGAAAGCCCGGCATGGGGCCGTTCTCGCTCACCGGCCAGCCCAATGCGATGGGCGGACGCGAAGTCGGTGGCCTCGCCAACCAACTCGCCGCCCATATGGAGATCGAGAATCCGCGCCATCGCGAACTCGTGCAGCGGTTCTGGCGCTCGCCCGTCATCGCGGACAAGTCCGGGCTCAAGGCGGTCGAGATGTTCGACGCGATGGCCGACGGGCGTATCAAGGCGGTCTGGATCATGTCCACCAATCCGCTGGTCAGCCTGCCGGATGCCACTCGCGCGCGCGCCGCGCTGCATGCCTGCGACCTCGTCGTGGTGTCGGATTGCATGCGCCACACCGACACCACGCGTCACGGCCATGTGCTGCTGCCTGCGACGGCGTGGGGCGAAAAGGACGGCACCGTCACCAATTCCGAGCGCCGCATCTCCAGGCAACGGCCGTTCATGCCGGCGCCCGGCGCCGCGCGCGCCGATTGGCGGACCGTCTGCGATGTCGCCCGCCGCATGGGATTTTCGGGCTTCGACTATACGAGCGTGGCCGAGATCTTTCGGGAGCATGCCAGCCTCTCCGGTTTTGAGAATAATGGCGCGCGGGATTTCGATCTCTCCGCCCTGAGCACGCTCGATGATCGCGCTTACGAGACGCTGGCCCCGGTACAATGGCCGGTGACGCGGGATTATCCGACCGGCACGCCGCGGCTGTTCGAGACCGGAGGCTTCTTCACCCCCGATCGCAAGGCGCGCTTTATTCCGGTTGTGCCGCGCCCACCCAAGAACCCGACCAGCCGCGAGCATCCCCTGATTCTCAACACCGGCCGGATTCGCGACCAGTGGCACACCATGACGCGGACCGGGAAATCGCCGCGGCTGATGATGCACATGTTCGAGCCCTGTGCGGAATTCCACCCCGAGGATGCGCGCAAGGCGGGTATCGAAGATGGCGCGCTGGCACGGCTGACCAGTCCATGGGGCCAGATGGTGGCGCGCGTGACCGTCACCGCCGAACAGCGACGCGGCTGCGTGTTCGTGCCGATGCACTGGAATGGCGAGTATGCCGGCGACGGCCTGATCAACGCGCTGGTCAATCCCGCGACCGACCCGATATCCGGTCAGCCGGAATCCAAGCATACGCCCGTGAAGGCCGAGCCCTATCGGCCGAAATGGCATGCCTTCATTCTAAGCCGTTACGAGATCGAACGCCCGGAGAAGGGGTATTGGGTTTCCGGACGATCGGGCATGTGCTGGCGCATGGAGCTGGCGATCGAGGAACGGCCGGCGAGCTGGCGCGATTGGGCGCGCGCGCAGCTCCGCGCCGAGCAGGAGGACATCGAATGGATCGCCTATCGCGATCCGAGCATCGGCCGGTATCGTTACGCGAGCATTCGCGACGGGCGGTTGGAGGGATGCATCTTCATCGCCTCGGACCACAGACTGGTGTCGCGTTCATGGCTGACCAATTTGTTCGCGGAAAACACGCTCTCGCCAAAGGCGCGGATGTCGCTGCTCACAGGGCAGCCGCTGGAAGCCGGCGAAGATATCGGGCCGATCGTCTGCTCGTGCTTCGGCATCGGGCAGCGGCAAATCTCGGCCGAAATCAATAAAGGCGCGAGAAATGTCGAAGCCATTGGTCAACGATTAAAAGCCGGCACCAATTGCGGGGCATGCAAGCCGGAGATCGGCAAGCTGCTCAATGGCGCGCCCGTACCCAAACCCCTGCCGGCGTGAGTTTTTCCGATTCCCGGCCTATTTGCCGGGTCCATCCTTGCCCGTGACGAACACGTCGCGATGGGGAAATTTCCCGAACAGTTCAGGCGGCTGGCTGAAATTGGTGGCGAGCACGTCGGCCGGGTTAGCCGCGATCCATTGCGACAGGTCGATGGTCTCGTAGATACCGGAATTGAAGCCGATCAGGATGCGCGCAGGCTTGTCGCCGATATTTTCAATGGAATGCCCGTAGCCTTGCGGGATATAGCCGACGTCGCCTTCCTGCAGTTGCTCTATCCTTGTGCGCCCGTGCGAGCCGAACAGGGTCACGCTGACGGTGCCGTCCAGCACGTATTGCCACTCGTCGGCGTTCGGATGCCAGTGCAGTGTTCGCAGCGCACCGGGATCGAGATCGAGCACGACGCCGGTAATGGTTCTCGCGATCGGGAAGCGGCTTGAGTCGACGCGCCATTCCCGGCCGCCCTGAAAGATGCCTTGCGGCGGCTGCGCCAGCAGGCGGTATTTGTGCGTTTGCGGCGGCAGCTTCCAGCCCTGCAGCGGCACTGAAGGCTCCGCGGGTGGCGGCTTGCCGCGGGAAAAATACACTTCGTCCTTCGGAAAACTGTCGAACGCCGATTCCGGCACGCCGAAGTTTTTCGCCAGCAGCGCTTTCGGGATGTGCCCGATCCAGTCGGTGATGCTGAAGGTGCCGAACTCGGAAAAATAACCGTTGTCGAAGATCAGGATGAAACGGCAGGGCTTGTCGCCAAGACACTGCAGCATGTGGCCGTGACCACGGGGAAAGTACCAGACGTCGCCCGGGTCGAAATCGTTGGTCTCGGCAAGGCCGTTGGGATCGACGACGGTGGTGCGAACGCGGCCTTCAAACACGAACGCCCATTCCGCCGCGGTGGCGTGCCAGTGCATCTCGCGCATCGCGCCGGGCTCGAGCCGCATCGAAACCCCGGCAATTCCCTTGGAGATCGGCAGCTGCGTGACGGTGGCTTCCTTGCCGTAGCTGTTGCCGATCACCTTGCCGCCCGATTTCTCCAGCGCGAACTTGAAGGTCGGCAGGTCCTTTCCCGACACCGCGGGATCGGGGACGTTGTTCATGAAGCTGGGATCGCCGGCGACCGCCACTTGCGATCCGGCCAGCGTCGCCAGCGAGGCGATGGCAGCGGCAGCGAGAAACTCCCGGCGTTGCGGATCGGACATGTCGGTCCCCCTGGTAAGGCCTCCGGCGGGCGGCCATGCGGCCTCCGGCGCTGGCACGGGCCAGTGATCTCACGGGATCATGCTGGCAGCCTGGCATCACGTCCAGCCTGCGCAGGTCCGCTTGCAGTGCAACGCGGACTTGGCAAAAGGCGATGTCCGACAACCATGTTCCCACGGCCTCGCTCGTCTTTCAGCCGCCAATGGCTATTTTGAACTGATCAGGGTAGGCTCTTGGAGCTTTCTGACGCGTGGCCGCATGCTCGTCTCCGACGAGGGAAAGATGCAGTGATGCTATGTGACGGCTCTTGGATCGCGACGGGATTTGATGATCCGGCTAACGCGAAGGGCTTGTCATGAACCAGACGATTCCAGTCAATGAGCCCGGACGCCTTGTCGCGCTGACAAACTACGCAATCCTCGACACGCTTCCAGAAGCCGGTTTCGACGAAATCACCGAACTCGCGGCGCAAATCTGCGGCTGCCCCGCCGCCCTGGTCAGCTTCGTCGACGCGTCGCGGCAGTGGATCAAGGCGAAGTATGGTCCACTTCCAGCAGAGCTTTCCGAATGCCCGCGGGAAATTTCGATTTGCACGGCTACGATCTGCAACAACGACATCCTCTACATTCCCGACCTGATAAAGGATCAACGATTCAATACCAGCCCGCTGGTGACGGGCGATATGCACATTCGCTTCTATTGCGGCGTTCCCCTCATCACGCAGGACGGCTATGCGCTGGGCACTTTGTGCGTGATCGCCTTCGAGCCGCGGGAACTTACCTTCGAGCAGCAGGAGGCGCTCAGACGACTGGCACACCAGACGATGGTTCACCTCGAATTGCGCCGGCAATTGCTCGTGCGCAACGAGATGCTGCGTGAATTGGAGCGTGCACGCGACCAGGCCGTCGCCGGGAAGGCCGAATCGGACAAGCTGCTGCTGAACATCCTGCCGTCATCCATCGCAGCCGAGCTCAAGGCAAATGACCGCGTTCAGCCGCGCTTCTTCGACTCTGCAACGGTGATGCTGATCGATTTCACCGGCTTCACCCGACTGGTCGAAACCATGGAGCCGGCGAGCGTCATTGACCAGCTCGACCAGCACTTCACCGTGTTCGACGACATCATGGCCAAGCATCGCCTCGAAAAACTCAAGACGATCGGAGACGCCTATCTCGCCGTTGGCGGCGTGCCGGAGCCCAACCGCTCGCACGCCATCGATGCCGCATTGGCGGCGCTGCAGGTCATCGATCACCTGGCCAGGATCAATCGGCAACGCGAGAAGCTGCACCTGCCGGCGTGGCAGGCGAGAATTGGAATCAATACCGGACCGGTCATCGCCGGCGTCGTCGGGAAACACAAATTCACCTACGATATCTGGGGAAATACCGTGAATATAACCCAGCGCGTCGAAGCCGCCGGCGCTCCCGGACGCATCAGCATCGCCGAATCGACCTGGCAGCACATTAAAACGCGATTCGAGATCGACGCTCGTGGCGCCGTCGAAGTGAAGCATCAGGGTTTGGTGAATATGTATTACCTCAACCGCATCCGGCCCGAATTTTCCTCTGATCCGGCCGGGATAACGCCAAACGACCGGTTCTGGAAACAGGAATGAGCGTGCGCTTTGCGCCGCCGCCCGGGAAGGGCGCCATCGCCGGATCATCTCGATGGAGCGGCGCGCCGTGCAGACTTGCCTTCAGCGGAAATGGCAGGCGACCCAGTGGCCGTCGGCGCTTTGCTTGAGCGGCGGGGCCTCGCTCTTGCATAGCGGAAACTGCGCGATCGGGCATCTGGTGTGAAAGTGACAGCCGGTCGGCGGCGAAATCGGGTTCGGCACTTCGCCCGACAGCCGGACGCGCTGTCGCTTCACTTTCGGATCCGGTATCGGCACCGCCGACAGCAGCGCTTCGGTGTAGGGATGCCGCGGCGAGGCATAGAGTTCGTGGGCCGACGCCATCTCGACAATGCGCCCGAGATACATCACCGCGATGCGCTTGGAGATATGCTCGACCACCGCAAGATCGTGGGCGATGAAGAGATAGGCGAGCCCGAACTTTTCCTGCAGATCTTCCAGCAGGTTGATGACCTGGGCCTGGATCGAGACATCCAGCGCCGACACCGGCTCGTCGCAGATGATCAGCTTGGGCTCGACCGCAAGCGCCCGCGCGATGCCGATGCGCTGGCGCTGGCCGCCGGAGAATTCGTTCGGATAGCGGCTCATATGGTCCGCGCGCAGGCCGACGGTTTCCAGCAAATCCACCACGCGCTCTTCGAACTGCTGTTTGGTCTTGGTCAGTTGGTGGATGATCAGCGCTTCGCCGACGATCGCGCCCACATTCATGCGCGGATTGAGCGACGCGTAAGGGTCCTGAAAGATGATCTGGATGTCGCGGCGCAGGATGCGAAGGTCGTCGGCCTTGAGCGAGCGGACATCCTTGCCGTCGAAATGGATCTCGCCCGAACTCGGTTCGATCAGGCGAAGCACGCAGCGGCCGGTGGTCGATTTGCCGCAGCCGGATTCCCCGACCAGGCCCAGCGTTTCGCCGCGGTCGACGTGAAAATCGACGCCGTCGACCGCATGAACGCTGGCGATTTGACCGCTGAACAGCCCGCCCTTGAGCGGAAATTCCTTGGTCAGTTTTGCGACTTTGAGCAGCGGCTCGCTCATTGAACCACCGTCGTTTCGGCGTGGATGCAGGCCACCTTGTGGCCGGGTTCGAGCTCGCGCAACGCCGGCTGCGCGCGCACGCATTCGTCGGTGGCAAAACCGCAGCGCGGCGCGAAGCGGCAGCCCTGCGGCGGGTTGATCAGCTTCGGCACCGTGCCGGCGATGGTCTGCAGCCGGGCCTTGCGGCCGCCGCCCCGGTCGACGCGCGGGATCGAGCGGATCAGGCCCTGCGTATAGGGATGGCGCGGATTTCCAAACAGCTGATCGACCGCGGCTTCCTCCACCACCTTGCCCGCATACATCACCACCACGCGCTGGGCGACTTCGGCGACGACGCCCATGGCGTGGGTGATCAGCATGATCGACATGCCGAGGCGCGATTTCATGTCCTGCAGCAGATCGAGGATCTGCGCCTGGATCGTGACGTCGAGCGCCGTGGTCGGCTCGTCCGCGATCAGGAGCTTCGGATGGCAGGACAGCGCCATCGCGATCATCACGCGCTGCCGCATGCCGCCGGAAAACTGGTGCGGGTAGTCGTTGACGCGGCGCGCCGGGTTCGGGATCTGGACCAGCGCCAGCATGTCGATGGTTCGCTCCAGCACGGCGCGGCGTCCGAGGCCTTCATGCAGGGCGATTACTTCGCCGATCTGGTCGCCGATGGTGTAGACCGGATTGAGCGAGGTCATCGGCTCCTGGAACACGATGGCGATTTCCTTGGCGCGAATCCGGTTCATCTCGTCCGCCGCCATCGGCACCAGGTCGCGGCCCTGCCACAGGATCTGCCCGCCGGCGATCCGCCCGGGGGGCATTGCGATCAGCTTGAGCACGGAAAGCGCCGTGACCGTCTTGCCGCAACCGGACTCGCCGACCACGCAGACCGTCTCCCCGCGCCGGACGGCAATATCGACGCCGTCGACCGCCTGCACGACGCCGTCGTCGGTCGCGAAATGCGTCTTCAAGCCCCTGATGTCGAGCATGGGCGCTTCGTCAGTCGGTTTCGCACCCACGCTCGCGGTATCCTCCGGACGCAACATTACATGACTCTCCGGGGGTCGAGCGCGTCGCGCAATCCGTCGCCAATGAAATTGATGGTGAGCACGGTCAGGAAAATCGCGGCGCCCGCGAACAGCGCCCAATGGGGTGCGATGTCGAGATAATCCTTGGCGTCGAACAACAGCCGCCCCCAGGTCGGGATGTCAGGCGGAAAACCGAGGCCGAGAAACGACAGCGTCGATTCCGCGATGATTGCCGCCGCGACGTCGATGGTGCCGGCCACGATGACAGGCCCGAGCGAGTTCGGCAGGATGTGCCTGATCACCAGCCGCGGCGTGGTGGCGCCGAGCGCGCGCGCCGCTTCAACGAATTCCTTTTCGCGCAGCGACAGGAACTGCGCGCGCACCAGCCGCGCCACCGGCATCCAGCGAAACGCACCGATCACGAGCACGATCAGGATGAAGACGCCGCCCTCGGGGCCGACCCAGTTCTTGAGAAAATCCCGGAACAGGTAGATCACCAATAGCAGCAGCGGCAGTTGCGGCAACGCCAGGAAGAGGTCGGTGATCCACATCAGCGCGGCGTCGACGCTGCCGCGGGAGATGCCCGAGATCGCCCCGATCAGGACGCCGACGATGATGGCGACCGCCATCGCCGCGAAGCCGACCGCCAGCGAAATGCGTCCGCCATACAGCATGCGCGCCAAGAGGTCCTGGCCGAGATCGTCGGTGCCGAACGGGTGGTCCCACGACGGGTGAGCGAGCCGCGCGGTGAAATCGATTTCGTTGATCGGTATCCGCCAGATCAGCGGCCCGAACAGAACGGCCGCGGTCAGCAACGTCAAAATGCCGATGCTCGCCACCGCCATGCGATGGCGGCGAAATTTTCGCCACACCTCATAGCCGGGCGAAATGTGGCGCGGGCGTCCCTCGAGCGGAACGACGACGTCAGCGATAGGAGATGCGTGGGTCGAGCCAGCCATAGATGATATCGGCCAATAGGTTGAATACGACGACGAGACAGGCGAACACGAAGGTCACCGCCATGATGACCGGCGTGTCGTTGGCGAGGATGGCGCTGATCAGCAGTGAACCAATGCCGGGGATGCGGAAGATCTGTTCGGTGACGATGGCGCCGCCGAACACCGCCGGCATTTGCAGCGCGACCAGCGTCACCACGGGGATCAAGGCGTTGCGCACCACGTGCTTGATGACGACCTTGCCTTCGTTGAGGCCCTTCGAGCGTGCCGTCGTGACATAGTCGAGCCTGATGACGTCGAGCACCGCCGAGCGGACGTAGCGGGTATAGGAGGCGGCCTGAAACAGCCCGAGCACCGAAATCGGCATGATCGCCTGCTTGAAATATTCGAAAGCCCAGGCCCAGCCGGTGGCCGGGATATCGACCCGGTAGACGAACGGCAGCCAGCCGAGATTGATGCTGAAGATCAGGATCAGCAGCAGCCCGGTGAAGAAGGTCGGCAGCGAGAAGCCGATGAAGGCAAAGGTGTTGGCGATCTGGTCGAAGATCGAATAGGGCCGCATCGCCGCATAGACGCCGACCGGCAGCGCCACCGCCAATGCCAGGATCTGCGACGAGCCGACCACGAACAGCGTGGTCGGAACCCGTTGCAGGATCAATTGGTCGACGTTGATGCGGCTGGCGAACGAAAAGCCCCAGTCGCCCTGCAGCATCGCGGCGAGCCAGCGCAGATAGCGGATGAAAATCGGATCGTCGATGCCGAACTTCACCCGCAGCGCCTCCCGGACTTCGGGCGGCACATTGGAGTTGGTCGCAAGTTCGCCGAACGGGTCGCCCGGCGCCAGCGCCAGCAGCACAAAGAGAATGAGGCTGATGCCGAGCAGGCTGGGCAGGGCGATGATCAGGCGCCGGAGGATGTATTTTCCCATGGTCGTCCTGCCACCGCCCGTTCAGATCTTGCGCATCGCAAAGCTCACCTCAGGTCTCGCGGTACCAGTTCGCGATCTGCCACAGATCGTTGTCCCAGCCGCTGAGAGGCACCGTCAGATTGCCGGCGACGGCCGAGACCTTCGGCCGGCGGAGCAGGGGCTGGATGTAGTTGTCTGTCACGACGAGGTCGTTGAGCTTGATGAACATCGCGGCCCGCTTCACGGCATCGAGTTCGCCCTCGGCCTGCTTGTAAATCTCGTCATATTCCTTGTTCTGCCAGCGCGAGACGTTGCGGCCTTGCCACTTGTTTTCCTTGTTCGCCGCGCGCCATGACAGATACTGGTTCATGAAGAACCCGGCGTCGGGCTGCGTCATGGTGGTGTTGTACATCTGCGCATCGCAATAGAAATGCGTGTAGGTGTCGGGATTGGCGGCGTCGGAGGAGAAAAACACCGATGCCACCACCGACTTCAGTTCGACGTCGATGCCCGCCTTCTGGCACGCCTGCTTGATGATGGCCTGCGTCTTCTGCCGGGGCGCGTTGATCGAGGTCTGGTAGACGAACCGCAGCGGCTTGCCGTCCTTGGCGCGAATGCCGTCGCCGCCTTTTTTCCAGCCGGCGGCTTCCAGGATCGCGTTGGCCTTCTCGATGTTGAACTCGAATTTGGTGTTCTTCGAGCGAACCTTTTCCGGGGCGTTGAGGAAGTTTGCGGTGGCGCTCGCCGTTCGGCCATAGATGAACTTCTCGATCGAGGCGCGATCGATCAGGAGATTGATGGCCTGGCGCACCGCCGGGTCGCTGAACAGCGGATGCTTGGTCTTGACGCTGGCGCGTTCGCCGTCGACCTCCGCGGCCGGATCGGTCGAGTTGAGCATGATGAATTCGATATTGCCGGTCTCGACGATGCTGACCTTGCCCTTGCCGGCGCCTTCCAGCTTGGTCAGGATTTCATCTTCCACCTGCATGTTCCAGGCATAGTCATATTCCCCGGTCTGCAGCACCGCGCGCGCGGCCGACACCGCGTCGCCGCCGCCCTTGATCTCGATGTTGTCGAAATACGGACGGTTGGGCATGTGGTAGTTCGGATTGAGCTTGCCGCGGACGATGTCGCCCGGCTTGAAGTCGACGAAAAGGTAGGGACCGGTACCCACCGGCTTGAGGTTGGTCGGCGCGTCGCGCGACTTGCCGCCGATGTAATCCGCAAACAGATGCTTCGGAATGATCATGCCGTAGGTGCCGACAAAGGCATCGGCCCAGAACGGCGTCGGCTTCTGGAAGGTGACGCGAACGGTGAAATCGTCGACCTTTTCGACCTTGGCGTCCTTGTAGCTGGCGATCGAGACCGCGGCGGTCTCGGGATTGCGCGCATATTCCCAGTTGAACACGACGTCATCGGCCGTGAACGGCATGCCGTCATGCCATTTGACGCCCTTTTTCAGCTTCCAGACCACCGAGAGGCCGTCCTCGGTGAGGCCGTTGTTTTCCTTGCTCGGGATTTCGGCGGCCAGCACCGGGACCAGATTGCCCTCCTGGTCCCATCCGGCCAGCGGCTCGTAAAAGACGCGGGAGCCGTCCTGGTCCTTGGTGCCGACGGCGAAATGCGGGTTGAGCAGGGTGACCGCCTGCCAGTAAAGGATTTTCAAAAGCCCGCCGCCGCCGGCCTTGGTCGGCTTGTAGGGGATCGCGGTCTGGGCCATCGCCACCCCGGACTGGGCCAGCATCATGCCGGCCATCGGTGCCGTCAGGCCGACGGCGATCATCTGCTGGACAAAAGACCGCCGCGACAAGCGTCCGGTCTTGACGTCTGCAATGAGATCTCGAAGTTCCCGTTCTTGCATCGGATTGGCTCCTCGGCTGGTGCAAAATGCCTGACTCACGCCCCCTGGCGCCCCTGCCGCCGCAGGGGGCGTGGACCAAATGATCGGACCACCAAGGAAATGGATCAGGTTAGTACCAGCCTGTCAAAGCAGGAACCGGGCCACGCTTCGCCAAAACCGTCTTGACCAAAAGTCCGGCTTGACCCGGCGGAACAAACGACCGGTTCGCCACGAGACCGGCTATCCGGACTGCAGCCACGCTAGTTCGATGGGAAAAGCGGCGCCCGCGCCTAATTGCGGTGGCGCACCATGAACCGGCTCAAGCCCGGCAACGATCGACGGCGCCTGCGACGAAATGCTCGCGACGGGCGCCGGGGTGCGATAGCGGGGCAGATGATCCTCGAGCGAATAAAACACGCACAGCGCCAGGCTCGACCAGACCGCCAGGCTGAAATACAGCGACATCCAGGCGATCTCTTCCTTCCACTCGGCAATGTCGTGCGTCACGATCCAGCGCGTGCGCACGTCGCGCAGACCCTCGAGCGGGTGCAGCAGCGGATTGCCGTCGGCGACATCGGCCCGCCACCGGTTCAGATACATCGGCACGTCCACGGTCATCAGGAACGCCAGATAGAACGCGATCCCGACGATCGTGACGATCAGGATCGCGCGCACCGCGCCGTCGAACTCCGGCAGCAGGCGGCAGAGACCGACGCCGATGATGAAGAAGACGACGGCCCAGATCGAATTCTCGATCGCGTTGTTCAGATATTTGGTGGTCAGCACCGCGTGCCATGAGTAGCACTCCGCGATCACGATCAGCGGCACGATCACCCAGGCGGCGTTCACGGTGGTGTCCGCGCCCGTGATGGTGCCGAGCTGGTGCAGGATAACAGCCCATTGTGCCGCGAAGGCGATCTCCGCCACGGTCGCAACCGAGCGGCCGACGAACACGCTCGACAGCCAGGTATCGAACAGGCAGATCCGCTGCACATCGGCGCGCGGCAGGATCGAGCGGAAGGCGCAGCCGAACACATAGGCCGCGCTGAGCGCAAGCATCAGCTCGACGCCGGACGTGCTGGCTGGGTTTCCAATCGGCTGTCCGTGGAGCTGGCGGTACAGCACGAACCAAACCGCGATATTGGCGCCGCTGACCAGCGTCAGCATGCCCCACCACCGGATCACCGGATTCGACCAGGCCAGGGAGGCTGGTTGCGCACGCCATTCCAAGCTCATTCACCGCTCCGCATTTAATCGAACTGACATCTGATTGTTTTACTTCTGTCATGAATCGCAGCGAATCACGACAAAAATATGCGTGCGGCAGGAGTCTTGCGGGGCGATGCTGAGCGCGTCGGCGCTCTGCGCTTGAGGAATCGGTCTTGCCGGCGCCGATGGACGCCGCTGTCATAAAACTGTCATCAAAAGTTCAGGTCGCGATCAGTATTGCCGCTTGTATTCGTCAAGCCGAATACGGCAGTCGCGTTCTTGCCAATAATGAATTTGCAGAGATCAAGGGAGCAATTTTGCAGGTTGATCATGCTGCAAGTGGCTGGATCGGCCGGGAAGGAAGCCCTTGCAGGCTCTCACGCAGCCGACCGTCCGATCGCACTGGGACGTGAACCCATAAATTCAGAGTGGTCGGCGGACGTCCGCTTTGCTGCGCGTTTCGGACTCAAGTCGGACATCACGGCACTTCCGAGAAGTGGCCAACAACGGAAGTCGCATGCATTCGATTACTTCGTTGCAACCGGTCCCTGGCTGCTTTGGGTCATTCGGGCAGCCCGGCTTGCCGCAATCCTTCTTCGTATCGCAAAAGGTCTTCGGCCCGCCTAAAAGGGCCCAACACGTCTTTGAGAGTGGAAACACGTAGCGTGGGGTTCAGTCGCCGCAGCCGAGCCACTGCCTTATGTGCTTGCTCCGGCCGCCCGGCCATTGCATTGCTTGCGGCGGCGATCCGTAATCCAGGTTGATAGTCCGGATTGTCCTGCAATGCCATTGCCGCCCACGATGCCGCTTCGTCATAGCGGCCCAGGAAGAAATGTGCATTCGCGGTCCCGCTTGGCATTCTTAGCAGCGACGGATCAAGTGGGCTCAGGCGCATGGCACGCGCGAAGCGCTCGATCGCCGCTTCCGGCTCGCCGAGCCAGATTTTTACCCAGCCGCCGAAACTCCATGCCTCGGCCCAATTGGAATTGAGCACAAGCGCGCGATCGATCAAGCCAGCGCCCACCTCGAGATCGCGAACGACAAACGCTAGCGCCCACCCGCCGGAGGCGAGCGCGATCGGGTCATCCTTGCCCAACTCAACCGCCCGCTGAGCGAGCCTTGTCACCTCAGCAATCTCGTTCGGTGTGACTGAAATCCAGCCATTGGCCCTAGCTATGGCGTAGCAATGGGCGGCACGACCGTAGGCAGATGCAAAATCTGGGTCGAGCTCGATCGCGCTGTTGAACAGGCGTAATGCCTCTTCGTTCGCTTGCCTGCTTGCAACCTGATAAAACCTGGGCAACCCGCGTAAATAGAGGGCATAGGCGTCGAGACTCTCGGTCGGCTTGCGCTTGGCACGCTCGATCTCGGCTTTTTCCACCGCCGGCGCGATCGCCCCCACAACGCTCTCGGTCACCTGATCCTGCAGATTGAAGATGTCGCCGAGACCACCATCAAAACGTTCTGCCCAAAGATGTGCCCCAGTGGCGGCATCGACGAGCTGTCCCGTGATGCGCACCCGGTTTGCGGCCTTCCGAACGCTGCCTTCCAACACGTAGCGCACGCCAAGTTCGCGCCCGATCTGCTTCACGTCGACGGCGCGCCCCTTGTATGTGAAGCTCGAGTTGCGAGCGATGACGAACAGCGCCTTGAAATGAGATAGCGCTGTGATGATGTCATCTACCATCCCGTCCGCGAAATATTCCTGTTCCGGATCGGAGCTCAGGTTGGTGAAGGGGAGAACGGCGATCGAGGGTTTATTGGGCAGAGCAAGGGTCTCATCAACAGGCCAGCGGTTCGGCACGGCTGGCACGGTGCGACCGTATGGGACGCGCCAGACCCGCATCGGCTCGGCGATATTCTTCAAGGATTGCGAACCCAAATCCTCAAAACTTACATCTACCTTGCCACGAATTTGCCGACGAGCGTCGTCCGAGATGCTGATGCCGCCCGGCTCTGCCGTCCCTTCGAGACGCACTGCAATATTGACCCCGTCACCAAAGATATCGTTTTCTTCGATAATAATATCGCCGACGTGAATGCCGATGCGGAGTTCGATCTGCTTGCCGTGCGGCACGTCGATATTTTGTTCGGCCATGCCGCGTTGAATTTCGTCGGCACATCGGACGGCGTCGACCACGCTGGCGAACTCGGCAATAGCGCCGTCCCCGGTATTCTTGACGACGCGTCCGTGATGCTCAGCGATTTTGGGATCGAAGATCGTTCTTCTAAGCGCTTTCAGTCGCGCCAGCGTGCCCTCTTCGTCTATCCCTATCAAGCGGCAAGAGCCCGCGACATCCGCCGCCAGAATAGCTGCCAGCCGCCGCTCTACGTGCTCGCTGCTCAAGACGCACCCCCAAAGCTCGGGGAAGATTGACTGGGTGTATAGCAGAATTGTGGGCCGGCGTCCGGCTATGCCCATGTCCGAAACGGGTCAATCGCGTCGTTTTTTGCATGTCGGGCATGTCCGGTTGGCGGTTAGTCTTGGAAGTGCGCTCAGGTGCTCCCTGGCGCGACCTGCCCGCCAGCAAGGAGCCTGGGCAAACATCCCGCCGAAACGAAATCGCAAAGACTCGATCTGCTTCAGCCCGTTCCTCGCGCACGAAACTTGATCGATCGGTTCTTCAACAAGATCAAGCAATGTCGGTGTGTCGCGACCCGACACGACAAACTCGCGGCCAACAACTTAGCGTTCATGAACCTCGCATCGATCCGCAATTGGCTGCGCGTTAATGAGTCCGCGCCCTAATTACTTGCTATTCAGGTTGGATACCGAGTTCCTGGATGACCTTGCCTGCGGACGCATGCTCGGCATCGAGAAACCGCTTCGCGCCTGCAGGCGTCACCGCGTCACCAATGCCGACATCAAAGCCGAGGACGGGGGCGCGCTCCTGCACCTCCGGGGACTTTAATGCGCCCGCAATCTCGGAGCTGAGCTTCTGGATGATGTCGGTGGGCGTGCCAGCCGGCGCCATCAACATGAACCAGCCTTGCAGGTCGACGCTCTTCAACGTTTCCGCGATCGCCGGCACGTCCGGCAACGAGCCGATGCGCTTGCTGCCCGCAACGGCAACAGGTCGAAGCGTGCCCGCCGCGATGAAGGATTCTGCAATCGATGCGGCTTGTATCGTCACCTGGACCCGTCCCGTCATGCTGTCCTGCACCGCGTTCGTGGTCGTATTGTAGGGGACCAGAACGAAGCCGGTTCCGGCTTGCTTGTTGATCGATTGTGCGATCAGGCCCGAGAGGTTGCGCGGACCGTCGACCGCCATGCTCAGCGATCCCGGCGCCGACTTTTCCAGCGCGATCAATTCCGCGAGTGTCTTGGCCTTGACCTCGGGGTTGACGAGAACGACGTGGTTGCTTCGGGCCACCATGGCGACCGGCACAAAATCCTTCATCGGATCGTAGGGAAGCTTCTTGAACGTATAGGGGTTGGTGACAAGGGCTGCCGAAGTGGCAAACAGGAAGGTGTATCCATCGGGGGCGGCGCGGGCGACGGCCTGCGTGCCGACGAGGTTCGCGGCGCCTGGACGGTTCTCGACGACGAACTGCTGCCCGAGCGCCCGCGAGAGTTTGTCGGCGATCAGGCGACACAGCACATCCGGACTATTGCCCGCCGCCTGCGGCACCACGACCGACACGGGTCTTTGCGGCCATGATTGTGCGTACGCCGGACCCGAGAGGCAGAGCGCAATGCCGGTCAACAGCACGCGGCGGGATAGTTTTGGCATGGTGATCCTCCCTGAAATATTCGCCTGCGATTTCTGATCGCTTGAGGCGACGTCCTCCCGGACAAATGTCGGCGCGGGCTACCCGCTTCGATCAAATCTCGTCGGCGACGCCATTGCGCAGCACGCCAAGGCGATCGATTTCGACCTCGACAATGTCGCCCGGCTTCAACCAGAGCGGCGGGGTTCGCTTGGCGCCAACACCGCCGGGCGTCCCCGTTGCGATCACATCGCCCGGCTCGAGGCGCGTGAAGGACGAGCAGTATTCGATCTGCCGCGGGATATCGAAGATCATCTGGTCGATCGTCGCATCCTGGACGATCTGACCATTGACGCGGGTCTGCAGCCGCAGCGGCGCGACGTCGCCGAGTTCGTCCGGCGTCATCATCCAGGGACCGAAAGCACCGGTCTCCGGAAAGTTCTTGCCGGGCGTGAACTGATGCGTGTGGCGTTGAAAATCGCGCACGCTGCCTTCGTTGTAGCAGGCATAGCCGGCGATGTGGTTCCATGCGTCAGAACGCGCGATATGGCGTCCGGGCTTTCCGATGATGATCGCGAGTTCGCCTTCGAAGTCGAGATCGTGTGAGAGTTTTGGCCGGATGATGTTGGCGAGGTGCCCGGTCTGGCTGTTGGCAAACCGGCCGAACACGGTGGGGTTCTCGACTTCCGCGCGTCCGGTTTCCTTGCGGTGCATCTCGTAGTTCAGGCCGATGCAGAGAATCTTGTCGGGATTGGGAATGACCGGCAGCCAGGTGATGTCAGCCGTGGGGTAACGCTTTGCCGTGCGGATGGCGTCGCGCACCGCGGGCAATGCGTCGGCGGCGATCGCCGATTTGAGATCGGGGTAGCGATCCCTGAGCAGCGCGCCGACGTCAATCGCTTCCTCGCCCTCGATCACGCCCCAGGTGCGGCTGTTGCCGATCGTAAAACTTGCCAATTTCATTGTGATGTCCTCGCTCTGGAAACCGCGTCATGATGAAGAGTGTTTGTGCCTTCTAGCTGCAATCCCTGATGGATCATTGAAGCCGTCCCGCAAGCTCTGACAGCATCTTGCCGAGCGCGCCTTCGTCGTTGGCGACGCCGAAGACGTAGTGGTCCGGCCGGACGATCGCGGCCCGGCAGCCATGGCGGTCGAACCAGGCTGCGAGAACGCCATCTTCTTCAGCGACGGCGTCGTGCCCGGCCTGATCTGCCGCGTCAGCAGGACGGATTCGGATCAGTCGCATGCCAAGCCCGGTCAGATGCGCCCGCACATCAGCGGTCAGATCCGGCGCGTTGCGCTGGTCCAGCACAAGCCGCCACCCAACTCCTGTGACGCTATCAAGAAGTCGCCGCCCTTCTGCCGTTCTGATCCAGGGCTGCGGAAACAGCGTGCCGTGCGCCGGATGCAGCGGGAACGCCAGCAGGCCTTTCTGAAGCGGCGGGACAATCTCCTGGCGGGTGAAGGTGCGGGGAAGTCCGCCGCCTTCGGCAAGGATGCGTACGTCGCGCGCCTCGGCCGCGACGGGATCGCGCTCGCAAATCACGTGCCCGATCGCCTTGATCCGGGTGGTGAGTTGGCGAACATGCTCGCTTCGCTCCTCGCCATAGGTGTCGAGGAGCGTGGGGCCGGATTGTCCTTTGAGGACCCGATCAAGCTTCCAGACGAGATTTCCGACATCGCGAATGCCCTGGCACATGCCCTGGCCGATAAACGGCGGCTGCTGATGCGCGGCATCGCCGGCCAGGAAGATGCGGCCCCGCCGCCACTCCTCCGCAACGAGCGCATGAAACCGGTAGCTCGCCGCGCGCCACAGCGTGGCGTCATCAGGCCCGATCCATCGGCTGAGCAGCCGCCAGACTTGATCAGGCGCTTCCATCTCACGGGGATCTTCCCCCGGCAGCAGCATGATCTCGAAACGGCGATGATTGCCGGGGCCGACGATGAAGGACGTCGGCCGGGACGGATCGCAGAATTGCGCCGCCGTCTCCGGCAGCTTGCCGAGTGCGGCATCGTTGACCCGGAGATCGACGACAAGCCAGGGCTCGTCGAATACGAGGTCTTCGAAGGTTATGCCAAGCGTTTGCCGCGTTCCGCTCGAGGCGCCGTCGCACGCGATCATATAGTCGGCGGTGACCGAACGCGTTGCTCCCTTGTCGTCGCGCAGATGCAGCGTCACTCGGTCAGGCGATTGATCGAAGCCTGTGAGCTCTGTTCCGAGTTCGACGTCGACGCTGTCATAGGCCGCCGCGTGCGCGCGCAGCGCCGCCTCGACCGGCGGCTGCGTGAACACCATACTGGGGGTGTATCCAAGCGGATAAGGTTCGGGAACCATATCGATCCGGCGTATCAACTGGCCCTTGGCGCCGAAATGCTGCGAGGCAGGAAACGGTGCGATGTAGGGCAGCACGCGCTCTGCGGCGCCGAGATTATCAAGCAGGCGAAGGATCTCATGATCGATCGCGATCGCACGCGGCTTGTCGTAGACGTCGCGCTGACGGTCGATCGCCAGGGTACGGATATTCCTGTCTCCGAGCAGGCTGGCCGCGATGGCGCCTGACGGGCCGTGACCAACCACGACCACTTGGAAATCGCTCCGGTGCTGCTCTGATGAAAGCGTCACTCAGGACTCCAGTCGAGATTCTAAAGCGAAGCGGATCGGGCGGTTAAGCATCGGCGTAGAGCACGGCCGCCTGGGCCGTTTTGACGTGATCGGCCTTGGGAGGAGCGATGCCCCAGTGATCGGTCCTGCCCGGCGGCCAGATCCATTCCGACGGCCCGCGCACCACATAATTGTCGTCAACCTGCAGAACTTCGGCGGTGTATTCGATGACGATCCCGACCGGATCGATGAAGTAGGCGAAGACGTTGTCGCCCGGGCCGTGGCGGCCGACGCCCCAGGCGATTGGAAATCCGGCGTCGATCATGCGGCCCGAGCCCCGCATGACAGCTTCCAGGTTCGGCATCATGAAGGCGACGTGATTGAGTCCGTTCACGGCGGCATCGGCGATGACGATCGCATGGTGGTCGTCATTGCAGCGGACGAACGCCATGGCTTTGGTGCGATCCGTCAGGCGAAAGCCAAGCGCCCGCTGAAAGAACGCGGCCAAGCCGTCGACATCTGGAGCGTTGAGATTGACGTGAGCCAGTCTGGTCGGCCGGTTCGCGGACGGAAGAAATGCGCCGTGCCGCAGGTCTCCGTAAACGAAGCGCAGCACGCCGCCGCCGGGTGCCCGAATGGCCATGATCGTCCCGCCATCGGGACCCGGATTGTGAACGGGGCCGTGGAGCAGCGTCGCGCCCTGCTGCGGTGATGCCGCAGCGATCGAGTCGAACTCCCCATCGGAATCGAGTCGGAAGGTGACAGCCCTGAGCGCAGGGCGATCACCCTGCCGCAAGGCGACCACATGGTGATCGGTGCCGCTGGCCCGCAGATACGTGACGCCCTCGTGCCGCGTCACCAGATCAAGCCCCCAGACGGACGTGTAGAAATGCTCCGATCGGCTGATGTCAGGCGTTTCGAGATCGACGCTGCGCAATGCCGTGACGGGAAAATGGGTCATTCCGTAGCGTGCTCCCAAATCCGGGAAACGGTGAGCGTTGTCGCAAACAGCGTGGCTTTCGGTCCCGCTGGTCGTTTACTCGGTTCTCGGAGACTCCTAACCTATAGAAAATGTCCTTGGCAACCATAATTTATATATTTCGTACAAATACGAGAAAGTATATAAAGAGGAATCGGTCACCGAGTTGAGAACCGAAAGGAGAGTTTGGGCGTGGTCACCACATCAGCGCTTCGCTTGGCGTCGGTTACGCCATCCTCCACGCAAGCGAGCACGGTCTATGATCGGCTGAGGGAAGACCTGCTTTCCGGGAGGCTTGAGCCAGGCCGCAAGTTGCAGATGCGCTTCCTGACCGAGACGTATCAGACCAGCCAGACGCCTTTGCGCGAGGCGCTCAATCGCCTGACCGCCGATGGCCTGGTCGAATGCCGCGAACAGCGCGGGTTTTACGTCGCCGACATCAGCCGGAACGAATTGATTGAACTGACCAAGACCCGGTGCTGGGTCGAAAGCCTTGCGCTGCGGGAATCCATGGCGGCCTCGACGCCGCAATGGGAAGAGCTGCTGCTGCTCGCGGAGCATCGTCTCGCCAGGACGCCTCGTTCGCTCAAGTCAGAACATTTCGAAGACAATCCGGAGTGGGAAAGACTGCATCGCGTCTTCCACAGGACCCTGATCGGAAATTGTGGATCCCAGTCACTGATCGCATTTTGCGGACAACTTGCCGACCAGCTGTACCGGTATCGGCGCCTGTCGATCCAAAGGGCCTTTCCATCGAGGCACGTGAGCGACGAACATCAGGCGATCATGGCGGCCGTATTGAGCAAGGAGGCTGATGATGCCGTGGCCCTGCTCTCGGCACATTACAGGCAAACGGCTGAAGTCATTCTGCAAGATCAGCAGATATTCCGGGAATTGCAGAACGACGGCGAACGCGCATAGGCCGCGCGTCGTGCCCAGACGCTAGCCGCTGGCGCGAGGCTTCTCCCGCACGAGTTGGTTGCCCAACACCGATTCAAGCCTGCAGCTTTCTCTGCGCCATTTCCGCCGCAAGCAGGATCGCCGCATGTGCGGCGCCGATCCCCGCGATTCCCTTCCCGGCGATGTCGTAGGCCGTTCCGTGGGCCGGCGTACAAATCGGAAACGGAAAGCCGCCCAGCAGCGTCACGCCACGATCGAAGCCCATCAGCTTCATCGCGATCTGGCCCTGGTCATGATACATCGTCAGCACCGCATCGAATGCGCCGCCTTTGGCGCGGAGGAACACGGTATCCGCGGGAAACGGGCCTTCGGTCGCGATCCCGTCAGCGCGAGCCTGTTCTACCGCGGGACCGATCGCGTCGATCTCTTCCCGCCCGAAATTCCCGCCATCGCCGGCATGGGGGTTGAGGCCGGCGACCGCGATACGCGGACGCTTGAAACCGGCTGACCGCATCGAGGCATCCGTTAGCCGCAGCGCACGCAGGACGCGTTCCCTGGTGATGTGCGAAGCGACCTCTGCAAGCGGGATATGCGATGTAACGCGGGCATTCCAAAGCCCATCCAGCACGTTGAATTCGCTTGCCGGGCCGTCTAATCCGACCACGTCGGCCGAAAAGCTGATCTCGTCGTCATAGACGGGATGTGCAAGCCGCATGGCCTTCTTGTTGAAGGGCGTAAAGCAAACGGCGTCGGTCCGGCCATCACGTGCCATCGTCAGCGCTTGACGATAATTCGTCAGCGCAAACCGGCCGCCTTCGGCTGTCGCGGTGCTTCGCACGACCGATGCCGGATCGAGATGGCCGAGATCGATGAAAACCGGGGCCCGCTCTTCCTTCGAGAGATCGGCGTCGGGCGATGCGGTTACCAGGTCGAGCTTCACGCCGGCAACGCGCGCGCCGTCATCGAGGACGCGGCGGTCGCCGATGACGACGATCCGGGCCCGGGCCGCGACGTCATCGAGAGCAAGGAGCCGGGCCGTCAGTTCCGGGCTGATGCCGGCGGGGTCGCCCATCGCAAGCGCTATGATCGGTCTCATCAGGATCTCCCGGGCCTTAATCTAGGGTCAAATTGTTCTGTGCGACGATCATGGCTTCACCTCCGACCGCGGCATCATCCGGCCGATCGTTCGCCAGATTGTCGGCATCAGCAGCAGGGCCGCGCCAAGCAGGATCAGCGTTGTCACCAGCGGCTTGGCAAAAAATATTCCGAGCGAGCCCTTCGACATCAGCATGGATTGGCGAAATGCGTCTTCCGCCTTGTCGCCAATCACGATCGCGAGCACCAGCGGCGCCAGCGGATAATGAAGCTTCTTGAACAGATATCCGAGCACGCCGAACCCCATCATCAACATGACGTCGAGATAGGAATTGGAAACCGAATAGGCTCCGACGGTGCAGATGATGACGATCACAGGCGCAATGATGAAGAACGGCACGCGCATCAGCGCCGCGAAGATCGGCACCGTCAGCAGCACCAGCACCACGGCCACGACGTTGCCGAGATACATCGAGGCGATCAGTCCCCAGACGAAGTCCTTTTGCTCGACGAACAGCATCGGTCCGGGATTGAGTCCCCAGATCATCAGGCCGCCCATCATGACGGCCGCGGTCGCCGATCCCGGGATGCCCAGCGACAGCATCGGAAGCAGGGCGCTGGTGCCGGCGGCATGATCCGCGGCTTCCGGAGCGACGATGCCTTCCGGCTCGCCCTTGCCGAAATTCGCGCGCCGGGGCGAAAGACGCTTGGCAATGCCGTAGCTCATGAACGATGCCGCGGTCGGGCCTCCCGGCGTGATACCCATCCAGCAGCCGATCGCCGCGCTGCGCAGCAGTGCCCAGCCATGTTTCGGAAGACCCACGAGCGTACGGAAGACTTCGCGCCACTCCACCTTGGAGGAGATCGCCTTGACGTGAAATTCCTCTTCCACGGCAATCATCAACTCGCCGATCCCGAACAGGCCCATGACGGCGACCACGAAGCTGACGCCCTTGACCATCTCGTCGATGCCCATGGTGAGCCGCACGCTGCCGGAGACCGTATCGATCCCGACGGCCGCCAGGGCGAAGCCGATCGCGAGCGATACCAGCGTCTTGATCGGCGGCGAGCCGCCCATCCCGATGAAACTCGCAAACGCCAGAAAATAGACCGCGAAATATTCCGGCGGCCCGAAGGCCAGCGCCACTTGTGCGACCCATGACGCCGCAAGCGTAATCAGAACGACACCGGCGAGCGCGCCAAAGGCAGCCGAGCCAAACGCCGTCGCCAGCGCGGTGGTCGGCCTGCCGTCGCGCGCCATCGGATAGCCGTCGAACGTGGTCGCGACCGAGGATGGCTCGCCGGGAATGTTGAACAGGATTGATGTGACCGAGCCGCCGAACAAGGCGCCCCAATACATCGACGAGAGCAGGATGATGGCCGATACCGGCTGCATTCCGAAGGTGAGCGGCAGCAGCAGCGAAACGCCGTTGGGCGCGCCGAGGCCGGGCAACACGCCAACGAGAATGCCGAGCAGCACGCCGATCACCATCAGGAAAATATGATTGCCTGACAGCGCGATGCCAAAGCCGTGCATCAGGGCTTCGAGATTTTCCAACGAAGCGCTCCCCTAGAAGCCGAACCAGGTGCCGAGCGCGCCGCGCGGCAACGAGATCTGGAATGTCTTCTCGAACATCAGATAGAGCGCCAGCGCCGCGCCGATCGCGGCGGCCGCCGCAAGCAGCAGTGATCCGCGCTTGTTCCAGGCGATCGCACCAAAAATGTACAAGGCAGCAGCCACATACATCCCGATCAGCGGAATGACCCCGACAAAGACCGCCGCCGGGACGAACAGGATCGCCAATCGCCGGAGTTCGCTTGGACCCAGGATGACCGCGCGGGCGTGCAGCCATCCCTGCACGAGATTGAACAGGCTGCCGGCCAGGATGACGACGCCGACGATCAACGGAAAGGTGCCGGACTCGACGCCGGCTGTGGACCAACCGATGCCGTTGTCGAGGCTGGAGACGATCACGGCGGCGCCGAACGCCCCGGTGATGAGCGCCGTGGCCGCTTCCAGGCTGCGTCCAGAGACCATCGTCCGAACTCTAGTTGGAGATCAGCCAGCCTTCATCGGCGGCAACCTTGCGGGTGCGTTCGATATCTTCCTTGATGAACTTGTTGAAGGCGTCGCCGATCAGGAAAGTGTCGGTTTGCGACGTCCGCTCGATATATTCCTTCCATTCCGGCGTGGCCTGCACCTTCTTCATCAGATCGACATAGAAGGCGGCCTGATCGGCGGTTACCTTTCCCGGCAGCCACACCGTGCGCGGTTGCTGGAATTGCGGAATGGCCAGGCCGGATTCAACACAGGTCGGGATATCGTGCCAGTTCTGCGTTGCCGTGACCTTGGGTCCGTCGGGCAGGCGCTGCGGGCTGAAGGCGCACAGCGGACGCTGCGTGCTGCCCTTCCACTGTCCGATGCTTTCGCTGGGATTGTTGACGTGGGCGTCGATATGGCCGCCGGCCAGTTGCACCGCGGCCTCGGCGCCGCTCTTGAAGGGAATGTAGACGAATTTCACCTTGGCCGCCTTGTCGATCATGCGGGTGAGGGTTTCATCGGTGTCCTTTGACTGGGCGCCCCCCATCTTGACATCGCCCGGAGGCTTCGCGCCAACGGCTTTGATAAAATCCTGCACGTTCTGGTAGGGCGCGTCCTGCTTCACCCAGAGCAGGAATTCGTCCTGCACCATCGCGGCAATCGGCGTCAGGTCGGTGTAATTATAGGCGACCTTGGAGACCATCGGCTGGTTCCAGGCGTTCGATGTGCCGAACACGACCTTGTAGGGATCGCCGGCCATCGCCTTGGTGTAGGTGTAGCCTTCGGCGCCGCTGCCGCCAGCCTTGTTGACGACGACAATCGGCTGCTCGACCAGCTTGTATTTGGTAATGATGTTCTGCACAGCGCGCGCGAAATTGTCCGTGCCGCCGCCGGGGCCTGCCGTTGCAATGAATTCGATCGGCTTGGCCGGTTGCCACGCGGCATTCGCCGCTCCCGTGAGCCCAATGGCGAGGCCGAAGGCGATCGCAGCGAATGTCGGCTTCTGAGACATCTAGTCCTCCCGTGTATCTCTGATTTTTGTTTTCTTGGTCTTGGCGTTCCTGGGCTTTGCGTCAGCCTACTTCATCCCCGGCAAACTCCGGCGCGGCAATCGCGCCCTCCTTGTGAAGCGCGGCAATCTCGTCGGCGTCAAAGCCGTAAGCGCTCAGGATTGCACTTGTATGCTCGCCGTAGAGCGGCGCGCCCGAGCGCACCTTGCCGGGCGTCTGCGAGAACTTGATCGGCAATCCAATCGTCTTCACTTGGCCGAGCGTGGAATGCTCGACCTCGACCACCATTTCACGCGCGATGGTCTGCGGGTCGGCGAGGGCCTGCAGCATGTCGTTGACAGGCCCGCAGGGGACGCCGGCCTCCTCGAGCGCAGCCAGCCAGTATTCGGCGGATTTGGTCTTGAAGCGCGCCGTGAGCACGGCTTCCAGTTCCTTCAGATGCCCCATTCGATCGGCGCCGGTCGCAAACCGCGGATCCCGCGACAGTTCGGTTGCATCAAGCACTTCGAGCGTGCGCATCCAGTTTTTCTGGTTGGCGCCGCCGACCACGATCCACTTGTCTGATGTTTCGAACGCCTGGTAGGGCGCGTTGAGCGGATGGGCCGAACCCATCGCCTGCGGCGCCACGCCGGTGGCCATCGCAATCGCTGCCTGCCAGTAGGTCTGAACGAGGGCGGCCTCGAACAGGGAGGTTTCGACCCATTGCCCCTCGCCGGTTTTGAGACGGTGGGCATAGGCGGCGAGGATGCCCATGGCCGCGAGAATTCCAGCCGTGATGTCGGAAAGCGGCGCACCGCATTTGACCGGTGGTCCGTCGGGCCGCTCGCCGGTGAAGCTCATGATGCCGCTCATCGCCTGCGCCACCAGATCGAAGCCGCGGCGATGCTTGTACGGGCCGGTGCGGCCAAAGCCTGATAGCGAGCAGTAGATCAGGGCAGGGTGCGCCTTCTTGATATCGGCGTAACCGAAACCGAGCTTGTCCATCACCCCGGGGCCGAAATTCTCAACCAGCACGTCTGCCGATCCGATCAGGCGCCGCAGCACCTTTGCGCCGCCCGCTGTCTTCAGATCCAGCGCAATGCCCTTCTTGTTGCGGTTCATCATCAGGAATGAGGCCGCCACGTCGCCGATCCTGGGAGGGACCATGTAGCGGGTGTCGTCGCCGGCCGGAATCTTTTCGATCTTGATGACTTCGGCGCCCATGTCGGCGAGCATCAGCGTGCAGGTCGGGCCCGCCATGACGTGCGTCAGATCGACAACCTTCAATCCACTCAGCGGACCCATTGTTTCTCCCGCAATCTTTGTTGTTGTTCTTGTTGTTGCTTAGTCACCAGTCCATTGCGGCTGGCGCTTACCCAGGAAGGCATCCATGCCTTCGCGGAAATCCCGGCTTTGGTAACACATCAGGATCAGGTCCTCGTCTTCGGCCGGCTTCGGCTGCGCGCGAAGCAGCGCCTGCTTGGTGGCACGCAGCGTCAGCGGGGCGTGACCTGCGACAAGCCGCGCCAGTTCATCGGCCCGCCGTTCGAGGGCGGATAGATCCTCAACGACTTCATGCAGCAGGGCGATGCCGGCGGCCTCTTCGGCTTCGATCAGGCGCGCGGTAAAAATGATCTCCTTGAGCCGCGTTGCCCCGATCAGGCCCGAGAGCCGGCCGATACTGGATGCCGACAGGCAGTTGCCGAGCGTGCGCGCGATCGGAAACCCGAATTTCGCGGTCCTGGTGCCGATGCGCAGATCGCAGCATGCGGCGATCGCGGCGCCGCCGCCGGTGCAAGCGCCGTTGATCGCCGCAATGGTCGGCACGGCGCATTGTTCGAGTGTGGTCAGCACGCGGTCGATCCGGGCCTCGTAGTCGATGGCATCCTGCGGGGTGTTGAACGCGCGAAACTGATTGATGTCGGTGCCGGCCGCGAACGCCTTGTCGCCCGCGCCGCTCAGGATCAGCACCTTGAGGCTGCGGTCGCCGGCGGCGGCTTCGCAGATCGCGGCCAGCCGCTCATACATGCCGAAGGTCAGCGAGTTTCTCGCCTGCGGCCGGTTGAAGATGATCCGGCCGATGCCGTCGCGGACCTCGTAAAGCAGGTCTGTGTCGGGGGTGACGTTTTCATTCATTTTCTTGACAGACCCCTCAGGATGGAACCTCAGTTTGGCTGTAGAGGGCATTTTTGAATGCAAAAGATATCCAATGCAACAGGATTCTGGTCGAATTTGCTTGGTGCAGATCATTTTTGCATTCAAAATGGTTCCGTGAGTCGCTGAGGAGAACCTCGATATGATGCATGACGAGGTGGTCTCCCGCCTCAGGCACGTCTTGACGGAGGGCGAAATCCCGCCGGGCGCGCGCATCCCGGAGCGCGAGCTGTGCGCGTCGTTCGCGATATCGCGTACGCCGTTGCGCGAGGCGCTCAAGGTGCTCGCGGCCGAAGGGCTTGTCGTGCTGCTGCCCAATCGCGGCTCGCGCGCCGCCAAGCTCACCCGAAAGGACGTCAAGGAGCTGTTTGAAGTCTGCGAGGCGCTCGAGGCCGCGGCCGGTGAGCTGGCATGTCCGCGCATTTCCGATGCGCAACTGCGCGAAATTGCCGAGCTGCAGGCCAACATGGTCGAGCATTATCGCGCGCAGGACCTCTTGTCGTACTATCGGTGCAACCGGTTGATCCACGAGGCCATCGTGCGCGCGGCCGATAACGCGGTGCTTGCCGGCTTCTATGAGTCGATCGCCGCGAGGATACGGCGGGCACGGTTCATCACGCCGATGTCGCCTGAGCATTGGACGCTCGCCATCCAGGAGCACGAAGGAATCCTGAACGCGCTGCAGCGGCGCGACGCCGGCGGGCTCGCCCATATTCTGCGTAACCATCTGCGGCGCAAGCGCGAGGAAGTCGTCCGGGCCGGCTTCGCCGAGGGTGAATGATCGCTGTCGTCCAACTGGTGCAGCCGCACCACGCTCTCTTACATGATCTGCGCCGTCACGATCCCATAGAGAACGAACACCGCGCCCAGGCCCCAGACCATCCCGGGAATCTGCGACCGGCGGCCCATGGTGACTTCCAGTGCGAGATAGCACAGCGTCCCCAGCGCCATTCCGTTGATCAGATTGTTGGTCAACACCGTCACCAGCAGCGTCAGCACGATCGGCGCCGCATTGCCGAGGTCCATCATGTCGATGCGTGCGAGGCCCTGCATCATCAGGATGCCGACCAGCACCAGCGCCGGCGCGGTTGCCTGCGGCGGAATGATCACGAAGACCGGCCAGAAGAACAGCGCGAGGCAGAAGAAGGCGGCGACCGTCAGCGACGTCAGGCCGGTGCGTCCGCCGGCCTGCACGCCGGTGATGGATTCGATATAGGCTGTTACCACCGAGGTGCCTAGCAGCGGACCCACGATCGTGGCCGTTGCGTCGGTGGCGAAGGCGGCGGTGGCATTGGGGATCGAGCCATCGGGCCGTCGCAGATTGGCGGCGCCCGTTACGCCGATCAGCGTGCCGAGCGTCGAGAAGAATTCGGCGCACAGGAAATAGAACAACAGCGGCAACGCCACCAGGAAATGGGTGAAGAGGTAGCCGACATCCATCGCCATGAAGGTGCTGGTCGGCCAGCGCGGCCAGGACAGGATGGCCGAGGGCACGGAGGTCACCATCTTGCCGTTGGCGCCGGGAACGAAGAGGCCGATCAACGTCAGTGCTGCGATCGACAGGATCAGCGCACCGGGAACGCGGCGTGCGACCAGAACCGGGGTCAGCAGGAGGCCGGCCAGCGTCAGCAGCATCGCCGGGCTGCGCAACGATCCCATGGCGATGAAGGTCGAGGGATTTTGCACGATGAATCCGGCGCCACGCAGCGCAATGAACACGATCAGCGTACCGACCGCGGCCTGGATGCCGATCTTCAGCACCTCCGGAACGTCCCTAGCGACCCGCTCGCGCAGCTTGGATAGGCTGAGGATCAGGAACAGCACGCCGGTGAACGCGACCATGGCCAGCGCGCCCTGCCAGGGCATGCCCATCTGCTTCACGATCACATAGGTGAAGATGACGTTCGAGCCCATCGCCGGCGCGACCGCGAGCGGCAGATTGGCGGTCAACCCCATCATGACGCAGCCGAAGATCGCCGCGATTGCGGTGGCGCTGACGAGATCGGCGCGATCCATTCCGGCGCCCGACATGATCGCCGGGTTCACCGCAATGATATAGGCCATCGCCGCGAAGGTGGTCGCGCCGGCGATCACTTCGCGCCCGACGCTGGTGCCGCGTTCGGTCAGGCGAAAGAAACCGTCGATCGAGCGTGCAGCGGGAGCCGATGAAGTGGCGGCATTTGCTGCGGTCGGACCGGAGGCCAGTTGCGGCGGTGTCATCTCGTTCATGGTGTCCCCTCCGATCGTTGCCGTCACCAGACCACTGGATGCGGCTGGCCCGTCTGCACGTTGATGAAACCGAGCGGGGCCTGCTCGCATGGCGCGACCAGCACCCAACTCCACGGCGCGCAGGTCAGGGTCGCGAACATCAGCCGCTCCGGAAATCCCGGATACCAGCGCGGCCGGTAGGTCGGCTCGAACATCCAGTCCACCTTGCGGCCCTCGGCGTAGAGCGCCTGCATGTCGGCATCGAGCGCTTCGGCGGGACGGCAACTCATCAAACCGCCGACCTCGAACCGGACGGTGGCCGCGAGTTCCCCCTCGCGCACCAGAGCCCAGCCGCCCTGCAGTTCGACCAGGGCGTTGACGGCCTTGGCCATCGCGGCGTCCGAGGAGCCGACGACCCAGATGTTGTGCTTGTCGTGCGCCACCGAGCAGGCGACCGCCGTGTCCGGCGTGCGCGGTCCGCAACCGCGCCAGAACATTTTTGAGACGCGGCCGTCGCCGGAAAAGCGGTCGACGATCGCGAATTTGGTGATCGCCTGACTTTCGTCCCGCTGCACGGCGCCGTCGCGCACCGGCAGTTCGAGGGTGTAGAAATCAGGATGCCAGTGGAACGGCCGGATAACGGCGGCCTTCATGGTGGCGCGGCCGGGCTCGGCGGCGAGCGCGAAATCCTGCGGCTGGATCGTGCGGTTGATATTGACCGTCCTGGTCGCCCATTCCGGCCATCTGATCTCCGGAACCGGGCCGATGTAACGCTTGCCGTCCGACACCTGGGCGCCGTCGGCCCATACTTCGGCGATATCGAGCTTGCCGACATCCGACAGCAGCACGACGTCGCCGAAGCGGCCGGGCGACAGGCTGCCGACATACGGGGTGAGGCGCATGTGGCGCGCCGGATTGATGGTCAGGCACTGGATCGCAATTTCAGGTGCAAGGCCCGCCTCGATCGCGACGCGCGCATTGTGGTCGCTGGCGCCGGTTTCAAGCGTGTGGCTGGCGCTGCGGTCGTCTGTCGTGAACGCGATCTGCGACCAATCCTGCAGGCCCCGCGCCAGCAGCCACGCGACGATCTCGGCCATCGCGTAGACGCGCAGTTCGACGAACAGGCCGCGCGTCAGCTTGTCCCAGGTTTCCTCCGGCGTCTGCACTTCATGGTCGGAAGCGAGCCCCGCCGCGGCAAAGGCGTTGATGGACGGCAGGTCCCGCAAGCCTGCGGCATGCCCTTCGACGACGCCGCGCGCTGCGAAGGTCGCCTCGATCATGCCCCAGATCCGCGCGTAGGACGGATTTTCCGGATTCCATACCGCGGGCCAGTCCATCACTTCATCGAGCCCGGTGACCATCAGGCTCTGGCCCATGAAATGCGCCTGCTCCTTGCCGCCGTACCAGCCGCCGCCCCACTCATAGGCGGTGGGCGGCACCGCCGATCCGGGCTGGGGAAAGATCTTCAGTGGCGACCCGCGCCGGCGCGCCTCGAACCAGAATTCGAGATTGCGCTCGCCGTTGACGTTGGAAAACTCGTGGCTGGCTTCGCAGGTCCAGGTATTGCCGCGCGGCAGCACCAGCGCCGCCTCCCATTCCGGCGTCAGATGCGAGCTTTCGATGTGCTTGTGGACCTCGCCGAAGCCCGGAACGGCCGCCAGATCTGGCCGATGCACACGTTCGCGGACCTCGCCGGGATAGCTGCCCGCCGGTCCGACCCAGGCGATGCGGCGGCCCTTGAAGACGATCTCCTGGTCCTCGCTCCAGCTCCGGCTGTGCACGTCGAGCAGGCGCCCGACCCGCAAGGCACGGTCGGCCGGGCGGCGGCCGAGGGCCGTCAGCACCAGGTCCTGACGGATGCGAATCTCGTCGCTTGCATTGATCAGCAGATCGTCCGGGATCGCGTTCAGGGGTGCCATGGCTCTGTCCAGTTCCTACGCCGGTGGTTTCGCGGCCGTCCGTTTTCGCTTTGATCGACTGTCCTTGTCGGAAGACAGTCGCGCGGCGGCGGTATCCCGCCGGCGAACGTCCTTCAGCAGCGTGGTCAGCGCCCACTCGATCGCATCGGCGATCTCGCCGCTGGACATGCCGAAGTCCTCGCGCAGTGCGCTCCAGGCCAGCACATTATTGAGATAGGTCGCGAGCGCCTCGGCCTGGCGGACCTCCTTCGGCTTCAGGTGCCGCGTCAGTGGTGCCATCGCCTTGCGATGATGTTCGATCAGACGGCGCCGGAAGCCGGCCCGCATGGTGCGGCCGGCCCGGGTCAGGGCGATGGCGCGCGCAAGATGCGGATGACGATCGAAACTCTTGCACAGCTTGCGAAAGATGTCGGGCAACTCGTCCGGTGAGGTGAACGGAACGTAGCCGAAGACATTGTCCTCGATCCATTCGCCGGCCGCGGCGAGAAGCTCCGCGCGTGTCTTGAAATGCCGATAGATGGTGCGCTCGGCGACCTTGGCGCGCTTGGCGACATCAGCCATGGAAACATCGTCGCCGGCTCCGTCCGCGAGGGATTCGACAAAGGCGACCACGATGCGCTGGCGTGTCAGCGCGGCGTACTCGTCGCGCAATTCGGAGCTCTGTCGCTTGACTGTACTCATGTCATAACTATGACATCAGCGGATTTGGCGCGGCAAGGTCAGATTTTGGGCATTGACGCCGCGTCAGTGTGCGGCTGGTTCGGCTGGCCGGAAAACAACAAGGTAGGGCGATGCCGAGGCATTCGCGCGCACGTCCTCGCCCGAGGAGCTGAGGAAGATCGCGGCCGCGATCCAGACCGAAGTCTATGATCGGGTGATCCATATTCCGCTCGGGCAGTATCTCGTGACGGCTGCGTGGCGCAAATCGCCGTCCGGCGTCCTCGACGGCCCGGCGACGCCGGTGTTCTGGAATGTCGACAAGTCGGAGGGACGGACGCGCGCTGGCTGTGCACGCGATCATCGCAAGCTGATTAAAACGATTCCATTTTCAAACGCTTCTAAACTGGATGGGCGCTATCGGCCTTGAGGGCGAAATGCGTGGATTGCATAGTGGCCGCATGAACGCTTCCGAACCGCGTTGATGTCGCATATCTACGACCACATTTTCGAGCAGTTCCGCATCGTCGATCCCGATGACAATGACAGGTCGATCGTGGAAGATTTTGCCAGCCGCACGCAATGGCTGGAGACGCCGGGCTGCCTTTTCCAGCGCAACAATACGGTGCTGGGCACCCGAATTCGCACTGAAGGTGTCATCAAGGCAGGGCTTTTTGTCTCCGTGATACTCAAGGGGGCAGGGAGCGGCCGGGCGCGCAAGGGCGCCACCCGGATCAACTATTCGGATGCTTCCATCGTGGTCATGGCGCTCAGAGAGCCGACCCTGTGGGACGGCGATGCGCCGCGCGGCGCGCACATGCAGGCGGCCGGCGTCGCCTTTCCCGTCGCGTCCCTGGAGCGGCTCGGGTTGATGGAGGAATTCATCGGACTGTTCGACACAAGGGATCAAAACGTCTTCGTCGCTTCGCTGAAGGCGTCGCCCCGGATCAAGGCGATCGCCATGGAGATGATTTCCCCGGTGGCCGACGGCCGGACCGCCGAGCTGCTGCTGTCGGCGCATGCGACCGAGATGCTGGCCCGAGCCATGCTGGCGCTGCGCGGCAACGAGGGCGTCAGTCTCGTATCCGACCATAAGCGTTTACGCCTGCAGGCGGTCAGGGAACTGATCGAATCCGATCTGCGGCATCCCTGGACGATTGCCGAGCTGGCAAGGCACGCCGGTGTCAGCCGCCGCTCGTTCACCGCGCAATTTCATCGGGTCTATGGCGTCAGCGCATCGGAATATCTTCGAACCAGCCGGCTGAAATCGGCGCGCGAAGCCTTGCTGCATCAGGGATTGTCGGTCACCGAGGCGGCCTATGCCGTGGGCTATGCCAACCCGGCGAATTTTTCCACGGCGTTCCGCCGGCATTTTGGCTACGTGCCGAGCAGCTGCCAGCGCGACGGATTGTCCTGACATCACCGCATTCCAAGTGGGGAGCCGGCCGCCTGCGTGGCGGCGGGCGACATCATGCTGCGCCGATGCGTGACCGGGCGGCGTGTTCCAGCGTGGAACTTGGAGAGTGTCGACGCACGATCAAAGGTTTTTTGCGCAAACGCAAAGGCGCCCAAAAATCAAATCTGATCTCTCGTGAATGGGGATTGGATAACGGGGATGTGATCATGCGTGATTCTGTTAAGCCGTCGGTGTGGGGCGTGGCATCCAAGGCGTTTTTCTGTGTAACCGTATTCGGGTTGGCCATGCAGATCGGGCCGGTTCACGCGCAGTCCGGCCAAACCTTGCCGCCCGTCACCGTCGATGCACCGAAGCCGCAAGCGGCGCGTCCAACCCAGCCGGCGAGAAGGGCCGCAAGGTCGCAACGCGCGACCAGGCAGGTCGCGGCACCCGCCCGGCAGCAGGTGGTGGAACAGAACGCCGGTGGCGGCCCCGCGAGAGAACGCGCCAACGGCCCGGTGAATGGGATTGTCGCGCGGCAGAGCGCAACCGGAACCAAAACCGACACGCCGATTCTCGAAACGCCGCAATCGATCAACGTCATACCCAGGCAGCAGATCGAGCAACAGGGCGCGCAGAGCGTCGCAGAGGCCATTCGGTATACGTCGGGGACGCAGGGCGGTTTGTACGGCGCGGGGTCCGTGTTCGACACCGAGGTCAGGGTCCGTGGCTTTATCGCACCGCGTTATCTTGACGGCCTACGCCTGCCTTACGATACGACAATTCAATTTGCTCAGCCGAGGACAGAGCCGTACGGGCTCGAACGAATCGAGATTCTCAAAGGACCCGCCTCGGGCATTTACGGCCAGGCGTCTCCCGGCGGCATTCTCAACATGGTCAGCAAGCGCCCGACCACTGAGCAGCGCGGCGAGGTAGAGGCACAGACAGGCAGCTTTAATCGGATTCAGGGGGCCTTCGATGTCTCCGGTCCGATCGACAAGAATCGCGAATTTCTCTATCGCGTCGTCGGGCTGGCGCGCGAAAGCGACACGTTTGTCGACATGAACAAGGAGCAGCGCTATTTCATAGCGCCGAGCTTCACGTGGCAGCCGACCACCGACACCAGCCTCACAGTGCTGGCCAGCGCGCAGCGCGACCGCCTTAACGGCCAGGTCCATCAATACCTGCCGGCATATGGTACGCTCCTCGCCAACCCCAACGGTCGAATTCCCGTCAGTAGGTACACCGGCGAACCGGCGTTCGACCGGATCGGGTACGACCAGGCCATGATCGGCTACGAGTTCAAGCATCGCTTCAATGAGGCCCTCGAGTTCCGCCAGAACATGCGGGTGGCGTCGGTCGATATTGATATGTTTTCGATGCGCAATGCCGGGACGCTTTGCCCTGTGGCGGGCGGCCATCCCGCCTGCGCGGGTGCTTTCGATCCGGCGCAACGCATCACGTTGCGCGATGCGAATTTTGTTGGCGGCAGCACGAAGAATTTCGCGATCGACAACCAACTGCAGGCGGACTTCAACACGGGCTGGCTGCGTCACAAGGTATTGGCCGGCCTGGACTACCAGAAAACCTCGATCGATACGGACTACCGCGGGACCTTCCCCGGCTTCCCGATCGATGTCTACAATCCGGTCTATAACGCGACGCCGCTGCCGACCAAGGCCGGGCTGATCCCGTTCATCAACACGTCGACAAGCAAGGACCAGATGGGCATCTACATTCAGGACCAGATCAAGCTGGATCGCTGGAATCTGGTGCTGACGGGACGGCATGACCGTGCGACTGCCGAGACAACCAACAGGCTGGCAAACGTGATTGTCCCGCAGGATGATTCCGCGTTCACCGGAAGGGTTGGTCTCAACTACGTGTTCGATATCGGCCTGGCTCCCTACATCAGCTATTCCACGTCGTTCGAGCCGGTCGCAGGGTTGTCGCTTGTTTCGGCAACGGGACAACCCTTCAAGCCCACGACGGGGGAGGGTATAGAGGCGGGCATCAAGTACGCCCCACCCGGCACCAGCATGCTGTTCACGGCTGCGATCTTTGACATGACCCAGAAGAATGTCGTGGTGAACACGCCGACATTTGTTCCGTTCCAGGTTGGCGGAATCCGCGTCAAGGGGGTGGAAGCCGACTTCCGCGCGAGCGTCACTGACAATTTCGACATCATTGCCGGCGGTTCCCATCTCATACCGATCGTGGAGGATCACGTGAATCCTGCCATCATCGGCAAAGATGTTGCGAGCGTGAATCGCGATAGCGCATTCCTGTGGGGTCTCTACAAGTTTACCGGGGGACCGGTCGCCGGCCTTGGCTTGGGAGGGGGCGTCCGATACACGGGGAGCTTGTTCGGCGACGACGCCAACCTGATCAGGGTCCCCGGCTATACACTGTTCGATGCGGTGCTGACGTACGACTTCAGCTATCTGAACCGTGATTGGCGTGGTCTTCATCTGCGGGTCAACGCCATCAACATCACCGACAAATATCACGTGACGAATTGCTTCACCGGCCTTGCTTTCTGCGCGCTGGGTCAGCCCCGCACCGTCCTCGCGACACTGACCTATCGCTGGGGCGAAACCGCAAAGCCGCCGGCGCTTGTGACGAAGTATTGAGCTCGGATGTCGGGATGCCGGAGGTGTGAATGGCACCGGCATCCTATCGGGACGGAGGAAGAGTCAATTGACGCCGGCGACACGATCCCTTCGCAGATGGGGCGCCGTCCATAAATGGACGAGCCTTATCTGCACGATTTTCATGCTGATGCTGTGCATCACCGGCCTGCCGCTGATCTTTCATCATGAGATCGACGAGCTCCTGCACAGCGAGGTGAAGCCGGCCGAGGTCGCGCCCGGCACGCCGTTCGCCGATCTGGACAAGCTGCTCGCCAACGCGATGGCGAATGCGCCCAAAAATCCACCGATGCCGGTGCCGCATTTCCTGATCTGGGACCGCGACGATCCCAACGCGATGTTCGTCAGCGTCGGCGAGTCCCTTACGTCAGACCCGACCAACAATCGCTTCGTCCGGATGGATTCGCACACCGGCGCCTATCTCGATTCGCCCGACGTCACCGGCCGCTTCACCTACATCATGCTGAAGCTGCACACCGACATGTTTGCGGGTCTGCCGGGCAAGCTGTTCCTTGGCCTGATGGGGATCCTGTTCTGTGTCGCGATCATCTCGGGCATCGTGGTCTATGCGCCGTCGATGCGGAAGCTGGACTTCGGCACCTACCGCAGCCAGCGCCCGCGCATCGTGCGCTGGCTCGACATCCATAATCTGGCGGGCATTCTGCTTGTGATGTGGACGCTGGTGGTCGGCTTCACCGGCGTGATCAACACCTGGGCCGACCTTGTCCTGAAGATGTGGCAGTACGGCCAACTCGCCGAGATGACGTCGCAATACCGCGATCGCGCGCCGCCCACCAGGCTGACCTCGCTGCAATCGGCTGTGACCGTCGCGACGGACGCGGTGCCGGGCATGACGCCGAGCTTTGTCGCCTTCCCCGGAACGCTGTTCAGCAGCAAGAGCCACTATGCCGTCTTCCTGAAGGGCGACACGCCGGTGACCTCGCGCCTGCTCAAGCCGGCCTTGATCGATGCGGAAACCGGCAAGCTGACCGACAGCCGCGACATGCCCTGGTACGTCACGACGCTGTTCATTTCGCAGCCGCTGCATTTTGGCGACTATGGTGGCATGCCGCTGAAGATCCTCTGGGCGCTGCTCGACGTGCTGACGATCATGGTGTTGGGAACCGGCGTCTATCTCTGGCTGCGCCGGCGCAAGACCGGCGCCAGCGTCGATCGGGCCATCGCGCAGGGGTCCGCCCTCGATACGCCCGTGCTGTCCCGGTGATCGCTTGAGAAATCATCGCAACCTGCGGCAAATCTTTGCGCTGCCGATTTTGATCGGCATCCTCTCCACCGTGGGCCTGGTCGCTGCCCTCGTCGGTGACGGCTGGTGGGACGGCCTGTCGTGGAGTTCGCTGTCCTTGCCGGTCCTGCTGTATTTTTTCTTCACCATCCGCAGACAGGCGACGTCGCGCGATTAATTGCTGCGACATTTGTGTGACGCCGCAACTGCCAGGAAATCCGCCTAAGACAAATTGCCAAGAGAAAGTCGTCTCCATGGCAAACTTCCGACACATGATGGCGGCGAAAAGGGGCTCTCCGACATGACGCTGGCGCGGCGGCAAACCGGTTCCGGTTTTGCCGTCGTGTGCATTTTAAAAGGGGCCTCGATGTCGCACAAATTCCTGCCCTCGCTGCTGCTCGCTTGTGCGCTGTTTGCGTTCCCCGCGTTGGCGCAGACCAATGCGGCGCCGGCCGCCGCTGCGCCGGCAACCAACAACGCCAATGCACTGACGCCGGATCAGGCGAAGCGGGCGCTGGAGACATTGCAGGACGACAAGAAGCGCGCGCAAATGATCGATACGCTGCGGGCGATCGCGGGTGCGTCTTCATCGCCGCAGGCCGCCGAGCCCACGCCCGAAGCGAAGCCGGCCATCCCGCTCACCGCTGACAGCCTTGGCGCGCAACTGCTGCTGACGGTCTCCGAACAGGTCGGCGAGATATCGGGCGAAGTTACGCATCTGGTGCGCTCGATAACGCATTTTCCGGCGTTCTATTATTGGTTCCTGCGAACCGTCAACGATCCCGCGGCTTACGGCCAGATATTCGACATCGCGTGGAAACTGGCGCTGGTGTTCGGCTGCGCTTTCGCCGCCGAATGGCTGGTGTTCCGCCTGATCAAGCGGCCGGTGGCGCTGTTGGAAGCGCGCCTGCCGCAAACCGCGCGCGCGCCGGCGCAGACGCTGGCAATGGTCGATCCGCCATCCTCCGCCGCTGACGTCACCGTCGAGCCGGCGCTGCACCGGCGGCGTCTCAGCCTGGCGCGGGCCTGGCAGTCGCTGATCAGGTTGCCGTTCGTGCTGGGACGGCTCGCGCTCGAACTGCTGCCGGTACTGGTCTTCGTCGGCGTTTCTACAATGCTGCTGAGTACCGAGATCGGCGACCGCCCGACGGTCCGGCTTGCCATCCAGGCGGTCGTCAACGCCTATGCGCTGTCGCGCGCGCTGATCTGTGCCTCGCGCGCGCTGGCCGGGCCGTACGGCCTGTTCCGGGTCCGTGCCGAGACCGCAGCCTATATCGAGATCTGGGTCCGGCGCATCGTCGCCGTCGGCGTATCCGGCATCGCCTTTGCAAACGTGGCGCTGCTGCTCGGGCTGAGCCGCGGCGGCTATGCCGCACTGCTGCGCCTCGTGATGCTGGTCGTGCATCTCTTTATCGTCGTCATCATCCTGCAATGCCGCCGCCAGATCGCGGACGCCATTCGTGCGCCGAACGGTCGCACGGGCGCGGCCGCCCAGATACGCAACCGCATTGCCGGTGTGTGGCACTATCCCGCAATCGCGCTCGACCTTGCGCTCTGGACGGTGTGGGCGCTGCACATCCGCAACGGCTATTCGCTGTTGTTGCAGTATTTCGTCGGCGGCATCGCCGTCATCCTGATTGCACGACTCGCGATTATCGTGGTGTTGAGCCTGATCGATCGCGGCTTCCGCATCCGCCCCGAAATTCTGCAGCGCTTTCCGGGTCTGGAGACCCGCGCCAATCGCTATCTGCCGCTGTTGCGCAAGATCGTCGCTTCGGTCATCGCCTTTATGGGCTTCGTCGCATTGCTCGAGGTATGGGGCATCGACGCCATCGTATGGTTCTACGGCGGGCAAATCGGCAGCCGGCTGGTGTCGGCGGTGGTGACGATCGGCATCGCCGCGCTTGCGGCCGCCGCGATCTGGGAGGTCGCCAACGCGCTGATGGATCGCCAGGTCAATGCGCTGTCGCGCGAGGGGCATTACGCGCGCGCGGCGCGGCTGCGCACGTTCCAGCCGATGTTGCGGACGGCGCTGCTGTGCCTGATCGTCACGGTGGTCGGTCTGACCACGCTCAGCGAAATCGGCGTCAACGTCGCGCCGCTGCTGGCCGGCGCCGGCATCGTCGGCATCGCCATCGGCTTCGGTTCGCAGAAGCTGGTGCAGGACCTCATCACCGGGCTGTTTCTGCTGCTGGAAAATACCGTCCAGGTCGGCGACAACGTCACGGTGTCCGGGCTATCAGGGACGGTCGAGAATGTCTCGATCCGCACCATCAGGCTACGGGCGGGTGACGGCTCGGTGCACATCGTTCCCTTCAGCGCGGTGACGACGCTCACCAATTCGAGCCGCGGCGCCGGCAATGCGTCCGTCAGTGTCAATGTATCCTACAAGGAAGACACCGACCGTGCCGGACAGATCCTCAAGGACATCGTCGGCGAAATGCGCCGCGAGGACGCATACCGCCACGCGATCCGCGGCGATCTCGAATTGTGGGGCATCGACAAGGTCGATGGTTCGATGGTCTCGATCGTCGGTCAGATCCGCTGCACCGACAGCGGGCGCTGGCCGGTGCAGCGCGAGTTCAACCGGCGCATGAAACAGAAATTCCAGGACGCCGGAATCGAACTCGCCTCCACGGGACAAACCATCCTGATGCAGATCCCGCAGCCTTCCGAGGTGGCGCCGGAGCAGATGCCGCGGCGCGCGGCGGGCTGATGGCGACGATCAAATTTCGGGTATTTAGGTTAGAGCGATCCGCCTGCACTGTCGCCGTCATCCCCGGGATGAACGCAATTGCGTTCACCCGTAGGTGCGCGCTCTTGCGCGCCTCGAAGGATGAGTACAACCCGTGTCCCATCCTTCGAGGCTCGCTGCGCTCGCACCTCCCGAGCGAACGCAAGTGCGTTCGTCCGGGGATGACGTCTGCGCGGATTTAGTCCAAAGCCATCGACGCCCTAATACGCCCCGCGCGGTCGCCGTCCCGCAGGCGCCTGCGTCACACCATAATAAGGATTGGTGATGCACTGGGCGGCGCGGCCCGTCGCGGCGCACTGCGCCAGCGAGGTAAAGCGGCATATGATGGCGCTGCCATTGTGGCTGTAGGTCTGGATGCAGATCGGGTAGGCCGGATCATAGGTCTGCGCCCGAACGGGCGCTGCGGTCAAAAGTGCTGCGACGGCCACGACAATTATAGCTGGAATGCGCACGGGTGGGTTCCTCTCTGCACGCGGTTCTCAATCGAGGGAGCCCCGACATCAGGCCCTCACTCCTCGCCACCCACAAACCGCGCCAGCGTCTCGTTGCTGTAATTCTCTCCCGCCGACATCGCGCAGATGCGTGAGAGCTGCACGTAAGCGAGCCCGGTTTCCTCGGCCCAGGCGTTGAACTGCGCCTGCACTTTGGCAAGGTCGCGCTTCGAGGTCACCGTCTCCGCGATATCGAGGCCGGCGTCGCGCAGGCACGTCACCATGTCCTTTGACGTGACGAAGCCGTCCCACCCGAGAAAGCGCAGCATCATCTGGCCGGTGTTGCCACCGAGCCGGCTGCCGCGCTTGGCGAGCAGGTCGAGCAGTCCGATCTGGTCGGAGGAGGGCCAGTTCGAGAGAAATTTGCCGAAGCTGCCATGTTCTTTGGCGATCTCGCGCACGAAACTCGCATTTGATCGCACCGACATGATCTTGGCTCCGTTGCGCACGATGCGCGTGTCCTTCATCAGCGCGTCCCAGAATTCATCCGCCTGCAGCGTCAGCGGCCCGGGCTTGAAGCCGAGAAACGCCTTCTCGAAGCCGGGCCATTTGTTCTCGATCACGCTCCAGGCAAAGCCGGCCGAAAACACCCGCTTGGTCATCTCGGCGAGAATGCGGTCATCGCTCATTTTGGCGAGCGCCTTCGCCTCCGGCTTCGGCGGCAGCAGCTTCTGCAGCGCCTTCGGTCCGCCCTTGCGCTTCTCGGCGCGCGCGCGAATGGTCTTGAACGGGATGGTCATGCGGAAATCCTGCGGCTGTCTGGTTCAACTGCCGTTCCCTGCTTATAGCGCGAAACAGCGACCTGTCCGCCGTGCTACCCTTCGTCATTCCGGGGCGCGCGCAGCGCGAGCCCGGAATCCATCCAGCCGTACGTTCTGTCGCCCGATGGATTCCGGGCTCGATGCTACGCATCGCCCCGGAATGACAGCCAAATTTGGAATGCCGTCCTCTCCTGGTCATTGCGAGCGCAGCGAAGCAATCCATGGCGCGCCCAGCCGAGGAATGGATTGCTTCGCTGCGCTCGCAATGACGGCGGGGTGCGGCAAAACAACCCGACGGGCAAATCAGTTCCGGTTTTCGGAAATCGTGTCAAGCAGAAAAATTCTGCAAATCAAAAATATTTCTGTTGTCGGTCGACCCAAATCAGTGCGCATCTATCGCCATCCCGTCCTACTCAGAAGGGCGTCGGCCGTCGTCACGGACGTTGGACGGGTTGCGGTGGACGCTGGTTCACGTCTGACGACGGCGTGGATTTAAGCGTACGGCAAAACCGTGTGGTCCTGGCGCCCGTTGCAGGCGTCAAGCTGTCGGAGAAGCGCAAGCGGAAACGGCAGCGACGGAGTCAACCAAGAACTCGTCTCCGGGGAGAGCACGGCATAAGCCGTAAAGCCATTGCGCAGGGAAGGCCGGGTGTTCTCCGCTGCCCTGTATGCTCGTGTGCAGCCTACTTAGTGCAAACCGCACACGGGACCGCGGGTGCAGCGCGCACCCGGTCTTCCCTGCGCCCTCTCACTGGAGGGCGGGAAGTTTCTGGCAAAGCTCGGGCAGTCATGCCGCGAGATCGCGAAACTGCGTTTAGACCACGGTGCAGCAACAAACACCGCCGTCGTCCCGGCCTTGAGCCGGGACCCATAACCACAGGAAGAAGTTTTGCGAATGGTCTCTGTTACCGAGCCTCATCGAGAGATCACGCGGTATGGGTCCCGGCTCAAGGCCGGGACGACACCGAGTTCTATCACTCCCCCTTCACAAACCGCGCAAACGCTTCCGCATAATCCTTGTGCCAGCGCGACAGCGCCGGACGGTTTTCGACGATGTCGCCGGCGGCCCACAGCATGCGCCGTTCGTCGAGTTGCCGCGGCACGTCATTGTCAGGGCACAGGATGTAGAAATCGCCGGCATCGATGCGTTCAATCATGAAGTCGACGGTTTGCTCGGGCGTCCAGGCACCATCAGGTTTCTCGGTGCGGCCGCGGGAGGTGAGGGCGGTGAAGACGTGACCGGGGATCATCAGGTGCGCGCTGATCTGGCAGCCATCGGTGTTACGCAGCTCGTGCTGCAGCGCCTCGGTGAGCGCTTTCACGCCGGCTTTGGAGACATTGTAAGCGGGATTGCCGGGTGGCGTCGTAATACCTTGCTTGGAGCCGGTGTTGATGATGAGCCCGGGCCGGCCGCGTTCGATCATGTGCGGCGCGAAAACCTGGGTGCCGTGGATGATGCCCCAGAGGTTGACGTTCAGAATGCGCTGCCAGTTCTCCAGCGGCCCAAAGCTGTTGCTGTCGGGGCCGATGCCGGCATTGTTCATCAGGATGTCGGTGCCGCCGAACCGCTTCTGCACCGCAGCTTCGAGCCTGGCGACGTCCTCAAACCGGCTGACATCGACCTCGGCGGTCATCACATCGGCGTCGCCACCCTTGGCGACAGACGACAGTTTTGTGGCAGCCTCCGCCAGCCGCGCGGCGCCGATATCGGCGATACAAACCTTCATGCCGAGGCCGGCGAACCGCATCGCGGCCGCAAGCCCGATGCCGGACGCGCCTCCGGTGATCACGGCGACATGATTGGTGGACATGGCAGGGTGGGGCATGCAGACTTCCTCCGGACACAAATCGGGTTAGACTACTTATCAGCGCAAATCTTCATCAGGACAATATCGGTACGTACGAACCGGCATGGCAGGTCTTCATTTCCCGTCCCGCTTCCGGAGGCTCGTTCCGCTTTACGGTTCGGTGCCCAACGCTATAGTTATCCGGATATAACGATTTTCATCACAAGAACGGCTATCGATCCAAGGGAGTAAATACATGGCTGTATCACAGGCAATTCCGATCACGCGCCACCCCTATGCGGATGGTTCCTACAAGAAGATGCTGATCGACGGCCAATGGGTCGATGCGGCCTCCGGCAGGAAGTTCGAGACCCATAACCCGGCGACCGGCGAACTGCTCGCCACGGTGGCCGAGGGCGACGCCGAGGACATCAATCGCGCGGTGGCGGCGGCCCGGCGGGCCTTCGAGGGTCCGTGGAGCAAGGTCAAGCCGTTCGAGCGGCAGAACCTGCTGCTGAAGCTCGCCGATCTCGTCGAGAAGAATTTCGAGGAGCTGTCGCAGCTCGATACGCTCGACATGGGCGCGCCGATCAGCCGCACCCGCGGCAACCGGCTGCGCGTGCTCGGCATGCTCAGGTATTACGCGGGCCAGGCGACCGCGCTGCATGGCGAGACCATCGAGAACTCGCTGCCCGGCGACATCTTCTCCTACACGCTGAAGGAACCGGTCGGCGTCGTCGGCGCGATCATTCCCTGGAACGGCCCGCTCAGCGCCAGCGTCTGGAAGATCGGTCCGGCGATCGCGACCGGCTGCACCGTGATCCTGAAGCCGGCCGAGGAATCGCCGCTGACCTCGCTGCGCCTGGCCGAACTCTGCATGGAGGCCGGCATCCCGCCCGGCGTCGTCAACGTGGTGCCTGGGTACGGCGAGACCGCGGGCGCGGCACTGTCCTCGCATTCCGGCGTCGACAAGGTCGCCTTCACCGGCTCGCATGTGACAGGGCAAGCCATCGTCAGGGCCTCCGCCGGCAACCTCAAGCGCGTGTCGCTGGAGCTCGGCGGCAAGTCGCCTGATATCGTGTTCGCCGACGCTGATCTCGATGCGGCGGTGCCGGGCGCGGCGATGGCGGTGTTCGCCAATTCCGGCCAGATCTGCAGCGCGGGCACGCGGCTGTTCGTCGAGCACAAGATCTATGACGAGTTCGTCGGCCGCGTCGCCGAATTCGGCAAGAAGCTGCAGGTCGGCAACGGCCTCGATCCCAATACCCAGATCGGACCGCTGGTGTCGGCGGAGCAGATGAAGCGCGTCTCCAGCTATCTCTCGATCGGCCAGGAGGAGGGCGCCAAAGCGCTGACCGGCGGTACGCCGCTGACCGAAGGCGCGCTGTCGAAGGGCTATTTCGTGGCGCCGACGGTGTTCGCCAATGTGCAGGACAATATGCGGATCGCGCAGGAGGAAATCTTCGGCCCGGTGATTTCGGCGATCTCCTTCAAGGACACCGACGAGCTGATCGCGCGCGCCAACGCCACCACGTTTGGATTGGGCAGCGGCGTCTGGACCACCAATGTCAGCAAGGCGCATCAAATTGCAAAATCGCTGCGCGCCGGCTCGGTCTGGGTCAATTGCTACCAGGCGATGGATCCGGCGGTGCCGTTCGGTGGCTACAAGATGAGCGGCTACGGCCGCGAGTCAGGCAAGCAGCACCTTGAGGAGTATCTCAACGTCAAGGCGGTCTGGATCAAGACGGGTTAAAGAAGGTCTATGTCGTCCCGGCGAAGGCCGGGACCCATACTCCGCGGCCCATCGGTGAGAGTGCTGGCGTTAGTTGCCTTCTATAACAACGAGCGTCACGGCGTATGGGTCCCGGCCTTCGCCGGGACGACCACTTAATAACTGGCGGTCGCTCACCCCGCCCGCTTCTTCCGGCCGATCTCGCTGCGCAGCGCCTGCAACTCCTTGCGCGCCGCGCTCGCGGCGTTGCGTTCGATCTTGCGGTAGCGCTTGACCAGCGAGATGCCGAACGACGTCAGCACCGCGCCGCCGCCGTTCTTGCCGCCGGTCTGCCGCTCGACGGCGGCCTGCCGGCAGATGCGGTTGATCTCGTCGACCAGATCCCATGCCCGCTTGTACGACATCTCCATCGCGCGGCCGGCGGCCGAAATCGAGCCGCATGTGTGGATATTCTCCAGCAGCTGGATCTTGCCCGGCCCGATCCGAGCGTTTGCATCCAGATCGATGCGTACGCTGAGCGAAGGAAGCGATTTGGCACTCGATTTCGGCATGAAATGCTTGCTCACTACATCGGTTCGAGCGGGCTACCGCTTCGCTTTCAAAACAAAAGCTGCTCCAGTCTTTTACGGGCAAGCGGAACCGGTTACATACTCGTATGAATACGGAGAAGTTGGAGTTCCACACCGGCATGAATTACCCATCATTGTTTTCCCCGCTGCAGATCGGTCCCTACCAGCTCAAACATCGTCTCGCCCTGGCGCCGCTGACCCGGATGCGGGCGGAAAAGCCCAGCCTCGCGCCGCGGCCGCTGAACGCGGAATATTACGCCCAGCGCGCGACGCCGGGCGGATTGCTGATTGCCGAGGCCTCGCCCGTGATGGCGACGGGGTATGGCAGCCCCGGCGTCCCCGGAATTTATACCGAGCAGCAGATCGCCGGCTGGCGAAAGGTCGTCGATGCCGTTCACGCCAAGGGTGGCGTGATCTTCCTGCAGCTCTGGCATGTCGGCCGCGTTTCGCATTCCTCGTTCCAACCCGGTGGCGTGCTGCCGGTGGCGCCCTCGGCGGTTGCGATCCCGCCCGATCTGAAGACCGGGACGGCCGACGGCAAGGCCGTGACCTACGAGACACCGCGCGCGCTCGAGTCATCCGAAATCCCTGATGTGGTCGATGCCTACCGGCAGGCGGCGAAGAATGCGCTTGCCGCCGGCTTCGACGGCGTCGAGATCCATGGCGCCAACGGTTATCTGATCGAGCAGTTCCTGCAGTCGCATACCAATCTGCGCACCGATCAATATGGCGGCGGAATCGAAAACCGCACGCGTTTCCTGATGGAAGTGACAGAGGCCGTGGTCGAGGTCTGGGGCGCGAGCCGCGTCGGCCTGCGGCTGTCGCCCTACGGCATCGCCAATGGCAGCGGCGAGCCCGACCCGATGCCGCTCTATAGCCATGTCGTGCAATCGCTCAATCCGCTCGGGCTCGCCTATCTGCATTTCATCGAACCGCGCTCCAGCGGCGCCGGCCGCGCCGAGGTCAACCATCAGAACGTGCCGTCGGCGATGGTGCTGTTCCGCCCCATTTGGAAAGGCGTGCTGATCACGGCCGGCGGCTTCAGCGGCGAGACCGCTGACGCCGCGATCGCGGCCGGCCATGCCGACGCGATCGCGTTCGGGCGGATATTCATCTCCAACCCGGATCTGCCGCGCCGCCTGCAACGCGGCTTCCCGCTGACGCCCTATAACCGCGCGACCTTCTATGGCGGCGACGTCGCCGGCTACACCGATTACCCCGCGCACGACGAGTTGGCGCAGGCTTAGCACTTCACCGTCATTGCGAGCGAAGCGAAGCAATCCATGGAGCCACAAAGAAAGAATGGATTGCTTCGCTCCGCTCGCAATGACGAAACGTGAGGACCGAGCATGTTTCCCGAGCTCGAAGAAACCGAAAAGAAGAAAACAAAACCGGTGGCGGTGGGCAAACCCGCCGCCGGCCAATGCCTGTGCGGAAAAGTCTGCTTCGAGATCGACGTGCCGGCGCGTTGGGCCTGGCACGATCATACGCCGTCGAGTCGCCGCGCGCACGGCGCGGCCTACGCGACCTATGTCGGAAGCTGGCGCAAGCGCTTCCGCATTACCAAAGGCAAGACCTCCATCACGCGCTATGAAGACGAGGCGACCAAGACCGCTCGCAGCTTCTGCAGCAGCTGCGGCACGCCGATCGCCTACGAGCGGCCGCGTTCGCCGCACATGGTCAACATCCCGCGCGCGCTGTTCACCGGCCGCACCGGCCGCCAGCCGCTCTATCACATCGCGATCGAGGAGCTGCAGGAATGGGCCTATACCGGCGAGCCGCTGGTGCCGCTGAAAGGTTATCCCGGCGTGGTCTGGCAGCGCTCGAAAAAGAAGAAACGCGGCGATCGCGAGGGGATGTTCTGATCGCACGCTCTCCCGCGCAATGCAGCCATGACCGCGCTCCATTTGATCTCATCATTGCCGATCGTCATGATGGCTTGATCCCGAAAGGTCAACGAGCCGCGGGCAGGAGGAAATATGAAGAATCGCATTACCGGGCGCTCGGCCTTTCTCGCGCTGCTGAAGGACGAGGGCATCACGCATCTGTTCGGCAATCCCGGCACCACCGAACTGCCGATCATGCACGCCCTGAAGGATCATCCTGACCTCACCTATGTGATGGCGATGCAGGAGAGCCTGGTGGTCGCGATCGCCGACGGTTACAGCCGCGCCTCGGGCAAGCTTGTCGCCTGCAACGTCCACGTCGCGCCCGGCCTCGGCAATGCAATGGGCTCGCTGTTCAACGCGGCCTTCACCGGCACGCCGATGATCCTGACCGCGGGCCAGCAGGAGCAGGGCCACGGGCTGATGGAGCCGGTGCTGTATGGCCCACTGGTGCAGATGGCGGAGCCCTTGGTGAAATGGGCGGTCGAGGTGACGCGGCTGGAGGATCTGCCGCGCATCGTGCGCCGCGCCGCCAAGATCGCAACCACGCCGCCGACCGGGCCGGTGTTCATTTCGCTGCCCGGCGACATCCTCAACGCCGAAGCCGGCATTGAGCTCGGCCGCTCCACCCGCGTCGACACCCGCGTCAAACCATCGGACGAAGCGCTCGGGGCGCTGGTGGCGCGCATCCTCAAAGCCGAGCGGCCGGTCATCATCACCGGCGACGAGATCGTCAAGAGCGACGCGCTCAAGGAAGCCGCGCAGTTCGCGGAGGCGCTGGGCGCGCCGGCCTATCAGTGTTCGACGCCCTACGGCGCGCACTTCCTGTCCGAAAGCCCATGCTTCATGGGCGCGCTGTCGCGCCTGCAAAAGCAGGTTCGCGAGGTGCTGTCGCCCTACGATCTGATGATCGTGCTCGGCGCCGATCCGCTGCGGATGTCGGTCTACAGCGAAGTCGATCCGCTGCCCGATGGGCTTGGCATCGTGCAGATCGGTCTGGTCGACTGGGACCTCGCCAAGAATTATAGCGCCGAGATCGCGCTCAAGGCCGATGTGAAGGAAACCCTGCGCGCGTTGGTGCCGGCGCTGAAGGCCGCCGGTGGCGGCGCGCTCGAAACGCGCGCCAAGCAGGGCGTGGCCGCGCTGGCCTCAAAGAACTGGACCGCGAAGCGCAAACCGCTGATCGAACAGATATCGAAGGCCAGTACCAAATCGCCGATCGATCCGGACTGGCTGGCGCTGCAAGTGGTCGAAGCGATGCCCGACAATGCGATTCTGGTTGACGAAGGCCTGACATCATCGCGGCAGATCCTGGCGCTGCGGCCGCACCGCGACCGCTACGGTTATCACGCGCTGGCCTCGGGCGGCATCGGCTGGGGACTGCCGGCCTCCGTCGGCGTCAGCCTCGCCAATCCGGAGCGCCCCGTGGTGTGCTATTCCGGCGACGGCAGCTCGATGTATTCGATCCAGTCGCTATGGACCGCGGCGAACCACAAGCTGCCGCTGACCTTCGTGATCGTCAACAATGGCGGCTACCGCATCATCAAGCAGCGCCTGCTCGCCTTCCATGGCGACGATCATTATGTCGGCATGGACTTCGTCGATCCACCGGTGGATTTCACCGGCGTCGCAAAATCACTCGGGCTGGAAGCTATGCGCGTCACCGATCCAGGCCAGTTGAAGTCGGTGCTGTCGTCGGCGATTGGTCGCCCCGGCACCAAGCTGATCGAGGTGGTGGTGAGCAATTCGGTGAATTGACGCTTGTCATTCCGGGGCGCGCGAAGCGCGAACCCGGAATCTCGAGATTCCGGGTTCGATGCTGCGCATCGCCCCGGAATGACAGTTATTTACTCCGCCGCCGTCACCCGCACACCCGGCCGATACTGGCTCGCCGGATGCTGCGCCGTCAGCCTCGCGCGGCCCTCGCCGAACAGCTTCTCGCGCAGCGTGCCCTCGGCATACGCGCTCTTGTATCGTCCGCGCCGCGTCAATTCCGGCACCAGCATGTCGGCGATATCCTCGAAATCGCCGGGCGAGGTCGCGAAGGCGACGTTGAGGCCGTCGACGTCGGTCTGCTCGAACCAGGCCTCGATATCGTCGGCGACCTTCTCGGGCGTGCCGACCACGACGGGTCCGGCGCCGCCGATGCCGACATGTTCGATGACTTCGCGCACGGTCCAGACCCGATCCGGATCGGCGCGGGTGACGTTGTCGAGCGCGGTGCGGCCGGCGTCGTTCTGGACGTGGCGGACCTGCTGGTCGAGGTCGTAGCCGGAGAAATCGACGCCGGTCCAGCCCGACATCAGCGCGAGCGCACCCTCGGGATTGATGTGCTTGCGATAATCGGCGTATTTCGCCTTCGCCTCCGCCTCGGTGCGCCCGAGGATGATCGTCATCATGCTGAACATCAGGATCTCGGCCGGGTTGCGCCCGATCTCGCGTGCCAGGTCACGGATCGCCGCGACGCGCGGTCCGATGATCTTGGCCGACGGGCCCGACATGAACACGCATTCGGCGTGCCGGGCCGCGAACTGCCGGCCGCGCGGCGAGGTGCCGGCCTGGTACAGCACCGGCGTGCGCTGCGGCGACGGCTCGCTCAGATGAATCGCGTTGAGCCGGTAGTGATTGCCCTCATGCGAGACGGGATGCACCTTCGCAGGGTCAGCGAAGATGCCGCGCGCGCGGTCGCGCAGCACGGCGGCGTCTTCCCAACTGCCTTCCCAGAGCTTGTAGACCAGCTCCATATATTCGTCCGCGATCTCGTAGCGGTCGTCATGCGCGGTCTGCTTGTCCTTGCCCGCGCCGCGCGCGGCGCTGTCGAGATAGCCGGTCACCACGTTCCAGCCGACCCGTCCCTCGGTGAGGTGGTCGAGCGTCGACATCCGCCGCGCGAACGGATAGGGCGGCTCGAACGACAGGTTGCTGGTGACGCCGAAGCCGAGATGTTTCGTCACCGCCGCCATCGCCGGGATCAGCATCAGGGGTTCGTTCGCCGGGGTCTGCGTCGCGTTGCGCAGCGCCGCGTCGGGGCTATTGCCGAACACGTCATAGACGCCGAGCACGTCGGCGAGAAACAAGCCGTCGAAACGCCCGCGCTCCAGCGTCCTGGCGAGATCCAGCCAATAGGGCAGGCGGTTATAGTCAAGGGTGCGGTCGCGCGGATGGGTCCACAGCCCGGGCGATTGATGCGCCACGCAGTTCATGGCAAAGGCGTTGAGCCGGATCTGTTTCTTCATGATGGTGGAACCTTGGGTATTCCCGGATACGCCGCCGGGTCGGGTACCGGGCTGTTGGCGGAAACTGTTGCATTCCATGAGGGTTAGCAAGGCCCTATTCGGCGCAACTCGTGCTACTTCCAGTAGATGAGTTGTCTGGCTACACTAACGAGTGATATGTTCGCGAGCGCGAAAGGAAAAAGACATGGCAACGAGAGCCGACGCGATTGAAAATGTGCGTCAGCAGTTTCACTCCGGCGAATTTCTCGCCGAGCTCAACCGCAGGGTCGGTTTTCCTACGCAGAGCCAGGAACCGTTGCCGGGCGATCCCTTGCGCGCCTATCTCGTGGAAGGACTGCAGCCGGCCTTCGAAGAACTCGGGTTTTCGACCCGGCTGATCGACTCGCCGATCGGCAAGGGTCCGTATCTGCTGGCGGACTATCGCGAGGATCCGTCGTTGTTGACGGTCCTCTCCTACGGCCATGGCGACGTCGTGGGTGGCATGGTCGGTGAATGGCGCGACAATCTCAACCCGTGGCAGACCACGACCAAGGGCGATCGCGTCTACGGCCGCGGCACCGCCGACAACAAGGGGCAGCACAGCATCAACATGGCGGCGTTGCGCGCCGTCCGCGAAGCCCGCGGCGGCAAGCTCGGCTTCAATGCCAAGTTCATCATCGAGACCAGCGAGGAGATCGGCTCGCCGGACCTGGCTGAGGTCTGCGAATCGCTGCAGCAGGAACTTAAGGCCGACCTGTTGCTCGCTTCCGATGGTCCGCGGCTTTCGGCGGATCGTCCCACCATCTTCCTTGGCTGTCGCGGCGGCGTGCGAATTCATCTCGACGTCAACCTGCGCGAAGGCGGCAATCATTCCGGCAATTGGGGCGGCCTGCTCGCCAACCCCGCGACCATCCTGGCAAACGCCATCGCCGCGCTGGTCGATCACAGGGGGCGGATGAAGCTCGACATCATGAAGCCGCCGCGCATCTCGAACCTGATCCGCGCAGCACTTGCCGATGTGGAGGTCGAGCCCACGGCGGATGAGCCGCAGGTCTCCGAGAATTGGGGCGAGGATGGCCTGTCGGCCGCCGAACGGGTCTATGCCTGGAACACGCTGGAAGTGCTGGCGATGTCATCGGGCAATATCGAGCAACCGGCGAACGCCATCCCGGGCGTAGCTCGCGCCGTGCTGCAGCTTCGCTTCGTGGTCGGCACCGAATACGAAAAGGTGGTCGACGCTGTCAGGACCTATCTGCACGCCAACGGCTTTCCGATGGTGGATGTCAGCGGCCAGCAGAGGTTTGGCGCGTCGCGTACCGATTTGGATAGCCCCTGGGTCAACTGGGCGGCGAACTCGATCCGGCAGACCACCGGAAAGGCGCCGGCGATTCTGCCGAATATCGGCGGTTCGCTGCCCAACGGCGTCTTTGCCGAAGGGCTCGGTCTGCCGACGATCTGGATTCCGCATTCCTATCCCGGCTGCTCGCAGCACGCACCGGATGAACACATCCTCCTGCCGGTCACCGAGGAAGCTCTGGCCATCATGGCGGGCCTGTTCTGGGACCTCGGCGAGATGCCGCCTAAACCGTGATGCCGGCAATGGTTCGCGTGACGGAATAAGAACGATGCTGCGGCGCGAAAATGCCGTTTCGCGCTATAAAATTTAGCTCAGCGTATCGTCAGGCGAAATATTGCTCTGTCGCCCGCGCGCCGCGCTCTCTAGGATCAGGGGAGCGCGATGCGGGGAAGGGCGGCATGAACGCGACGTCACCTAAGAAGAAGCCATCGCTGTCCGTCGTCGGGCAGCCGGCCAATTTCAACGCCATCCAAAAAGTCTGCGCGATCCTGCGCGTGCTGGCGCAGAACGCGCCGCTGCGGCTGACCGAGATCGCCGACGTCACCTCGCTGAACAAGGCGACGGCGCTGCGCATCCTCGGCTCGCTGATCGAGGAGGGCTTTGTCACCCGCGTGACCGGCGCAAAAACCTACGAACTCGGCCAGGAGGCGCGGGTGATGGCGGTCAGCGCGCGCCGCACTGTCGACATCGCCGAACTGGCGCAGCCGAGCCTGCTGCGGCTTTCGGAGCGATCGGCCGATACCGCGCTGTTGTCGGTGCGCAGCGGCGTCGAGGCGCTGTATCTGGCGCGTTCCGTCGGCAGTCATCCGTTGCAGCCCAATTACCTGCAGATCGGCAGCCGGCGGCCGCTCGGGGTCGGAGCCGGCAGCCTTGCGCTGATGGTGTGGCTGCCGGACGCCGAGATCGACGCCATCATCGAAATCATCATGCCGCGGCTGGCGAAATCGCCGCGTATCACATCGAAGTATCTGCGCGAGCGGATCGTCGCGGCGCGCAAGCATGGCCACACCGTGCAGATCGACGTCGCGCTTCCCGGCATGGGCGGGGTCGGCGTGCCGATCCGCGACGATGCCGGGCAGGTGATTGCGGCGCTGAGCGTCGGCGCCTCCAGCGACCGGATCAGGCGGCGCGAAACCGAGCTTGCGGAGATGCTGAAGAAGGAAGCGTTGATCCTGACGCGGGCAATGGCGCAGCCGGCGAAGCCGGGTGCGCTGAAGGTGATCAAGCCGAGCTAGAGCAATTCTGCAGGGCGTCGGGACCAATGCGGCGTATTCGGTGGCCTCGTGGCTCGAGACGCGCGGCGTTGCCGTGATTCTCATTATGAGGGCCTAACACTTGAACTGTCAGACCTCATCCTGAGGAGCCACGCGCAAGCGTGGCGTCTCGAAGGATGAAGCCACGATCAAACCCCTTCATCCAGCGCGACCAGCTCGCGCTTCTTGCGCAGCGAGGGCAGCAACGGTCCGACCAGCAGCACCACCGCAAGCGCCAGGCAGGTGGCCGAAATCGGCCGCGTCACGAAGGTCATCAGGTCGCCCTGGGAGAGGATCAGCGATTTGCGCAGGTTGTTCTCCAGCATCGGCCCGAGCACGAAAGCCAGCACCAGCGGCGCCGGCTCGTAGCCGAGCTTGCGCATGAAATAGCCGATCACGCCGAACGCGATCATGACGTAGACGTCGAACACGTTGTTGCTGGAGCAATAGACACCGATGATCGTGAAAAGGACGATCAGCGGAAACAGAATGTTGTACGGCAGCTTCAGCAGTTGAACCCACATCCCGATCAGCGGCAGGTTGAGCACCAGCAGCATCACATTGCCGATATACATGCTGGCGACGATGCCCCAGAACAGGCCCGGGTTCTGGGTGATCAGCAGCGGGCCGGGCTGCAGCCCGTGGATCACGAACGCCCCTAGCAATAGCGCCATGACCACGTTCGGCGGGATGCCCAGCGTCATCAGCGGAATAAAGGCACCGCCGGCAGCGGCATTGTTGGCGGCTTCGGGTCCCGCCACGCCTTCGATCGCGCCATTGCCAAAACGCTCCGGCGTTTTCGACAGCCGCTTCTCCAGCGCGTAGGACGCAAATGACGAGATCACAGCGCCGCCGCCCGGCAGGATGCCGAGGAAGAATCCGAGAATGGTTCCGCGTGCGACCGGCCCGGTACTGGCCTTCCAGTCTTCCTTGCTCGGAAACAGCTGCGTGATCTTGGCGTTGATGATGTCGCGCTTGATGATCTGCTCGGTATTGAGCAGCACCTCGGCGACGCCGAACAGGCCCATCACCACGGGAACGAGGCCGATGCCGTCGATCAATTCAATCCGGCCGAAAGTCAGGCGCGGCTGGGCGGTGATGCTGTCCAGCCCGATCAGGCCAAGCACGATGCCGATGCAGGCCATCAGCAGCGCCTTCGCCATCGATCCCTGCGTGAGGAAGGTCAGCACCACGAGGCCCAGCGCCATCAGGCTGAAATAGTCAGCCGGCCCGAACGCAATCGCGACGCTGGCCAGTGACGGCGCCACCAGCATCAAGGCGATCAGCGCAAACGTGCCGGCGATGAAGGAGCCGAAGGCTGAGATGCCGAGCGCCGGCCCGGCGCGGCCTTGTTTCGCCATCTGGTGGCCGTCGATGCAGGTGACGACGGACGCCGCTTCCCCGGGGATGTTGACCAGGATCGACGTGGTCGACCCGCCATACATCGAGCCGTAGTAGATACCGGCCATCATGATGATGCCGGATTCCGGCGTTCCCGACAGCGTGACCGGCAGCAACAGCGACATCGCCGAGATCGGTCCGATGCCGGGCAGCACGCCGACCAGCGTGCCGATGAAGACGCCGATGAAGCAATAGACCAGGTTGACCGGCAACAGAGCGATGCCGAAACCGTGCGCGACATTGATGAGCGTGTCCATTTCGCGGTCAACCGATTTCAAAGATGCCCGAAGGCAGCTGGATCAAAAGCAGACGTTTCAGAATCCACCACATGCCGAGCGGGGCGATGACGGCGATCGGGATCGCCAGCGACCAGCGCACCGGATCGATCAGCCGCAACAGCAGCACCATCAACGGGATCGACGACAGCAGAAAGCCGAACGTATCGAGCGAGAAGGCAAATGCGGTGAGGGAGGCGATAACGATCAGCGGCTTGGTCCAGCGCGCATTCTCCCAGCGCGAACCGAAAGTCGGTCCGCCCTCGGTGAGCGACGCAATGATGATCGATGCCGCGAACAGGCACATCAGGATGCCGGTGTAGAATAGCACGTAGCCGGAGCCGGGATCGTTGATGGTGCCCAGTTTCAGCTTGAGCCCGGACCGGATGACGAAAAGACCGAGCCCGAGCCCGATCACCCCACCCCACAATTCGGAATTGTTGAAGCGGAATTTGACGTTGCCGTTATTGCTCATGCTGGTGCTTTCAGATACGCGCTGTTGGTATCGTCACCCCCGGGATGAACGCAATTGCGTTCACCCGAGAGGTGGCGTAGCGCAGCGAAGCCCTCGAAGGGCGACGGTGCCCGAAACCATCCTTCGAGGCTCGCCGCAAGCGCGGCGAGCACCTCAGGATGACGATTATCCCTGCAGCGGGAACGATTCTACTTCTTCGCCAGCCCGAGCGAGTCGATCACCTTGCGTTCGGAATTGGTGACCTCGACGACGAACTTCTTGTAGTCCTCGGTGTTCTTGTAATTCGGCACCATGTCGTATTTCGCGAGCGTTGCGATCACGGCCGGGTCCTCGATGGCCTTCTTGAAGGCGTCGTGCAGCTTGGCGACGATCTTCGGGTCCATGCCCTTCGGTCCGGCGATTCCGAACGGCGAGTCATAGACCATGGGATAGCCGAGTTCCTTCAGCGTCGGCACGTCGGGGAAGTTCGGCGAGCGCGCCGAGGTCCACACCATGAGCAGCCGCAACTTGCCGGCGTCGACCAGCGGACGCCATCCGGTCGAATCCGCCTGCAGCATGGTGTGCTGGCCAAGCACGGCGGCATTGGTCTCCGCGCCGCCCTTGAACGGCACCTGCGTCAGTTTGATGCCGGCGAGCGTCGCGATCTGCTCCATGCCGATATGCAGCGACGTTCCGGCGCCCGGGGTCGCATAGGTCACCTTGCCGGGATTCTGTTTGGCGAAGTCGACGACGTCCTTCCAGGTCTTGAACTGCGACTCGGCATTGGTGGTGACACCGAAGGTGTAGCCGGTGAGGTGGATGATGTAGGAGAAATCCTTGGACGGATCCCAGGACACTTCCTGCATCAGCGGCAGACGGAACACGGTGATCGGTAGCTGCGCGATGGTGTAGCCATCGGGCTTGGCGGCGGCCGCCATGGTGGCCGGACCGACGGTGCCACCGCCGCCCGCCTTGTTGTCGATCGCGATTGGCTGGCCGAGAATTTTGGAGGCGCTTTCGGCGATGGCGCGCATCGTGAGGTCGGTCGATCCGCCCGCCGGCCACGGCACGATCAGGGTGATCGGCTTGGTGGGATATTCCTGCGCGCCGGCGGCGGCGGAAATCATCATGCCGACGGCGGCGACAGCGAACATCAAACGGCTTGGTCTCGACATCTCAACTCTCCCTTGCGGCCCCTTTGACAACGAGACCTCCTTGTTTTCTTCATGCGCGCAATCTTCCCTGAAAACGCATGAGAAGAAAAGCGTATTGGCGGGCTAACGTACGCAATTAGCTCAACAATTGGCTGGAAACGACATCTGCGACAATTGGCCTGTCGCAGCGTCCCGAGATACGGAATTTGATCGCAGCGGGTCGGCGGACGAAACCGGGAAACATCTCTCCGCGACCGGCCGTTCGAGCCATGGCGCAGTTTGAGCATTTGGCGGATCCAGGCCTACGATCAAGGTGGGAGTCGCGGTGTCTTGCGAAGGCCTGGGCTTTCAGGCCATCATAGGTCCGGTCGGACGGGGTGGTTCCGTTCAGTTTGCCAATGTGGGCATTGCAGGGAATCCTGCCTGGAGCGCATGAGTTCAGCTTCGAACGCAACCGACGCCGCGGTTATCAAGGCATTCGCCGCAATCCCTGCGCTTCTCGAACAGACGCCGGCGCTGATCGTTCGCGGCCGGTTTCTCGATTGCGAATGCCTGCTCGGGCCGATCGGCCATCCCTTTCACGCCTCGATCCGTGCCGGCCGGATCGTCGATCTGACGCCGGCGCCGGTGCTGATGCGGTCGTGGCGGTTTTCCTATCGCGCCTCGCCTGCAGCCTGGGCGGCGTACTGGCAATCCGAGCCGCGGCCGGGCTGGCATGATCTGCTCGCCCTGACCAAGCGTGGCGAAGCGGCCCTTGAGGGCGATCTGCATCCCTTCATGGCGCATCTGCAGTATTTCAAGGATGTGCTGGCCTTGCCGCGGCACCATTTCGCGGTGGCTGCCTGATGAGCGGTTACGTCGAGCCGATGATCGGCCGCTATGTCCATGTCGACATCGGCGGCGAAATGCATCGGGTCTATTTCGAGGAAAACGGCGCCGGCATTCCGCTGGTGTGCCTGCACACCGCGGGCTCCGATGCGCGGCAATGGCGGCATCTGCTCGCCGATGAGGAGTTCGCGAAGAATTTTCGGATCATCGCCTTCGATATGCCCTGGCACGGCAAATCGAATCCGCCGGCGAGCTGGAACGGGGACGAGTACCAGCTCACCACCGCGCGCTACACAGAGACTATCCGCGCCTTCTGCAAGGCGCTGCGGCTGGAAAAGCCCGTGGTGATGGGCTGCTCGATCGGCGGCCGCATCGTGCTCAACCTTGCGATCGACCACGCCGCTGAATTCCGTGCGCTGATCGGGCTGGAGGCGGCGGATTTCCAGGCGCCGTGGTATGACACCACATGGCTCAACCGCCCCGACGTCCATGGCGGCGAGGTCTGCGCAGCCTTGGTGTCGGGTCTCATTGCCCCGCAGAGCCCGCAAGCCTCGCGAGCCGAAACGTTATGGGGTTACAAGCAGGGCGGTCCGGGGATTTTCAAGGGCGATCTATATTTTTATCGGGTCGATGGCGACTTGCGCGGCCGGGTGGAGAGGATCGATACTAAAGTATGCCCGCTGTTTCTGCTCACGGGCGAGTATGATTTCTCCTGTACGCCGGAAGACACGACGAGGACTGCTGCCGCTATCGGGGGCGCCAGTGTTACGATAATGGAGCAGCTTGGTCATTTTCCGATGAGCGAGAACCCCGAACAGTTTCGCCGCTACATTTCGCCGGTGCTCGGCGAAATCCTCGAACGATCGACGTAAACCACACAAGGAGTACAAGTATGAACCGCAATTACATGATTGGCTACGCGCTGGCCGGCGCGTTGTGCGCCACGCCGGCGATGGCGCAGGAACTCACCGGAACGTTGAAGAACATCAAGGATACCGGGGCCATCACGCTCGGCTTCCGGGATTCGTCAATTCCCTTCTCCTATCTCGATGACAGCCAGAAGCCGGTCGGCTACGCCATGGACATCTGCTACAAGATCGTCGATGCCGTGAAGAAGGAGCTCAAGCTTGACAAGCTCGAGGTCAAGCTCAATCCGGTGACGTCGTCGACCCGGATTCCGCTGCTGGCCAACGGCACCATCGATCTGGAATGCGGCTCGACCACCAACAACGCCGAACGCCAGAAGCAGATCGCCTACACCAACACCCACTTCCTGACCGCGAGCCGCTACGTCTCGAAGAAGTCGAGCAAGATCAACTCGATCGACGATCTGAAGGGCAAAGCGGTGGTTTCGACATCGGGCACCACCAACATCAAGCAGCTGACCGAAGCCAATGCGGAGAAAAAGCTCGGCGCCAACATCATTCCGGCCAAGGACCACGCCGAAGCCTTCCTGATGGTCGAGACCGACCGCGCGGTGGCGTTCGTGATGGACGACATCCTGCTGGCGAGCCTGGTTGCCGGCTCGAAGGCGCCGGATGACTACGTGATCTCCAAGGACGCGTTCTCCAAGCCGGAGCCCTATGGCATCATGCTGCGCAAGGACGACCCGGCCTTCAAGAAGGTGGTCGATGCCGCCACGTCAGCGCTCTATACGGGCGGCGAGGGCCAGAAGATCTACGACAAATGGTTCACCCAGAAGATCCCGCCCAAGGGCCTGAACCTGAACTCGCCGATCAGCGCGGAGCTGAAGAACCAGTACGCCAAGCCGTCTGACTCGCCGGATCCGGACGCCTACAAATAAGCAAATAGATGCTTCTGCCCATGCAATGGCCCAACCATTGCATGGGTACGTTTCGGTGGCGCAGCGGACGGTAGGCCTTCGTGAATTATAATTGGAACTGGAGCATCTTCTTCGAGCCGGCCCCGGGCGGGACCGGCACCTATTTCCATATGCTGCTGTCGGGACTGTGGCTTACCATCCAGACCGGGATCTTCGCCTGGATCATCGCGCTGATATTCGGCTCTGTCATCGGCGTGTTGCGGACGCTGCCGTCGAAGACCGCTTACTGGATCGGCTTCGCCTGGGTCGAATTCTTCCGCAACATGCCGCTTCTGGTGCAGCTGTTCCTGTGGTTCTTCGTGCTGCCCGAATTGCTGCCACGCAGCTGGGGGCTGTGGCTGAAACAGATGCCCAATGCGCCGTTCTATACCGCGGCGATCGGGATCGGCCTGTTCATGTCGGCGCGCGTCGCCGTGCAATTGGGCGCCGGCATCGCCTCGCTGCCGCGCGGGCAAAAGCAGGCCGCGACCGCGCTCGGGCTGACGACGTTGCAGGGCTATCGCTACGTGCTGCTGCCGATTGCATTCCGAATCATCATGCCGCCGCTGACCTCGGAGTTCCTCAACACCATCAAGAACACGGCGGTCGCGATCACCATCGGCCTGATCGAACTGACCGGCCAGGCGCGGTCGATGCAGGAGTTCTCGTTCCAGGTGTTCGAGGCTTTCACCGCCGCGACCGTGATGTATCTTTTGATCAACATCATCGTCGTCACCGGCATGCGCTTCCTCGAACGCAGCCTGGCGATCCCCGGCTACATCACGGGGAAATAACCACATGTTCGCCAATTTCGATTTCGACGTCATCCGCCGTTCGCTCGGCTACCTGTTTCTCGACGGCATGGCGTTTACGCTGACGCTGACCGGGCTCTCGGCGCTCGGCGGGATCATCTTCGGCACGCTGATCGCGCTGATGCGGCTATCCGGTTTCAAAGTGCTTGGCCGGATCGCCGGGCTTTACGTCGACTTCATGCGGTCACTGCCGCTGGTGCTGGTGATCTTCTGGTTCTATTTCCTGGTGCCCTATGTCGGGCAATGGCTGACCGGCGCGTCGCGCCCGATCAGTGTCGGCGCCTTCACCTCCGCGCTCGTCACCTTCATCATGTTCGAGGCGGCGTATTTTTCCGAGATCATGCGCGCCGGCATCCAGTCGATCTCCAAGGGCCAGCCTGCCGCGGCCAATGCGCTCGGCATGACCTACGCGCAGACCATGCGCTACGTCGTGCTGCCGCAGGCGTTCCGCAACATGTTGCCGGTGCTGCTGACCCAGACCATCGTGCTGTTCCAGGACACTTCGCTGGTCTACGTGCTGTCGATGCCGGATTTCCTCGGCGCGGCGAGCAAGGTTGCGCAGCGCGACGGCCGGCTGGTCGAGATGTACCTGTTCGCGGCGGTGGTCTATTTCACGATTTCCTGCGCCGCCTCGTTCGCCGTCCGGCGCCTGCAGGCGCGCATCAGTATTGTCCGTTAGGGAACGCGTATGATCGAAATCAATCACGTCAATAAATGGTACGGGCCGACCTTCCAGGCGTTGAAGGATTGCACGACCAAGGTCGCCAAGGGCGAAGTGGTTGTCGTGTGCGGTCCGTCAGGTTCGGGCAAGTCGACGTTGATCAAATGCGTCAACGCGCTGGAGCCGATCCAGGAAGGCGAGATCATCCTCGACGGCATCAAGGTCAATGATCCCAAGACCGACCTGCCGAAGCTGCGCGCCCGCGTCGGCATGGTGTTCCAGCATTTTGAACTGTTCCCGCATCTGAGGATCATCGAGAACCTGTGTCTGGGGCAGGAAAAGGTACTGGGCCGGTCCCATGACGAGGCGATGGCCAAGGGCGCCAAGCTGCTCGACCGCGTCGGATTGAAGGTTCATGCCAACAAATACCCGGCCGAATTGTCAGGCGGACAGCAGCAGCGTGTGGCGATTGCACGCGCGCTGGCGATGGATCCGATCGCCATGCTGTTCGACGAACCGACCTCGGCGCTCGATCCCGAAATGATCAGCGAAGTGCTGGACGTGATGGTCGATCTGGCCCGCGAGGGCATGACCATGATGGTCGTGACCCACGAAATGGGCTTTGCCCGCAAGGTGGCGCATCGCGTGATCTTCATGGACCAGGGCGAGATCGTCGAGGATGCGCAGAAAGACGACTTCTTCGGCAAGCCGCGCAGCGACCGCGCGCAGAAGTTTCTGTCGAAGATTCTGTCGCATTAGCCGCCACCGTCATTCCGGAGCAGCCCGTTAGGGCTGAATCCGGAATCTCGAGATTCCGGGTTCGATGCTTCGCATCGCCCCGGAATGACGTTGAGGGTTTATCCGTATTATCAATTTGCGTATATGAGTCCCCAACACCCCTTCGCGCCCTCAGGAGACTTCGCTTGGAACAGATCGCTTACGTCAACGGTTCATTCGTGCCCATGGCGGACGCCAAGGTGTCGATTCTCGACCGCGGCTTCCTGTTTGCCGACGGCATCTATGAGGTCGCGGCCGTGCTGGACGGCAAGCTGATCGACAATGCCTCGCATCTGGCGCGGCTGGAGCGTTCGGTCGGCGAGATCGAGCTGGCGTTGCCAGAGACCATCGAACGGATTCAGGAAATCCAGAAGGAACTGGTGGCGCGCAACAATCTCGTCAACGGCATGGTCTATCTGGAAGTGACGCGCGGCGCCGACACCGGCCGCGATTTTGCGTTTCCAAAGGGCGTCAAGCCGACGCTGGTCATGTTTACCTCCGTCAAGGACATCATCAACGCACCGTCGGCCAAGACGGGGATTGCCGTCATCACCGTGCCTGATCTGCGCTGGACCCGCCGCGACATCAAGAGCGTGGCGCTGCTGGCGCAAGTGCTGGCAAAGCAGGCGGCAGCCGTGGCCGGCGCCGGTGAGGCCTGGATGATCGAGGACGGCAAGGTCACCGAGGGCGGCTCGTCCTCGGCCTTCATCCTGACGCAGGACGACGTGCTGGTGACGCGGCAGAACGGCAGCGAGATCTTGCCGGGCTGCACCCGCAAGGCGGTGGTCAAGCTGGCCGAAGAACGCCAGCTCCGGATCGAGGAGCGCGCGTTTACGGTGGACGAGGCGCTGGCCGCGAAGGAGGCCTTCATCACCAGCGCCACCGTGTTCGTGCAGGCGGTGGTATCGATCGACGGCAAGAAAGTCGCGACCGGCAAGCCCGGCCCGATGACCGATCGCCTGCGCGAAATCTATGTCGAGTTCGCCAAGGCGACGGCCGTCTAAGCGACGCTAGGCCCGCTTCGCTTTCACCAGGTAAATGGCGCCAGAGGCCGATGGCGATCAGCGTCACCGCCTCAGCTCTTCGAATTGAAGGACGACGCCCTGCGCGAGGCTGACGACGGCGATCGCCGCGATCAGCCGCTGCGACCATTGCCGGAAGCAGGCGTCGTCGATGGCTTCGAGCAGGATTCGCGACAGCTGCGTTCCGAGCAGCGCCGCCACGATGGCGAGCACGATCGCGACCGGTGAAATCGCGCCGCCTCCGGCGAAAAGCGCGTGACCGAAATAGACCAGCTTGACCAAATGTCCGCCGGTGTTGATCGCGGCCTTGGTCGCGACAATCTGTCTGGTGCCGAGATCGGAGCGCACGAAGAACAGGTCGAGCATCGGACCTGAGACGCCGCAGGTCAGGTGCAGCGCCGTGCAGAGGGTGCCGCAGCCGACGGCCTGCCGGGGGTCCATGACGTTGGGCGTCCACCGGGCCGGCAGTGCAAGCCCGACCAGGCTCACCAGGCCAATGAAAATTAGGGCCATCGGCTTGGTCGGCGTGACCGGTCCGAACGCGATGGCAAGCGCTGCTATCAGTGCGCCGGCGGCGTAGCGCGCCACGATCGGCCAGCAGATATGCTGCCGCCAGAGCCAGGCGCGGGCGGCGTTGGAGGCGATCTGGGTGATGGCGTGCAGGGCCATCGCCGGCGCCAAAGGCATGAATGCAAGCAGCAAACCCATCAGGATCATGCCGCCGGCCATGCCGAACACCCCCGAAATGAACGAGGTGGACAGCACGGACGTGGCGAGCGCTGCGGCGAAAGGCACACTGATCATGGTGACCTCCATGAAATTCGATGGGCCTTCATCGCGGATTTGACAGCCGCCGCGCAAACGGGTTTATCTGACCCATAGGCTCAGGAAAACTTGGTCTGTCCGATGCGACGCCTGCCTTCGCTGAATGGATTGCGCGCCTTCGAGGCGGCTGCCCGCCATGGCAGCTTCGTCGGCGCCGCGGCCGAGCTGAACGTGACGCAGGCGGCCGTCAGCCGCATGGTGCGGCTGCTCGAGGAGCGGTTCGGCTTTCAACTGTTCGAGCGCCGGGCCAACGGCCTCGACCTGACGCCGCAAGGCAAGGCGCTGCAGCCCGGCCTGACTTCGGCCTTTGACGCCATCGCCGGCATTGCCGAGCAGGTCACGGCGATGCGCACCACGCCGGTGCTGACGCTTGGTGTCGGCCCCTCGTTTGCGGTCCGCTGGCTGATCCCGCGGCTGCGCGGCTTTTACGAACAGCAGCCCGAAATCGACGTCCGGCTCTCGACCGGCGGCGCGATCAATCCGTTTCGCGACGACTGGACCTGCGGAATCCTGCTCGGCGACGGCAACTGGGCAGGCTACGAATCCGAATTGCTGTTTACGACCGACCTCTTTCCGGTTTGCACCAAGGCGGTCGCGGCGCGTCTCAGCAGCCCCTCGAAGCTGACCCGTCAAGACATGCTGCAGGTGTCGCACTCGCCGGAAGACTGGAGTCTGTGGCTCGCGGCGGCCGGGGTGAAGCCGCGCGGCAAGGTGCACGGGCCGAGCTTCGGCAATTACGCGATGGCGCTGCAGGCAGCGGTGGACGGGATCGGCGTCGCGATCGGGCTGCGTCCCTATGTCGAGGACGATATGGCGAGGGGACGCCTGGTGGCGCCGTTTTCGATCACCGTCCCGAAGAAGCGGGCCTGGTATCTGGTCTATCGCCCCTTCCGCCGCGACGATCCCGGTCTGGCGGTACTGCGCGCCTGGTTGCTCGAATCATTGGGATCGAAACCAACATCTGCTTGATGGTGGTTTGTGGTATGTTCAAACATGCAATTTGAGCGCGATACGAAGATCCTGTCCGCGCTATTGGCGCTTGCCGCGTGTCTTGCGTTTTCGAATCCGCGCGCATTCGCAGCAGGCTATCCCGACCGGACCATCAGGATCGTGGTGCCGTTCGCACCGGGCGGCGGCACCGACGTGATTGCGCGGACGCTGGCGCAGGAGATGGCCAGGGATCTCGGCGCCTCCATCATCATCGAGAACAAGCCGGGCGCGGGCACCATCATCGGCACGCAGTCGGTCGCGGCCAGCGCGCCTGACGGCTACACGCTGTTGATGGGGACCTTTGCCAATGCCGTCAATCCAAGCCTGAACACGAAGCTGCCTTACGATGCGCACAAGGATTTTGCGGCGGTGGCGTTGATCGCGCGCTCCTTCAACCTCGTCGTGGTCAATCCGGCGTCGCCGATCAAATCGATCGGCGATTTGATTGCGGTGGCCAGGGCCGAGCCGAATAAATTGTCGTACGGCACCTATGGCACCGGAACCTCGGCGCATCTGGCCGGCGAATTGTTCAAGCACATGGCCAAGGTCAACCTGACCACCGTGCCGTACAAGGGCGCGGCACCCGCGATCACCGACCTGCTCGGCGGACAGATCCAGGTGATCTTTACCACGATCGCCAGCGCCGCCTCGCTGGTCGCGGCCGGCCAGTTGCGCGCGATCGCGGTGACGTCGGCCGAGCGCTCGCCGGCCTTCCCGGAATTGCCGACGGTGTCGGAAGCCGGTGTTCCCGGTTACGCGGCAGAAGCCTGGTACGGCCTGTACGCGCCCGCCAGAACGCCGCCAGAGGTCATCGACCTCCTGAACAAGTCGGCCGCCAAGGCCGTCCAGTCAGAGGCGTTCAAGAAGCTCGGCGTCAATGAAGGCCTCGTGATGGTGGCAGAGCCGCCCGCAGCGCTCGACCGCTATTTCAGCGTCGAGGAAGCGCGGTGGCGCAAGGTGATCCAGGACGCCGGGATCAAGATCGAATAGAGCGCGAGGCGTAACATCCTGAGGTGCGAGCGGAGCGAGCCTCGAAGGATGGGCCACGGGCCGTATTCATCCTTCGAGGCGCGCAAGGGCGCGCACCTCAGGATGACGGGGAGAAATGCGTGTCGGCCGCCTCAACCTAACCCACCGCGCTCTACCGTTTGTCCGCCACGAATCTGTTCCGCAGCGTGCCGATGCCGGTGATGTCGATCTCGACCACGTCGCCGGCCTTCAGATCCGGCGAAGCGCCGTCGGTGCCCATCCAGATCACGTCGCCGGGCCACAGCGTGAAATATTTCGTCAGTTCGACGATGAACGGAACGATACCGAAGATCATCTCGTTGGTGCGGAAGCGGCCGGTCTCCTTGCCGTTGACACGGATCGCGGTTTCCATCCGGTCGAGATCGACCTCGGTCTCGATCCATGGGCCCATCGGCTTGAAGGTGTCGGCATTCTTGGAGCGCCACAGCGAGCGATCGGCCTTCTGCCAGGTGCGTTCGCTGACGTCGTTGCCGATGGTGTAGCCGAACACGCAGGACATCGCGTTGGCTTCGTTGAGGTGTTTTGCCTTCTTGCCGATGACGACGACGAGTTCGCCTTCGTAATGGATTTTCTCGGTCGCGGTCGCCGGGATCACCACGTCCTCATCATGGGCGATCAGCGCGTTCTGCGCGCGGTAGCCGATCTCGGGACGATCAGGCACGTTCGGGACCGTGCCGGCCTTGTCGGCGGCTTCCTTCAGATGCTTCAGATAGTTCAGCCCGACGCAATAGAACGTGCGCGGGATCAGCGGCAGTTCGATCTTCACGTCCTTGAGCGCATGGGTTTGCGCGCCGCGCTGCCATTCGCCAAAGGGATCGCCGCTGACTGACATGACCTTGTCGCCCTCGACGAGGCCCCAGGATGTGTTTCCGGCGGCGGTGAATTTGAGCCAACGCATGAAGTGTCCTTTGCTTTATTCGGCTGCGGCCTGCGGCTTGGCCTTCCAGGCGCCGGCGGCGGTGCGCGGCAGGCCTAGATTCTCGCGCAAGGTCTTGCCGGCATAATCCTTGTGAAATAGGCTGCGGCGCTGCAGTTCCGGCACGACATGCTTGACGAAGTCGGCGTAGGAGCCGGGCACGATGGTGGCGGCGATGACAAAGCCGTCGCAGCCGCGCTCGACGAACATCTCCTCTAGCTTGTCCGAAATTTCCTTCGGGCCGCCGACGATTGCGTCCTGCACCTGGCCGCGGCCGGAGAAGGTGACGAAGTCGCGCGCGCTGGGATTGGTCTTGCCTGAATTCTTGAGCACGCCGTCGCGAATGCCCAGGATGCCCTGCATGCTCTTGAGCTCTTCTGTTGTCAGGGGTTCGTCGAGCGGCTTGGAGGCGAAGTCGTAGTTCAGCGCCTCCGCGAGCAGCGACAGCGCATCGATCTGCAGCGGCAGCTTGTTGATGACAGCCATCTTGTCCTCGGCCTCGCTCCTGGTCGCGCCGCAGACGGGTGTGGTGAGGTTGCAGAGGAACATCTGGTCGGGATCGCGGCCGGCTTTCGCGGCTTCGTTGCGGACCGCCGCATAGCCCTCCTTGGCGGCGGCCACGTTGCGCGCGGCGGTGAAAATCACCTCGCCCCATCGCCCCGCAAAGCGCTGGCCGCGGCCGGAGGCGCCGGCCTGGATGATGACGGGATGGCCTTGCGCCGAACGCGGCACGGTGAATGGACCGCGCGACTTGAAGAATTGGCCCTTGTGGTCGAGCCGCCTGACCTTGGCCGGATCGGCAAAGCGGCCGCTCTTCTTGTCCATGATCAGCGAGCCGTCTTCCCAGGTGTCCCAATGACCGAGCACGACCTCCATGAACTCGTCGGCGCGGTCGTAGCGGTAGTCATGTTCGAGATGGGCATCCTTGCCCATGTTGTGGGCCTCGCCGTCATTGAGCGAGGTGACGACGTTCCAGCCGGCGCGTCCGCCTGTCATCAAATCGAGGGTGGCGAAGCGGCGCGCAACGTCGAACGGCTCGAAATAGGTGGTTGAGCAGGTCGAGGCCAACCCAAGTTTCTCGGTGACCATGCCCATCGTGGTCAACACCACGATCGGATCCATCTTCACGCAGCGGATACCGTATTCGACCGTGTGGGCGTGGTCATTGCCGTAGCGGTCGGGCATTGCCAGCCGGTCGTCGAAGAACGCCATGTGGAATTTGCCGGCTTCCAGAATCCGGGCGATCTCCTGGTAGTAGTCGGCCGACATCGAATCGTCGCGCGATTCCGGGTGCCGCCATGAACTCGGCAGGTTGGTGCAGTTCTGCGCCTGCAGGAAGCCGACCATCGCCATTTGCCGTGTCATATCGTTCTCCCCAAATCGGCCAAGCGCGGCTTCATGTCAGATCGAGATCGGCCGCGAGCTTGTACTCGCCGGCCAGCGCCCGCAATTTGTCCCAGGTCGCGTCCTCGATTTCGATGCCGGAAACCTTGCGCTGCTGCTCGCGGATATATTCAACCTCGCCCGGATAGAACACGCCGGTGGAACCTTCGGACGTTGGTGTCTCTTTCAGATAGCGCGCGAATTCGGCGACTTCCTTCTTGAAATCCTTCAGCGGCCGGAACGCCGCGACGTTGAACACCGCCATGAAGCATCCGTCATTGTGGCGGCCGGTCGGCTCGACGCCGAAGCCCAGCCCGGTGAGCAGCCCGCACAGCACCTCGACCATCGCGGCAAGGCCGCTGCCCTTGTAACCCTCGCTGCCGCCGAGCGGCAGCAGGGCGCCGCCCTTCTTGTACTCCCCGGGGTCTGTGGTGTGCCGTCCCTCGGCATCGACGATCCATCCCTTCGGGATTTCCTCGTTGCGCGACACGGCCAGCGCAATCTTGCCCGCGGCGACGGCCGAGGTCGCCATGTCAAGATAAAACGGTGCGTCGAGGTCGGAGGGAACGGCAATCGAGATCGGGTTGGTGCCGAGCCGTGCCTCGCGGCCGCCGAACGGCGCCACGATCTTCGGCGAGCGGCCGGAGTCGGCGGTCGCAATGCCGATCATGCCTTCCTGCATCGCCATCAATGGATAGGCGGCGAGCCGACCGACATGGCTCTGGCGAAACACCGTGCAGGCCGCGACGTTGGCGGTCTTCGCCTTCTCGATGGTCAGCGCCATCGCCTTGGCGTTGACGTGAAACCCAAAACCCCAATGGCCGTCGATCACGGTCGTGGTCGGCGACTCTTGCACGATGGTCCACTTCGCCCCGGGCACGATATGGCCGGCCTTGACGCGGTCGATATAGGTCGGGATCGCGATGATGCCATGGGAATCGTGGCCGGCGAGGTTGGCGTTGACGCAGCCGACGGCGACCGCTTTGGCTTCCTCATCCGATGCGCCGGCAGCCCTGAGCAGTGCCGCGCCGATGCGTGTGAGACGGTCGGCCTGTACGATCGGCATGGGTTTCCTCGTCGAATGCCCGCGAGCAGCGGGTCTTGCTTGTTGTTGTCGAAGCATGGTCTCAAAGCGGTGGCGGGAGAGCAAGGGCAGAATATCCGTACCGGGCATGCCCGTGAGGCGGGCTCGCGCGGTCCGGATTTCATCTGACGAAAATTGGCTACCGCGCCGCCCAGGCCCTTGGCCGCCGGAGGCACCGCCGCTGCCATGGCTGATAAATCGTGAACGGACCGTAGTTCTTCGGAGGAAGGCCTTGCGATGTTGGGCAGGTATTTACTCTGAATCGCAACTTCCGGCCGCCAATAACGACCATTTAGGCCTCTCCCGCGCATAAAATTCCGTGGGGCAGCAGGCCCTTATTGTCTGCTGGGAGCTCGAGAGCCGTGAAGACCAGTATCGCGCGTACATTTGCGGCGTTGAATGCGACCAACGAAGCGATCCTGTACGCGAAATCGCCGGAAGAACTGTACGAAAAGGTCTGTGAAGCCGCTTTCTCCAGCGGAGACTTCCTGGCGACCGCCGTCTTTTTGCTGGACCACGATACCAATCTGCTTCGGTTTGCGGCCGGTTTCGGCGAAGACACCGCAAGGCTGCGCGCCATCGACATTTCGATCCTGGCTGATACCCCGGAGGGCTCGGGGGTTTGCGGGCAGGCTTTCCGCGATCAGAAGCTGTGCATCAGCAACGATTACCTCAACGACGCGCATTCGCTGGCCTGGCGCCAGGGTGCCGCTGCCGGACAGGTCGGCGCGGCCGCGGGGTTGCCGCTGACCTGCAACGGCCGCAGCATCGGCGTCTTCCTCGTCACGCGGCGCGAAGTCGGGTCGATCGACGCCCCGGTCGTCGCATTGCTCGAACGCATGTCGGCGAACATTTCATTCGCCCTCGACAATTTCGATCATGAAGCTGCGCGCAAGGATGGCGAGCGGACGATGCGGCGGTTGAATCGCATGTTCGGCGCCATCAGCGCGACCAACGAAGCGATTCTTCGCGCCAAGACCGAACAGGAACTCTACCAGCGCGTTTGCGATGCCGCCGTTTACAGCGGAAAGTCGGTCGCGACGGTGGTCCTGCTGTCAGAGCCGGATTCGATCTGGCTGAAGCCTGCGGCCGGCAGCGGCGAGAGCCTCGATCTGCTGACCCGGACACGCTTCTCGATCGATGCCGACAATGACTACGGCAAGGGCGTTGCCGGTCAGGCGTTCCGGACGCAGCGGCTTTGCGTCAACCACGACATCTCGCAGGGTGGCCCGTGGCAGCAGGCCGGACGTGAGGCCGGCGTCGTTGCCTGCGTCGCAGTGCCCCTGATCAAGGCGGGACAAAGCGTCGGCGTCGTGATGTTCTTTGTCGGCATGGCATGGGCGGCGGATGAGGAGATCATCGCGCTGCTGGCGCGGATCGGGGAAAACGTCTCGTTCGCCCTCGAAAATTTTGAACGCGCCAACGCCAAGGCGAAAGCCGACGAACAGAAGGAGCGGTTGACGCGGATGTTCGCGGCGCTCAGCGCGACCAATGAAGCGATCATGCGGGCCCGGTCGCGCACCGAGATGTTCGAACTGGTATGCGCTGCCGCAGCACAGGGGGGCCGCTTCAATTCGACCAGCATCCTCCTCGTCAGGTCGGACAGCGATTCCTTCAACATGGTTGCCTCGGCCGGGCCGACGGCGGAAAACGCCCGCCGTCTGAAGGTCTCGATCAGCGCGGCTGTTCCGGAAGGCCGCGGGGTTTGCGGGACGGCGTTCCGTTCCGGGCAGGCCTGCATCAACAACGATTTCCTGGCAGGCCCGCGAAACAATGCGTTCGATCAGGTGATTGACAACGACGGCGCAAGGTCAGGCGCCGCATTTCCGCTGCTGGTCGAGGCGCGGATCGTCGGCGTGATGCTGTTCATTTCCTCCCAGGCGGACACGTTTACCGCGGAGTTTGCCGAGCTGCTGCAACGGCTGGCCGACAATGTGTCTTTTGCGCTCGAAAGTTTCGATCGCGCCGACGAGAAGGCAAAGACAGAGCGCCAGAAGGAGAGCCTGACACGCATGCTCGCCGCGCTCAGCGCGACCAATGAGGCGATCGTTCGGGCGGGATCACGCGACGAACTGTATCAACTGGTTTGCGAGGCGGCGGCGACCGGCGGCAGGTTCACCTCCACCACCATCGCGCTGGCAAAGCCCGGCAGCGATTTCATGGAAATCGTGGCCGGCGCGGGTCCGACCGGCCAGAGCGCGCGGCAGGTCACCCTGTCGATCAATGCAGCGCATCCGGAAGGCCGCGGTGTTTGCGGGATAACGTTCCGCTCGGGCCAGGCCTGTATCTTCAACGACTATCTTACCGATCCGCGCGCCGCGGCATTTCACGCCAAGGCACGCGAACTCGGTTCCAGATCAGCCGCCGGCTTTCCCCTCTTCGTGCGCGGGCAGGTGGTAGGCGTCATGCTCTACGTCTCCTTGCAAAGGGACGCGTTCACGCCTGAATTCACCGAACTCCTGCAACGGCTCGCCGACAACGTGTCGTTCTCGCTGGAGACGTTCGAGCGCGCCGACGAGAAGGCGAAGACTGAGGAGCAGAAAGAACGTCTGACGCGCATGCTGGCGGCACTCAGCGCGACCAATGAAGCCATCGTGCGGGCAAGTTCGCGCAACGAGTTGTTCGATCTGGTGTGCCAGGCCACCGCAAACGGCGGCAAGTTTACCGCCACTTCCATCGCGCTGACGAGAACCGACAGCGATTATCTGGACATTGTCGCGGCCGCCGGACCGACCGCCGCCAGTTCGCGCGAGGTGCGGGTGTCCGCCAATAAGGCCCATCCGGAAGGACGCGGGTCCACCGGCATGGCGATTCGCTCGGGCAAGCCCTGCATCATCAACGACTACCTCGCCGACCCGCGCAGCCAGGTGTTCCATGCGCGCGCCCGCAGGGATGGGACCCGTGCGAGCGCAGCCTACCCGCTGCTGGTGCGGGGGCGGGTCGTTGGCGTCATGATCTTCGTTGCGATCGAGAAGGATACGTTCACGCCGGAATTCTCCGAACTGCTGCAGCGGCTCATCGACAACGTATCGCTGGCGCTGGAGAATTTTGACCGCGCCGACGAAAAGATGCGGGCGGACGAGCGGATCGAATATCTGGCCTCGCATGACAGCCTGACCAACCTTCCGAACCGCGAGATGTTCAACGGCATGCTGCGCCGGACGATCGATGCCGCGGAGCGCTATCAGCGGTCGTTTGCGGTGCTGTTCATCGATCTTGACCGGTTCAAGGTCATCAACGACTCGCTGGGGCATGACGCCGGTGACATGCTGCTGGTGGAAATCGGAGGCAGGCTGCGTGGCGCGCTGCGTTCGAGCGACGTGGTGGCGCGGCTCGGCGGCGACGAATTCGTCGTGATCCTGGAAGAGGCCGCTGAACCGCACGAGGTCGAACGCATCGCCGGCGGTCTTTTGTCCGTGTTGAGCCAGCCCTTGCAGCTCAGCGGGCATGAGTGCCACACCACGGCCTCGATCGGCATCGCGATGTATCCGTCTGACGGCGCCGACATGCAGACGCTGACCAAGAACGCCGACATGGCGATGTATCTTGCCAAGGAGGACGGCAAGAACAGCTTCCGCTTCTTCACCAGGGAGATCAAGGCGCAGTCGATCGAGCGTCTGACGCTGGAGAGCGCCCTGCGCCGCGCGCTGGAGCGCGACCAGTTTTCGCTGCACTACCAGCCGAAGGTCGATATGGCGAGCGGTCAGATCACCGGCGTCGAGGCGCTGTTGCGCTGGAACCATCCCGAACTCGGCCTGGTATCGCCGGGGCAATTCATTCCGCTGGCGGAAGAGACCGGGCTGATCGTGCCGATCGGCCGCTGGGTGCTGACGGAAGCCTGTGCGCAGAACATGGCCTGGCAACGCCGCGGCCTGCGGCCGGTGACGATGGCCGTCAACCTGTCGCCGCGACAGTTCGCCGACGCCAATTTGTTGCATGATGTCGACGAGGCGTTGCTGGCAAGCGGTATGTCGCCGGTGCTGCTGCAACTCGAAGTCACGGAAAGCATGGTGATGCGCAACGTGTCGCGGGCGATCAAGGTGCTCGACGCGATCCAGAACCGCGGCATCCGGCTTGCAATCGACGATTTTGGCACCGGCTATTCGTCGATGTCGCTGATGAAGCAATTCCCGATCGACACCATCAAGATCGACCGTTCCTTCGTCCGCGATCTGCCCGTTGATTCGGAGGACCAGGCCATCACGCAGGCGATCATCAGCATGGGCAAGGCGTTGGGGATGACCGTCATCGCCGAGGGCGTCGAGACCATCGAGCAGCAGACGTTCCTGCGCAATCATGCCTGCGATGAGATGCAAGGCTTCCTGTTCAGCAAACCGCTGCCGCCGCGGCAGATGGCGGATATGCTTCGGACCGAGCCGCTGCTGGCCTCGCCGCCGCTGCAACCCGACACCGGCGAGGCGCGTGAATCGGCTTCGCCTTCAGGGCTGGAAAGCACTGTCGTCTGACGGCTGCGCATGCAAATCACGCACGTCCGAAGCCGTCGACCTCACCTTGCGCGAAAAGTCATAGGGCCAGGGCTGGATCACCTGGCCAGCCAGGGAATGGAACAGGATATCAGCGCCGTCGGCGTAAGTCGCGCCATCGGGCAAACCCAATCTGGCGCTCCAATGCGCCGGTAGCGTCAGGGCGATATCCCGTACCTCGACCGCCGGTCCCCACCACCAGGCCGGAGCGGGCGGCCGCTCATCCTCGGCGAGCGCCCGCCACCGCCCAAATTCGACGACAACGCGCTCAAACTGCAGTTTTGCCGCCGGATGCATCGGAAGGTCCTGTTACCTTGCCGATGATAACTTCATCCGCAGCCGGCGCAATACGTGTCAGGGTCACTGCCTGCCGTGCTGCCAGTGTGACGTCACATCCGCACCTGATTTATTGAGGTGAACGTGCTGGTCGACATGATCGACCCAATCCACCGGAATGAAGTGATGGTGCTGGCCGTCCGGCGAACTCTGCTTGGTCAGCTTGATCTTGTCGGGTCCCTCGAGGTGATCGACCTTTCCGACCGTTTTCTTGTCGGACGAGATGACATCCATATGTTCCTTGATCTGCGAAGCGACGGCCATGTTGCGTCTCCGTTGAATGAACAGGCATTTGAAACGCGCCATTTCCGGAAAGGTTGCTGATGCCTGTAACTGTTGACCAAAATGTTCCCAAGGGACTTTAACCGTTTGGTAACTATCGCTTTGCATATCGATGGTTCCGTCGGAAAACGGGCATCACTTCCACGAAATTGACCGTTGCAATGCCGCTGCCGCTTCACGCCTTCGTCCGAGGGGTCAATCGCCGGCCTGATCAGTCACTGTTTATCTTAACGGCGAAGCGTTGTTTGAAGCGCTCAAGCGATGATCTATTATGTCAACTGATCGGGATCGATCTCGATCGCCGGTCGCACAGGACATCATGACGGGAAGTGGCGTGACTAAAAGCGTAGCATTGATGACCCCGACCTATCGCGGCGATCTCGACCGCTTCGAATTGCTCTGCGAGAGTCTCGATCGGTTCGTCAGCGGATACGAACGGCATTACGTCATCGTCAATGACGACGACCTGCCGTACTTTGCCCGATTCGAGAATAGCCGTCGCACCGTGCTGCCGAGCTCGCACTTCTTGCCGTCCTGGCTCAGGGCAATGCCGCCTTTTGTCTCGCGCAAGGGACGCAGGACGTGGTGGTCGTTCCGGTCGGGTCCGCTCCACGGCTGGCATATTCAGCAACTACTCAAGATCGCGGGCGCCTTGCAGTTGCCCCATCAGCGCTATTGCATCGTCGATTCCGATAACGTGTTCTTTCGCCCGTTCGATGTGGCGGCCTATGCCGGCGCGGATCTAACCCCGCTCTACGTCGACCGTCTGGCGATTCCGGCCGATAAGCCGTTGCATCCTGTCTGGGTCCGAAACAGCGATCGCCTGTTGGGCGGCAGCACCACCGCGTTTCCGGCCGACGATTACATCGGCAACGTGCTCGTCTGGGACAAATCGACTTTGCGCGACATGACCGCTACGATCGAAGCCGTCACCGGAATGCCGTGGGCGGTGGCGCTCGGCAAGGCGCGCTCGTTTTCCGAATACATCCTCTATGGGTATTTTGTGAACCAGTCGCCGACCCACAGGGCGACGCACCGGCTGACCACGCAAAGCCTGGCGACTTCCTACTGGGAGCCGGATCAGTTGGACGAAAAAGCGCTGCTCGCCATGGTCGACAGCTCACCGCCTGACGTCGTCGCACTTTGCATCGAATCGTTCTCGGCAACCCCGGTATCGCTCATCCGCAAGGTCGCGGGTTTGTCGAATAACGACGCGCCGTTGCAGCCGCAAGGTCCCGCTTCGGCGCAAGGCGCGAACGCGGTCATGACCAGGGAAGCCGTCTGAGGTTGTTGTCGTTGCAACGCGGGCGTCGGCGATCCCTGACCTTCCATCCTAGACCTTTGCCGGCAATCCCAATAGCCGCGCGGCATTGCCGCCGGCTACCAGCGCCATGTCGCGTTCGCTGATGCCTTTGACGCGGCCGAGAAACCCGACGGGATCGGGTTCGGCCATGTCGAACGGATAATCCGTGCCGAGCATGATGTGATCGGCACCCCAAATTTCGATCAGATGCTTGAGTTCGCGCTCGTCGAACACGACCGTGTCGAAATAGAGCTTCTTCAGGTATTCCGACGGCTTCTTCTTGATGGTGACGCGGCAATCCTCGCGATGGGCCCAGGCATGGTCGAAGCGGCCCCAGTAGCCGGGGATGTAGCCGCCGCCATGGGCGATACAGATCTTCAGCTTGGGAAAACGCTCGAGATAGCCGTCGAACACCAGCTGCCCGACGCACAGCGCGGAATCGAGCGGATGCCCGATCGTGTTGGGAAAGTAATGGTCCTCCATGCGCCCGACCAGACTGGTGCCGAATGGATGCAGGAAGATCATCACGTCAAGCTCCTCGACGCGTGCGAAGAATTTTTCAAGGCCGGCGCGGGTAAGATCGACACCCCTGACATTGGTGCAGAGTTCGACGCCGCGGAATCCGAGCTGCTTGACCATACGGTCGAGCTCGGCAACGGCCATGCCGGGATCCTGCAGCGGCACCGTGCCCATGCCCATCAGCCGGTCGGGATGCTTGGCGACCAGGCCGGCGATGTGATCGTTGACCATGTGGCAGCTGTCGCGCGCCACCTCCGGCGGCGCCGCATAGACGAAATGGCCGGGATAGGGCGAGATCACCTGCATGTCGATGCCGTCGCGGTCCATATCGGCGAGGCGGGTGTTGAGATCGGTCAGTTTCGGAAAGTCGATCTTGCCGCGCTGCGGCTGAATGCTTTTGGTCAGGTCGTTGACATGTGCATTGGCGTTGGGTGTTACGCCGCCGCCTTGAATGCCGGTGGCTTTCAGCACCATTGCATTGGCTTCCGGCACCATGCAGTGGCAATGGATATCGATGGTGCGCCACGGTTTTGTTTTTCCGGATCGGATCGGCGCGCTGCCGTGATCGGTGGCGGGGCCGCAGACTTTGCATTGGAACAGCATGGGCATGGCGCTTCCCATCCCGAATGAAATTAGTCGCCGGAATAGTTTGGCAGCACTGCGGCTATTTCTCTTCCGCTCCAGTCGAGGTTGCCGGACCTTCGCCCATGATCAGGAGAACGGCATCTTCATCCTTGGCGCCGTCCCAATGCACTTGTTTGGCGAAATGCGTGACGAAACTTCCGGCCGGCATCGGCGTCGTGTTGGCGGGATCGAATTTCGGGCCCGAACCGACCCACCAGGTACCCTGCAGCACGACGATGTAGCGGTCGTTGGGATGGAAATGCGGGCGGCTGAAATGATTGCCCTTGGTCCATTTGTTGTAGACCACATAGAAGCCCGGCTTGCTCGGATCGCCAACGACGACGGCACTTTGCGCGCCCGCGGCGTTGACCGGGCCCCACGGAATCTGGTCCGGCAATTTGTAAGTGACGGCGGCGGGATTGAGTTCAGCCGCGGAGGAGATGCTGAGCATCCCGGCGAGAGCAAGGAGCGTCACGAGGTATCGCCAGAACCGGTTGGTCGCCGTCATGGTTTGCTCCCTTTTGTCATGCGTGAGCTGAAATGCGCTCATCTGTGTTGTCGTGGATGCTAGCCGGTCTCGTTCCCACGGGGCAAGCCGCGTGCCTGCATGCGTGACAGGCGAGAGACGATGATCGCGGATATACCGGGCAGCAGGAACAATGCGGCTTCGACCGATCGCACGTCGGTGCTTACTCACCCGTTTTTGAGCGGGTGAGCTTTCTTGTGCCAGGCCCAGGCGGTGCGGATGATGGTCGGAAGATCCGAATAAGCAGGGCGGAAGTGCAGCGTTTCGTGCGCGGCGGAAGCGTCCGCGACCAGATAGGTCGGGTCGCCGGCGCGGCGTGGCTTGACGACGTGTGGCACTTCGCGCCCGGTCTCGCTCGCGATCGCCGCGAGGATCTCCCGCACCGAAAAACCCTTGCCGGTGCCGAGATTGAAGACGCCGCCGGAATGCCCTTCGAGCAAGAGCTTCAGCGCCAGCACATGGGCGGCGGCAAGGTCGGTGACATGGATGTAGTCGCGGATCGCGGTGCCGTCCGGCGTCGCGTAATCGTCGCCGAATACCGCGAAGTCCGGCACGTGTCCCTGCAGCGCCATCATCGCGCGGGGAATGAGATGGGTTTCCACCTCGCGCTGCTCGCCGATGCCGCCGGCGGGGTCGGCGCCGCTGGCGTTGAAATAGCGCAGCGCGAACGAGCCGAGCCCGTAAGCCCCGCGATAATCTGAAAGCACGCGCTCGATCATCCATTTCGAGGCGCCATAGGGATTGATCGGCGCGCAGGGATAGTTTTCGGGCAGCGCCTTGCTGTCGGCATTGCCATAGACCGCGCCGGTCGACGAGAACACCAGGCGGCTGCAGCCGGCCTCGCGCATCGCATCCAGCAGCGCCAGCGTGCCGGCGAGGTTGTTGACGTAGTATTTCTGTGGGTCGACCACGGATTCGCCGACCAGGCTGGACGCGGCGAAATGCATGACTGCGACGATGTCGTGCTCGGCGAAGGCGCGCGCCAGCATGGCCTTGTCGGCGATGTCGCCGGTAACCAGCGCGCCTGCGACGAAGCTGTGATGGCCGGTCGAAAAATTGTCGTAGCAAACGGGAAGGTAACCGGCCGCATCAAGCGCCCGGCAGCAATGCGAGCCGATATAGCCCGCGCCGCCCGTGACCAGGATGGCCGGACGATCGCTCGTCAGACCGGCGCCCATCAATCCCAGGTCCGTTCGGTGGCCGAAGGCCGGCTCTTGTTGAACAGCAGATAGAGCGCGCGCGGATTGGTGGTGAAATAGCGCCAGAACAGCCGGCGCGGTTCCAGCCAGATGCGCCAGGCCCATTCGAGCCCTGCCGCCTGCATCCAATACGGTGCGCGGGCCCGGCTGCCCGACAGGAAGTTGAACAGTCCGCCGGAGGTCTTGATCACGCCGACCTTGAACAGGCGCGAGGTGTATTCGTCGACAAAGGCCTGCTCATAGGGAACGCCAAGCGCAAGCCAGAGGTAATCGGGCGCCAGCGCGTTGATTTCGTCGAGCTTGGCCCGCAGCGCGTCGCCGCGGAGGAAGCCGTGCGAATGTCCGATGATCTTCAGGTCCGGATAGAGCTTGCGAACGTTGGCGACGGCAGCGGCGTTCTCCGCCTCATCGGCGCCGAACATGTAGAAGGTCAATCCGGCCGCCTGCGCCTTGCGGGCGACGACGTGGAACAGATCGGTGGTCGCGACGCGCTCGGGGAGCGGCGTCGACGATTTCAACCGGGACACCGTCACGAGCGGCTGGCCGTCGGCATTGATCAGGTCGGCGGAGCGAAACAGCCGGTCGGTCATCGGTTCGGTGGAGCAGCGCGCCAGCACCTCGCCATTGGCCGAGGTCAGATAGAGCGGGCGAGCGAGCCGGCGTTGCGGGAACACCATCTCGATCATGAAGTCCGCGGTCTGCTCGAGGTCGAGCACGGCAAGCCGCAGCCCGCCCAGCGTGATTCGGGGAACGCCGGCAGTAGCGGCTCTCCCGAGGGGATTTAAGCGACGCTCACGCATACTGTTTGTCTCGCTGACGGTTGACGGCCGTGGGGTTGAGTTCGTTGATGACGACACCGACCAGCTTGCACTCGGTCTCGCCGAGCGCGGTGATGATGTCTTCCATGCTCTCGTTGATGTCGAGCTTGACCGGCAGGATCGCGACCAGCCCATCGGTGGCGTCGAACAGCGCGTGGTCGGCCGGGCTCCACGGCATGGCGGGCCCGTCGAGGACCACCAGATCGTAGTCGCCGCCGATGCGTGCCTGCGCAATCGCCTTGCGGATGGTGTCGCTTGCCTTGGTATCCGAGGCCTTGAGGGCCGGCAGGATCGAAATTCCGTTCGCGCTCTTGATGGCGCGCGCAGCCTTGGCGCCAATATTGAGCCAGCCGAGACGGCCGGTCTCTTCCCTGCCGAGGTGGGCCACCTTGTTCGACAGTGTATAGGTCTTTTGATCGGCGTCGATCAGCAGCACCCTGGCGCCATCGCGAGCGGCCGAGAGCGCGACGTTGAGCGCGGCAATGTTGCGGTCCTCGCCATTGCCGGCGCCGATCACGGCCATGACGGGCGCGGTGTCCTTGGCCGCGCGCGTCGCCAGTGCGGTCCGAATTTCGCGCATGCTGTTGAGGAACGTCATCAGCGGGAAACCGGCGCGCAGCGTCGGCCAGCCGAGCTTGACGACATCGAGGGTGCCGCCCGTCGCCAGGATTCCGCCGAGGGTGCGCACCACGTCCGTTTCCTGCAGCCGCGTGATCGACGGCTTCGCGATCAGGCTGACGGCCGGCTGCGAGGTGGCCGACGGTTGCCTCGTGGCCGCGGCAGGCGTCCGATTTTGCGCGGCTGATGAGGCCGATGTCCTGACCGGCGTGTCGGGTCGAACCGGGTTGGCGCCAGGCGTCAACCGCTCGACGGCGATGATCCAGGCGGCCGAGGCGAGCCCGCCCAGCATGAAGCCGATCATGGCGAACAAGGCCATCCCCGGCGGGAAGGTGCGCCGCTGCGGCACGGTGGCATCGCCGATGATGCGGGCGCTCGAGGTGTTCAGGGTCTCCTGCTCCTCGGTCTCGCGCGAGCGCTTGAGGAACGACTGGTAGACGTCGCGGCTGGCTTCCACGTCGCGTTCGAGCTCGCGCAACCGGACCGCGGCCTGGCTCATCTGGACGCTCTGGCGCTTCTGGGTTTCGAGCGCCTTGTTCAGGGAAGCTTCGTAATCCCGGGCGCGGGTCAGGTCATTCTTCGCCGCCTGCAGAAAGCGATCGGTTTCCTCGCCGATGGTCCGGCGCAGATCCTCGACCTGCTTCTCCATCTGGCGCAAGGCAGGATGACGCGGCCCCAACTCGCTCTGCAATTCGGCCTGGCGCTTCCTGGCTTCGGCATATTGCGAACGCAGATTGGCGATGGTTGGCGATTGCAGCGCCTCGGGAATGGCGCCGGCGTCCGCCGATGTCTTGCGGCTGGCGGCGATCTGATCGTGTTTGGCCTGCGCATCGAGCGTCAGCGCCCGCGCCGCGGCAAGCCGCTGGTTGCTGGCGGAGAGCTGCTGATCGCTGATCAGCGTGTCCTGCGTGCCGACGAAGTTGTTCTGCGCCTTGTAGACCGCGAGCGTGTTCTCGGCGTTGCGAAGCCGTTCCTGCAATTCCGTCAGCCGGCTGGAAAGGTCGCTGGTGGCGCGACGGACCCTCGCGGCCTGCGATTGCGTGGATTCGGTCAAATAGGCCTTGGCGATCGCATTTGAGAGCATCGCCGCCTTGGCCGGGTCGATCGACCAGACCTCGATGTCGACGATGAAGGTCTTGTCGGTCTTCTTCACATTGATGTGGCGGATCAGGGTTTCCAGCGCCGCCATCTCGACGAGCTTGCGCTGCTCGGCGGTCGGGCGCAGTTCGATCCCGAACAGGCCCAGCAGCGATCCGAACAGGCCCTTGCCGCTGCCGCCGCCGAACTCGGGGTCCTTCTCAAGATGGGTCTCGCGGATCACCTGCAACAGCACATTGTTCGAGGTGATCACGCGCCCCTGGCTCTCGACCACCATCGCAAGGCCAGACAGGTCCGGGGCGCGCGGCGTGAGTTCGCGATCGACCAGCTGCAATTCGCGGGGATCGACGTAGAGCTGGGCCGTTGCGGTATATTTCGGTGTCAGGCTCTTGCCGATCGCCACCGCGATGCAGGCGCAGAGCAGCGCCGCCGAGGCGATCGCGATCTTCCGCCGCCACAGCAGTTGAACCAGATCGAGCACGCTGAAGCCACCCAATGCCGGCAATGCGGCGGGCCGGGGGTCAAGCTTGGCCTGGTTTATCGGCTCGTCATAGATAAGCATCGACCCCAGCTTCCATTCCAACTGCCGCACACATCGGCTGAGGGGTTACTCTTCGCCTTACGCCACGCGCGCCAGACTTCAACGCGCCAAAAACGCAACAGGGAAAATTAACCATACTCATTGAGGGACTATTCACCGAAATGGCAAACAAAGCGTTTATGCGCGGGCGCATCGCAATGCCTCCGCCATTGTCATAGCCGGGATTTTCCGGCGCGCCGCCGCCTCGAGGGCGTGGTTGAGCAGTGCTGGCGAGCAGCCCCAGGCGCTCGGCTGTTCAGCAACGTCGTGGCCGTAGAAAATTAACCATCCGTTATTGGTTTCGGCATCGTCGAACATGCGTTCGATCCCGGCGCGGTCCATCTGGCCATCGATCAGCGGCACGGCGCGAAGAAGCTGCAAATCGACTGTGCCGCTGTTGATGCCAGGTTCGATGCTGCGGCAGGTCTGGAACTGATCCTTGAGCTGGTTCTTCCGTCCAACCGATCCCAATCCGTAAGGATAGGCAAAAGTCTCGGTTTCGATCGAGGCGTCCAGCGCGCGGAGGTAGCCGCGGTTTCGCATGATTTCGTTGGCAAGGGCGGCGACGCCGAGATCGCTGGCGCGCCGGTGCGAGAATGTATGACAGCCGATTTCGTGGCCACGGCGATGTAGGGAAAGCAGGTCGTCGGCGTCGCCCGTCGGCCATTCCCGCGTTTCGCCGCCAATCAGGCCTCCCGATACATAGAAGGTGCCCCGCGCGCCGTGTGTTTCGAGCAGATCCGCGCCTGTCGTCGCCGCGCTTTTCGGGAGATCGTCAAAGGTAAAGCTGACCATCGGCGTGGTGTTGCGCATCTGGAAGGAATTGGCGTGCAGATACATCGCCAGCCGGTGGCTGACCTTCGCTTTTGCCTGTGAGAACATCGCGTTCATTCTCAGCGCTTCCTCAAGATCACGTGGTAGTCGCCGTGCCGCACGTCGGTCTTGCCGGGCAGGAAGACGTTCATCACCTTGGCGGCCGCGTCGATCAGGCTCGCGAACAGCGGCTTGCGCCGGCGCATCTCCGGATAGCGCGGGCTCTCATACTGCTTGCAATAGATCATCTGCAGGCCGTGCTTGTCGGCGAACGCATCCAGGTTCGCCAGCGTGACAAGCGGATGAAAATGAGTCGGGAACGGCGCGCAGCCGGGCAGGCCGGCGTTCTTGTCGCCGCGGATATGGCGGTAGAACCAGACGTGGAACCAGTGCGGCGAATATTTGGTGACGACGCCGGACAGCGACCTTGGGTTCGGCGCGCCGATCAGGACCAATCCGTTTTTCTTTAGCGACTGGCAGAAGCCAAGCAGCGCCGCTTCCACATTGGGCACATGCTCGATCACGTTGTAGCAGATCACGAGATCGAAACTGTCGGGCGCGAAGCGATGGGTCTGGATGTCGCCGAGGATCGTCTCCTGTGCGTAATCATTGTTGCGGATCTGGTCTTCGTCGATATCGACCACGGTGACGTGGGCACGCCGGAGCACGCTGAGCGGCAGGAAGCTGGTCGAGCCGCCGCCGGCCTCATAGATCTTTAGATCGGTCGCGGGCAGTTTGGCCTCGAGAATGCTGTGAACCGTGAGCAGGCTCTGCCGGGCTTCGCCGGGCGGCAGGTCAAGCAGCGACTGCGGATGCAGCGCGGCCGGCCGGTCGGCGGCGTCAGTGAAAGCCGAATGAAGGGGATCGAGGGCAAATGTCTTGGTCATTTGTTCTTATCCGTTGATGTTTACGAATTTGGCCCGGAACATCGCGAAGCCGGTTTTCAGGCGGCCGCGAATCCGGGAGATGTCGAACAGCCAGCACAAGGCGGCGTAGGTGATGAGTCCTGCGCTGGCCAGCACGGCGCAGGCGGTCAGATCGGCGACGTGCAGGTTTCTGTCGAGCGCAGCGACGGTCAACGCCATGATCAGTCCGGCGATCATGATCAGCGCCAGCCGGCCGAGCGGCAGTGGGACCTTGAATGCAAAGCGGCTGAGGATCAGCGCACAGGTGAATCCAATTATGTCGGCGCCGAGCCGCGCCCAGGCTGCGCCGACCGTGCCGTAATGGCTGACCAGGACGTAGGACAGGATCACATTGGCCGCGATGATCGAGGCCGTATTGATCAGATAAAACGAGTTGCGCCCGGAGAGCAGGAAGCTGGCGTGCAGATATTGCTGGGTCAGGATCTGGAAGACCACGGCTAGCGCGATGATCGGCATGGTCTGCGCCGCCAGTTCGCGGAAGTCCGGCCCGAGAATGATGTTGGCGACATGGGCGGAAATGACCGCAAAGCCGAGGCAGGCCGGCAGCGTGATGCTGAGCAGCAACTCGACGCAATCGGAAAGATGCGACCGGACCGCGGCATCGCCCTTGCTGGCGTGAATCTGAACCGCCATCGGAAAGAATGCCGCGGCGGCGCTCATGGCCGGCATCATCAGGGTCTGCCGGACCAGATCGAGCGCGGCGACATATTTGCCGGCGTCCGCTGCGCCCACCAGATTGGCGATCATGAAGCGATCGGTGACGCTGGAAATCGCGAGCAGGGTAAGTGAAAGGGTGAGGGGCAGGCCGGTCTTCGCCAGCGCCGCAAGGCCGGTACCGTCGAATTTGACCTTGGTGCCGCGCCAGGCGGTGCGCGACTGGACCAGCACCGCAAGCAGGTAGGCGAGCGCGGACGACAGCAGCAGCAGGAAGCCGCTCGGGCTGACAAGTGCCACGACAGCACCTAGGCCGAGCACAGCAACGGCGCGGACCAGGGTCGCCTTCATGACCGAAAGTGCCATCAGCCGGGCGCGAACCAGATCCTGGGTCAGCTCGAACAGCCCGATCGTGACGGAAAGCACGACCGCCGCCAGCGCGGCATTCGTATCCAGTCCAACCAGCCGTCCCAGGACATAGGCGATCGGCGCGGTGAGGCAGCAGATCAGGTAACCCGAGATCACGCGGCCGCGCACATCGGGGCCGTCGTCGCGGGCGTGTCCGCTCAGAATGAGATTACGAAACCAGCCGACGAGGAAAACGCTGATGACGGACCCAAAACCGATGCCCAGCAGATAGACGCCATAATCATGCGGCGAGAACAGCCGCGTGAAAATGAACACGCTCAATAGGCCCAGCAATGCCGAGAGGATATTGGCAGTCAGGTTGATGCTGGCTTGTCCGATCAGCATGGCGCTGCGAGCCCCGCGGGCTTGCCCGTGACTCCGCGCCCGAGCATGGCGTCGCACGACGCTACTCGGTTGATGTCGGAAATCTCGTTGGCGATGACGTTCAAGGCGGGCGCTTTCTGGACTCGGAATCCCTTTGCCAGACCATTGAGCAAGATCGGTGCCGGACGGTTCCGCTAACGGTCGCGGCGATTTGATGTGGTTAATTCTGCGTTTCGTTCACGGTCGCAAGCGGGTTAACCGCTCGCGGTAACCACGATGCAAGCGCAATTTGTGCGCGAAGCGGCGGTTTTGCGGAGTTGCCCGGATATTGCAGAGCACGATTCCGCATCGCCGATGTTCATCGCCATGAGTGTTATCCATGACAGATTGCCCGCCATTCCAATCCAATTTCGCCGTGCCTGGTGAGGTCGCCGGGGCATCAACCCGTTTCGGCACACCTTTGCTGTCCAGAGTGTCCGTTTTTGAAACGGTGAGGGGCGGTCGCGGTTACGGCAGCGTCGCGAGGGCTCGGCAATGAAGTACCGCGCTGATATTGACGGGCTGCGGGCCCTCGCTGTGGTTCCGGTGGTTCTTTACCATGTCGGTGTACCCGGATTCGCAGGCGGCTTCGTCGGCGTCGACATTTTCTTTGTCATCTCGGGTTATCTGATCTGCGGCATGATCGATGCGGATATCCGCAACGGATCGTTCTCGCTTGGAAATTTCTACAAGCGCCGGATCCTGCGAATCCTCCCGGCGCTGCTCGTGATGTTCCTGGTGACGAGCGTCTTCGCCTATATCTATTTGCTGCCGGCCGAACTGATCGGCTATTCAAAGAGCCTTGCCAGCGCCATCGGCTCGGTCTCCAACGCCTACTTTGCCCAGACCGCCGGATATTTCGATGCGCCGGCCGAAACAAAGCCTCTGCTACATACTTGGTCGCTTAGCGTGGAGGAGCAGTTCTACGTCATCGCGCCGTTGTTGATGCTCTTTGTCTATCGCTGGGTCCCGAAGCACGCCAAGTTCCTGTTCGCGGCTGTCGCTGCGCTCTCGTTTGCGGCTGCCATCGCCATGAGTACGAGAAATCTCACCTTTACATTCTATCTCATGCCTTTCCGCGCCTGGGAATTGGCGCTGGGTGCGATGCTGGCTGTCAAATTTATCCCGGTGCCGGAAACAAGATTCTGGAAGAACATTTGCGGCGGAGCCGGGCTGCTGCTGCTGCTTGGCGTGATCCTGCTTGGATCGGCGTCGGCGCCGCTTCTGCTGATGACGTCGCTCGCCTGCCTTGGCGCAGCACTGGTGATCGCTTCCAGCGAGAGCGGGGTATCGATGGCCGGACGATTGCTGGCGCTGCCGCCCTTCGTCGCTATCGGGCTGATATCCTATTCGCTCTATTTGTGGCACTGGCCGCTGATCGTGTTCCAGCGCACCGACATGGTGTTCGGCGCGGAATCGGCAGCATCGACCAAACTGACGTTGATCACGCTGTCCGTGGGGCTCGCCTATCTGTCGTGGAAATTGGTCGAACTGCCGTTCCGTTCGATGGCGCGGGAGACATCGAAGGGGGCCGTCTTCGGCGCCGCATCAGCCGCGATCGGCTCGACGTTCGCGCTGTGCGCGCTGGTATTCTTCGCGAGTGGCGCGCCATACCGCTTTCCGCAACGCGTCGTGGATATCGGTGCTTATCTTGCCTACGATTCGTCCGCCGCGTTCCGGACCGGACGCTGCTTCATATCGGCCAACCGCCAGCGGTTCGACGCCGAAACCTGCCTGAAACTGGATCCGGCGCGGCCGAACTATCTGCTCATTGGCGACAGCCATGCCGCGCACCTCTGGTCCGGGCTGTCCGTCGCCATGCCGCAGGTGAATATCCTGCAGGCAACGGCAAGCGAATGCCGCCCGGCTGTTCCGGCGGGGGCTCGGGTCGAAATGAAAGCCTGTCGCGATCTGATGGAACTCGCGTTCAACGATTTCCTCGTCAACAACCATGTCGACAAGGTCATTCTCTCCGCGTCATGGAAGGATGAGGATCTGCCGAACCTGTCGGCCACGCTGGATACCCTGAAATCCAGAGGGACCGATGTCATCGTGCTTGGACCGATCGTCGAATACGATGCCCCTCTGCCGCGGCTCCTGATCGACGGGATTTTGCGCGACCATCCGTCCCTTGCCAGCACAAGGCGCACACCCGGAATTCGCGAGCGCGATCTCGCCATGGGCGCTTTGGTAAAGGCTCGCGGCGCGACCTACTCATCCGTCTACGATGCGGTCTGCCGGGATGGTCGTTGCGACGAGTTCGTCGAAGCCGATATTCCGATGCAGTTCGACGCGGGCCATCTCACCGACAAAGGCGCAGCAGAGGTCGGCCGAAGGCTGTCTGCTGTCTTCGGCAACAAATTGACAAGGACGTCTAATGTTTCGAACTGACCGCCCCGCGCCTCGCCGCCGGGTGGGCCTCAAGCGCCTGGTATTTTTTCTGGTGGCCTTTGTCTTGAGCCTGCTGTTGCTGGCCCGCGTCGACACCAACGCCGCTCCGCGCGTCAATTCGAGCCAAGTCAATTCGAGTCCTGCCAATTCAAGTCCCGCGAAATTTGCCGGAGCCTTCGTCGATTGGGGCCCCGTTGGGCGCGAGCATACCCTGCAGGCCTGGGAAAAATGGCTGAAACAGCCGCCATCGTCGGTGGTGGGCGTCGATTTCTACGGCCAGGCGAACTGGGAAGATTTCCACAAGCTGACCTGGGTTCCCGGCATCTGGAAGAAGCTCAACCCGTCGCGGAACGTCGTCTGGTCGGTGCCGCTGACGGTTCCGGGAACGCCGCTCGCCGACGTCGCCAATGGCTTGCACGACGGCGAGTTCGAGGCGGCGGCGCGTGCGATCGCCGATGCACAGCCAAAGGCGATCATCCGTCTCGGCTGGGAGATGAATCTGTCCCAGATGGCGTGGTTCGCCAAGGATCATGAAGCCGACTACATCGCGGCGTTCCGGCGCGTGGTCGGAATCTTCCGGCGCCACTCCAGCGAGTTCAAATATGATTGGTGTCCGGGATGGGGAACGCAGGATACGCCGGCGGACCTGGCCTATCCGGGCGACGATGTCGTCGACTACATCGGTCTGGATATCTACGATTTCAAACATGAGGGCTCGCCGGAAGAGCGTTGGGACGCCTTCTATCTCAAGGCTCCGTTTGGCCTGGAATGGCACCGCGACTTTGCCGCCAGGCATGGCAAGCCGATGAGCTATCCCGAATGGGGCGTCGGCAATTTCGGCGACAATCCATACTTCATTCAGCAGATGCACGACTGGTTCGTGAAGCATCGGAACAACATCGCCTACGCGGCCTATTTCGACGTCGACGGATTGTGGCCCACGCGGATCTCCAACGGGCAGTTTCCCAAATCCCAGAAGCTGTTCGGCAAGCTGTTCAGCCGCTGAGCCCGGAGCCTGAACCTGATTTAATTCAAACTTAACCCCGTCCATTAACCGTCGGGAACAATTCGGCACCACCAGGCATCCTGTCGGACCGGATATTGCAGCAATGCTCTTGTATCGTCTGGACCCATAGCAAACGTCATGCGCCAGAGTTTGAACGGATTGCCCGCCGATGGAAACCGCTGACACCATGCCGAACGCTGCCCGCGCCCTGGCGGCGATCTCGCCTTCCCTCGATCCTGCATCGATCGGGATCGTCGTCTGCATTCCCTGCTTTCGCCGGCCGCAGCATCTGCGGCAGACGCTGGAATCGCTGGCCCGCCAGCGTACCGGTCACCGCTTTGCAGTGGTCATGGTCGAGAACGATGCGCTGCGGAGCGAGAGCGTTCCGGTTGCGACCGAGTTCCTGGCATCGAACAAGTTTCCCGGTCTCTGCGTGGTCGAGCCGCGCCAGGGCAATTGCCATGCGATCAACGCGGCGTTCGAGACGGCGCTGGCAACCTTCCTGGCAGCGTCAAGTTTCCTGATGATCGACGATGACGAAATTGCCTCGCCGGACTGGCTGGAGCGCATGATCTTGACCGCCGAAGCCACCGGGGCCGACATCGTCGGCGGGCCGGTCATGCCTGACTTCGATGACGCGCGAAAGCGCGGGCTGCGTCGTCATCCGGCCTTCGCTCCGGCCTACGACACGTCAGGACCGGTTCCGGTGATCTATGGCTGCGGCAATTGCCTGATCCGGCGCTCGGTGTTCGAGCGCGTTGATGCCCCGGCGTTCGATCTGCGTTTCAATTTTCTCGGCGGCGGCGACACCGATTTCTTCTACCGCTGCCTGCGTCTTGGCATGCGCTTTCACTGGGTGGCAGAGGCCACGATCAGCGAGACGGTGCCACCGAGCCGGACCAGGCTGAGCTGGCTGATCAGCCGCGGCCTGCGGATCGGCGCGATCAATTATCACGTCCAGCGTAAGGCGACGCCGACACTCTGGCTGCGCGCCAGGCTGACGCTGAAATTGCTGGCGGCGTTTCCGCTCTCGTTTCTCCAGGCCGGGCGGGCGGCCCTGACGGAGCGCGACCGCATCATTGCGATGCATCCGATGACGGTGGCGATCGGCAGCGTGCTGGCCGCAATCGGCATCGAACCTCAACCCTACAAGGCCTCGAAGATCACGTGAGCCAACTCGCCATCACGTCTCAGCTTCGTATCGTCGCAGGAGGGGTTTGGCGGCAGCAAGTGCTGGATGTCGTCCGCTGCGCCGCGTTCGTCGGAGCGCTGGTACTGGCATGGATTTCGTTGCGGCCGTTCGCCGATCTCGGCGACATACAAATCGGCGAAGTCAGTACCGGCAATGAGGCGCCGACCTATCTGGTGTTCGGCGGCCTTGCGGTGCTGATGATTACCCTCGCGGCGCGTGACAACATGCGCGGGCTGGCCACGTTGCTGACGCCGTCGTTCCTGCTGTTTGCCGGATGGGTCTGTGTGACGGTGGTTTTGTCGGTCGATCCTGCCACATCGATGCGGCGGTTTGTCTTGACGGCGTGCGTTATCGCTGTGACGTCGACCATGCTGCTGCTGCCGAAATCGCAAAACGAGCTGATGCGGTTCCTCAGCATCGCGGCGCTGATCCTGCTCGCGGTCTGTTACCTCGGAATCCTGCTGGCGCCACAATATTCGATCCATCAGGCCACCGATCCGCAGGAGCCGCTGCTGGCCGGCGACTGGCGCGGCGCCTTCGGTCACAAGAACGTGGCCGCCGGCGTGATGGCGATGCTGCTGTTCCTGGGGATCTATATCGCGCGTTCCGGCGCACTTCTGTCCGGCGCGGTCATTATCGGCCTTAGTTCGTTGTTTCTGTTTCATGCCGCCGGCAAGAGTTCGTTGACGCTGTGCTTCGCCGTGCTGCTTTTGACTTCGCTTACATCTGTGTTTCGCTCGTTCTGGGTGCGGGCGATCCTGCTCCTGACGCCGCTGCTGTTGCTGAACATGCTCAGCGTCGGCACCGTCATGAGCGATGGCCTGGCTGCGATCGCCAAGCTGCTGCCGCTGGATTCGACCTTCACCGGCCGTACCGACATCTGGAATTTCGCGCTGGACGCGCTGCGGCAGCGGCTGGCAACCGGCTATGGCTTCGTGGCTTTCTGGGGCAGCAAGGCGTTCGAGGAGTTGCCAGCGGGCAAGGAATGGGCCGCGTTCGCGGCGCACAGCCACAATGGTTATCTCGATACCGCGCTCGGCATGGGCCTGCCCGGACTGATCCTGCTCATCGTGGTGCTGGTGATCGTGCCGCTCCGGAATTTCCAGCAAGCCGATCAGGGCGGCAATAACGGTCCGCTGGCGATGGCGCTGTTGCGCATCTGGCTGTTCGGACTTTATCTGTCGGCGATGGAGAGCTTCTTCCTCGACCGCGCCGATCCCCTGTGGTTTACCTTCCTGGTGGCGGTGTTCGGCTTGCACTTTCTGGCGCGATTTCGTGTCCGGGAGTGAGGCACAAAGCGTTTTCCAGCGAAGTGGGCACCGGTTCACGTCAAGAAAACGCGTCAAATCAAGAATCTAGAGCTGCGCGCGAACCGCGTTCGCGACGTCCTGCCACCACCCATCGAAGTCGAACGCGGCTTGCACCGGCGGCCGTTTCAGCGCGGCAACGATGCCATCGGCGTAGGCGTCCGCGCTCGATCCCCGCGGCACGAGCACGATGGCGCCGCGATCGATCAATTCCTTGAATCGCACATGATGGTCGAATTCGTCAGGCATCTCGGGGCCGGTTACGATCAGCGGCCGGCCGGCCTGCACGCAGGCGAGAACGCTGGAGCGGCGCGCGGTGAGCCCTTCGTCGAGCGGATAGCAAAACCCGTCGACCGCGCCGAACAGCCCGAACACCTCGTGATCGGAGGCGACGAAACCGGATACGATCACATCATCGGCGATTCCGAGCTCCGTGGCGCGGGCGTGGAATTCCTCCTCGACGTTGTCGGTGCCGCGGATGAAGGAGCCGACATAGACGATTAGCGGCCTCAGCCCACGCTGCTTCAGGATCGCGCCGATCTCCAGCAGCGCATTGGGTTGCTTGGCCGGATAGATCGAACCGAAATGACCGATCACCAGCCGTCCATCCTGCCTTGCAGCCGTGAGACGCCGGCGCAATTCTGAATCCGCCATCCCTGCAGGCGCCTCGAGGTTCGGCGGCAGCGGGGCCAGCACGAGTTTTTTCGCGGTCCAGCCCACCAGGGAATCCTCGGCGAGTTCCCGCCGCACCAGCGGCGAGAACATGACGATGGTATTGGCGAGCACGAGAGCCGGGATATAGGTGATCCGGCGCAACCAATGCAGCCCGGCCCATTCGTGCTGAATCAGGACAGTTTTGCGCCGGCGCAGCCGCGCCATGGCCATCGCCAGCAGCGGCGCGAACATCACGCGCTTCCAGGCCACGATCGGAAAGTTGCAGACCACGCTCCGTGCGGAGCCGACGGCGCGCCAGATATCGGTGAATGACCCTTCCGATCGCGTCAGGGTTAACGTCGTGCAACTGCCGGGTTCGGCCTTTTCGATCCACTCGCCCAGCAATCGCGTGAATTGCCCGACGCCGCACTTCATTTGCGGTCCCGCGCCGAGAAACAGCGCCCGATATTGCGGTTCTGAAGCCATCGTGGGGTTCGCCGGCGCTCTCTCGGTTATGCCAGCGTTAGCCATACATCCCAGACATTATCGTCCGGTAAGCGGGTGCGACACCCCTGCGGCATCCTTCTTGCCAGTTAGAGCGTGAAGGTTGTCCGGCCGTCTCATAACGGGACATCGGATGATCGACGGCGTGGCAGCCATCTGAGATTTCGGGACAGCGTGCAGGACGCAAGCCGGAATCGGTCGTCATCCGGGCGAAAAAAATATTTGGTCAAAAAGGAGTTGGACGATGGCGGCAGATCGCGTTTTCAGCAATTGGGACGATACCCATTCGGTGCTGTGGGGACACGCACCCATCCGGCTTGCGCACAACATGCACAAGTCACCGTTATTCTCGATGGATCATCTTGCCGCACTGATTGAGAATTATCCGCGCGAGCACTACAGCCTGATGCAGACCGGCGTGAAGGGCGACAAGCGTATCTGGCGGCACGGCGATATCGGCAATTTCAGCGGCCGTCAGGTCATCGACGCGATTTCCAGGGGCGACCTCTGGCTCAATTTGCGCATGGTGTCGGATATCGACCAGCGCTACAGCGACCTGCTGGCCCAGATGTTCGCCGAAATCGGCGAGAAGGTCCCGCACTTCGCGCTGCCGCACCAGTACAACGCCGGCATTCTGCTCTCGGCGCCAAAGGCGCAGGTTCACTACCACGCTGATCTTCCCGGCCAGAGCCTGATTCAAATCGCTGGCCGCAAGCGCGTCCATATCTATCCGTCGAACCCTCCCTTCGTGACGCCGAAGAACCTCGAGGACATCCAGCTGTTCGAGCTCGAACTCGATATGCCCTATCACGAATGGTACGATCGCTATGCAACGGTGCTCGATCTCGAGCCCGGGCAGATGCTGAACTGGCCGCTGAACGCGCCGCATCGCGTCGACAATCTCGGCACCGTCAACATCTCCATGACGGTGGGCTACGAGAACGAAGAGATCAGGCGGACCCGGATCGTCAATCTGGCCAACGGCCTGTTGCGCAATCGCTTCGGATACACGCCCAAGAGCCGTTCGCTCAAGGGGCCGGCGTTTTGGGGCAAGGCAGTGATGCAGAAGGCGCTGCGCAACACTTCCTGGGTCAAGCGCGAGCGCAAGGCGCGCAACGAGATCGAATTCCGGCTCGACCACGACCATCCGGAGCAGGTGGTCGATCTTTCCAAGGCGGCATGAAGGCGGCTTGATCGTGACGACACTGACGAACGACGCAGCACGGCACGTGGGGCGGAACCGCACGTCGCAGGTTGCGGCGTTCTCCGTGGAGTTCGACAATTGGGATACCGTCGCAGGTAACTGGGACGGTGCGTATCGTCGTGGACAGGCGACCATCTTCCAGCACGGAAAGTGGCTCGCAGCATGGTATGGCGCGTTCGCCGGACAGCCCGGTATCGAGCCACTCATTGCAACCGTCAGGGATCGTGCGACAGGGGAAGTCGCACTGCTTCTGCCGCTGATCAGGCGCAAGCTGAAGCGCATTTGCGTCGTGGAGTTCGCCGACCTCGAACTGACCGATTACAATGCGCCGCTGCTCGGTCCGGCCGCGCCGCGCGAACCTAAGGCGGCAGCCATCCTGTGGCGCGAACTGCGGCTGGCGTTGCGCCGGCTGCCTGGCGGCGCTGATCTCATTCGATTCAAGAAAATGCCGCTCGATCTGCAGGGCGGGTCCAACCCGCTGGCGATGCTGGATGGAGCCGGGCCGTGCTCGCTGAACGGTAATCTCGTCACCACAGGCGAGGATTTCGATCAGTACAAGCGTTCGCTGAAGCGCGACGTCCGCAGGGTTCTCGAACGGAGCTGGCGCGCGTTTACGACGTATCCTGCCGCTGCATTCAAGATTGCAGGAGAGAACGACGAAGCCTTGCGCGTTCTTGCCACCCTGGATGCGCAACAGAGCGCCCGCATGCAGCATCTCGGGGTGAACTTCATTCTCGGCGACGGGGCCTGTGCCGATTTCTATCGAAACCTCGTGCGTGATGGCGTCGGCGAAGGCTATGCCGTGTTGTCGGCGCTGACTGTCGGCGAGGAAGTCGTCGCGACCTTGTTCGGCGTTCGTAGTGGCCCGCGCTATGTCATGCTGCGGGTCAGCAATGCCGGCGACAAATGGTCGGCTTGTTCGCCGGGCCGGCTGGTCATCGAACGTACCATGGCCGCCTTGCACAGAGACGGCGTGCGCGAGTTCGACTTCAGCGTGGGCGATTATGACTATAAACGGCGTTTTGGCGTGACACCGCTGCCGCTGGTCGACATCAGCGCCGCCTTGAGCCTGCGCGGATTGCCCTACGCATTGCGCGACCGCGTCGCCCGCGAGCTGCGCAACTATCCGAAGCTCGCGGCCTATTTGAAGCGGGCGCCCGGTAAACCCCCGCCGCGCGAAGAGAACTGATGCGCTGTGGCAAGAACACCACGCTCGTGCAAATCTGTCACACTCGGCAGGATTGTGCGGCTGTTCTACCTGTGTTCGCAAGAGTTCATGATCGCGTTTACGGCAGCGGCGTATGCTGATGGTCGGGTCAAGGGCTACAGCTGAATGCTTCCGTGGGGAGTGCCGACATGCCAGCCTATATCCACCATCACGACGACATCGAGCCGGCTTTCGTCATTTGTCCGAGCTGCATCGGGATTCCGATGTTTGTAAGGGATGTCGAGCCGCATTGGAGCATGGCGAAGATCGACTTCACCTTTGAATGCGCCGACTGCGGCGCCGAAGTTCGCCAGACCATGGTCAAGCCACAATTGCAGCATTAGCGCCGTTTCATTCCGATTGGACTTGGAACGCATATCGCGATCCCGTTTCGCCGTGATGGCGGCGCTTCCTGGCTTTTTGCCCATCGTGCGGAGCTTCCTGCAGGCGACAGCCTCGAATAGGATCGAGCATCGCAATGCCGGAAGGCGATCATGCAGGAGCGGTCGGAAAATCTGCATTCATTCTATGCCAGCCTTGTCTGCGCCGCAGCCAAGGTCCGGGATTCGCGGATTGAACAGGCCTTTCGCGCGGTCAAGCGTGAACCGTTCGTGGGGCCGGGACCCTGGCTGATCACGCTCGGCGCGCATGATTACGTGACGACCCCGAATGATGATCCGGCATTTATCTATCAAAATACACTGGTCGCGCTGGATAGCGCGCAACGCCTCAATATCGGAATGCCCAGCGCTCATGCCTACTGGCTCGGTGCCTGCGAATTAAAGGAAGGCGAGATTGTCCTGCAGGTCGGCGTGGGTACGGGGTACTACACAGCTATCCTCGCACAACTCGTCGGACCGAGTGGTCAGGTGCACGCCTATGAGATTGACGAAGGCCTGGCGGATCGCGCGCGCGGCAATCTGAAAGACCTGCCACAAGTAGATGTTCAGTCTAAATCGGGCATTGCGGCGGATTTGCCGAAAGCGGATTTGATCTACGTTTGTGCCGGTGCAGCCCAACCAGCCAGAGTGTGGCTCGACGCATTGCGTCCCGGTGGCCGGCTGTTGTTTCCGCTGGCGCCCGAAGGCGTGCTGGGAGGGATGCTGTTGGTCAAACGTCCCAGTCAGAGCGCGGTTTGGCCAGCGAAGTTCTTTGGCCGGGCCCAGTTCATCGGCTGTGTCGGCCTTCAGGACGAGGATGCCGGCCGCCGTTTGGCGGAGACGTTTCTGCACGGCTGGGAACTGGTGCGGTCTCTCCGGCTCGATAACGCCGTCGATGATACCTGCTGGTTTGCGGGCGATGGCTGGTGGCTTTCAACGGCAGAAGTCAGCGCTGTCCACGAGAATTGATCCGCGCCTGGACCTGCCGCAGCGTCCCGGCCGATTTCACGATTTAGTGCATTCCGGGCAGCGCCGCTGGCCGCGCGAGGCGCGGTAGAGACTGCGGCACCACCAGCGCCGTGCAATCGCCTGCAGCGGACGGCGCACCAGTTGAGCCATAAAGAGAAATTCGACCATCGCTAAATCCATCGTCCCTGATGGATAGCTAGGGCGGCAATCCAGAATGAGAATGCCGCCCATCTCGCATCAGCCATGCAGTTAGCCATGGAGTTTCTTGGCGGTCTCCGCGATCACGCGTCCTTGATAGCGCGCGCCGGCGAGCTCGTTGTCGCTCGGCTGGCGGCTGCCGTCGCCGCCCGTGATCGTGGTGGCGCCGTAGGGCGCGCCGCCGGTGACTTCATCGAGCTTCATCTGGCCGGCAAAGCCATAGTTGAGGCCGACGATCGTCATGCCAAAGTGCAAGAGGTTGGTGATGATGGAAAACAGCGTGGTCTCCTGGCCGCCATGTTGCGTGGCGGTCGCGGTGAAGGCGCCGCCGACCTTGCCGTGCAGTGCGCCCTTGGCCCAGAGACCGCCGGCCTGATCGAGAAAATTCGCCATCTGCGAGGCCATCCGGCCGAAGCGGGTGCCGGTGCCGACGATGATGGCGTCGTAATGGGCAAGTTCCTCGACCTTGGCGACGGGGGCCGCCTGATCGATCTTGTAATGCGAAGCCTTGGCGACCTCGGCGGGCACCAGTTCGGGCACGCGCTTGATGTCGACGGTGGCGCCGGCTTCGCGCGCACCTTCCGCGATGGCGTTCGCCATCGCCTCGATGTGACCGTAGGCGGAGTAATAGAGCACGAGTACTTTGGCCATGATGGCTCTCCTGAGTTTGTAGGTGGGTTGTTGATTGGGACCTGTCATTGCCGGGCATAGCCGTCTGAAGGACGGCGTCGCTTCCGCTCGCCTATGCCTGGCAATCCATCGCCTTCGAAAGCTTCTTGCGAAGCGGGATGGATGCGCGGGTCAAGCCCGCGCATGACGAGTGGGGTTCAGGCCGCGTCGACCAGCACCAGTTCGGAATCTTCCAGTGCCGTAATGGTCAGCCTGGCCTCATCGCGGATCGCAGCACCGTCGCGGGCGTTGACGCGCACGCCGTTGACTTCGATGCTACCGGCCGCCGGCACCAGATAGAGATGGCGCGTCTTGCCGGCTTCGTATTCCGCGCTCTCGCCGGCCTTCAGCGTGGTGGCGAGCACGCGGGCGTCGGCGCGGATCGGCAGCGCATCCTTGTCGCCGGCAATACCGCTGGCGATGGTGACGAGCTTGCCGGAACGGTCCGACTTCGGAAACGGTTTGGCGCCCCAGGTCGGCTGGCCACCCTTGGTGGTCGGCTCGATCCAGATCTGGAAGATCCGGGTGTTGGTCGGCTCCAGATTGTACTCGGCATGACGAATGCCGGATCCCGCACTCATCACCTGCACGTCGCCGGCTTCAGTACGGCCCTTGTTGCCAAGCGAGTCCTGATGGGTGATCGCGCCTTCGCGCACATAGGTGATGATCTCCATGTTGGCATGGGGATGGGCGGGAAAGCCGGTGTTGGGGGCGATCTCGTCATCATTCCACACCCGCAGCGAGCCGTGACCCATATTGTCGGGGTCATAATGGCTGCCGAAGGAGAAGTGATGCTTTGCCTTCAGCCAGCCGTGGTCGGCGCCGCCGAGTTTTGCAAAGGGTCTGAGTTCGATCATGGGAATATTCCTTTGAAGTGTTTGCGGGGGGCCAGGCGCAACGCGCCCGGCCTCTGTTGGTTGGATTGGATCAGGCGCCGAAGCCGCCATCGACGTTGAGCACGGTGCCGGTCACGAACGACGCGTCCGGGCTGGTGAGGAACACGACGCCGGCCGCGATCTCTTCGGCGGTGCCGTAGCGTTGCAGCGCGTGCTGCGTGCGCTGGGCTTCGGCGAAGTCACCGCCGTCCTTCGGGTTCATGTCGGTATCGATCGAGCCCGGCTGCAGCACGTTCACGGTGATGCCGCGGGGGCCGAGGTCGCGCGATGCGCCCTTGCTGTACCCGACGATCGCAGCCTTGGTCGCGGCGTAGTCGGCAAGGCCCGGGAACGAGGCGCGGGTCGCAATGCCCGAACCGATGGTGACGATGCGTCCGCCTTCGCCCATCAGCTTCGAGGCAGCGCGGATCGCGGTGACCACGCCATGCACATTGATCGCGTCCTGGCGCGCCAGTGCCGCGGTGTCGGCGTTGGCATCATCGACTGCGCCTCTGACGGCGACGCCGGCATTGTTGACCAGAATGTCGAGCCGGCCGAAGTGCTTGGCGACGTCATTCACCAATTGCTCGACCTCGAGAGACGAAGCCTGGTCGGCCTTGAAGGCGCGAGCTTCGACACCCCTGGCTTTCAATTCCTTGACGACGGCTTCGGCCTTGTCAGGGGAGGCGACATAGCTGATGGCGACGTTGGCGCCTTGATCCGCGAGGGCGCGGGCGCTGGCCGCGCCGATACCGCGCGAGCCGCCGGTGACGAGGGCAACCTTGCCCGAAAGCTTCTTGGCCATTGGATTTCTCCGTTGCTTGAATTCCGATGGCCATTGGATATGCCTCCCGATGTGGTATAGAAATAGAAACTATTGAAACACATTGTTTCTATTTATGATCTAATGGAAAGACCGCCTGTGCCGGAGATCCATATTTTCGACTGCCCAAGCCGCGGAATCGGCCTCCTGGACCGAACCGCCGGGCGACTTGCCCAGACTGATGCCAAGTCACTCGGGCGCGAGCCACCTGGGGAGGGGCATGGCACCGTCATTCGGCGCCGTATGGAGGAGTTGCGCATGAACGCCGTTCGCCGCGGAGTATTGGGATTGATGGGAGCGCTGCTAGTGGCGGGACCGTCAGACGCTGGTGGGCGGAAGCCGGCCTCGCCCGGTCAGGATGCCGCTGCGAAAGCGCGGCGATTGGCGGTGAAACCACGCCACGTTGTTTGCTTCCTCGGCGGTGCGAACGGCCTGGCGAAGCTGTCGGACGCGGCTTCAATGGCGATCCGCGATTTCGCCACCGGCTTCAGCATCGACCACACCTATTCCCAGGACAAACCGGATCCACGCATGAGCCGCTCGTTTGGGGTTTCCTGGGATCGCGTGCATCCCAACGCCCGCTCCAGCGCCGATGAGGACGCGGTGGAAAATCACCAATCGGTGCTGTACGTGCTGGGCCCGCCCATGACGACGGAAACCGCCATGGTCGTTTCCACCGGTGCCCTGATGCTCGTCCACCAGGTCATCAAGGCGGGGGCTATCGCCGTCAAGGGCGAGAGCGCCGGTGTCGCGCAGGGCCTCGTCAGGTGGAACGAACTCATCCTTCAGGCCAGTGCCGCGCTGAAATCCGATGATGACTTCGCGTTGCGGCGCGTTTGCCGCCTGGCATTTGCCAAACGGCCGCTGGCCTCGGACGATTATCTGGAAAGCGTCGGTTTTCACCTCACCGGATTGCCCGAAGTGTTTGTGCCGAAGTCCCATGGCAGTGAACGCGAAGCCGTCGCGACCATGGATGCGGTCGCTGACGAGATCGCGCGGCAAGGACTGGAAGCAACGCTCAAGTCGCGCCGCGCCAAACTGTCCTTCGAGTCCGATTACGCGGAAGGCGATTTCAAATTCAATCCCTATGGTATCGTCAAGCTTGCATCCTGATTGCGGGCAAGGCCCGATCAATCCGACTTGACTGGCGGGCCGAATGGCGAAACTTCCGGATTTCGAAGCGCTGGCGATTTTTGCAAAGGTCGTGGAATTGCGGTCGTTTGCAGCGGCCGCAACCGAGCTCGCGCTGTCCAAGGCCACGGTATCGAAGGCGGTGAGCCGGCTCGAGCAACGGCTCGGCGCGCGGCTGTTCAACCGCACCTCGCGGCGGCTAGCGCTGACCGATGCCGGCCAAAAACTGGCCGAACGCGCGACGCAGCTTCTGATCGACGGCGAGGCGGCGGAGAGCGAGACGTTGTCGCAATCGATGGCGCCGCGCGGGCTGGTGCGGCTCGCGGTGCCGATGACGTTCGGGGTCAAGGCGGTGGCGCCGCTGCTGCCGGAATTCCTGAGCCAGTATCCGGAAGTCTCGATCGACCTGCATCTCAGCGACGCGACGGTGGATCTGATCGGCGAGGGGTTTGATGCCGGCCTGCGCATCGCGCGGCTGCCTGATTCCTCCCTGATCGCACGGCGGCTCTGCGCGATGCCGCGCTACACGGTGGCCGCGCCGTCCTATCTCAAGCGCCACGGCCGGCCGACGCATCCGATGCATCTCTCCCAGCACCGATGTTTCGGCTACGCCTATCTCTCGACGCCCGGCGTCTGGCACTACACCAACGCCGCTGGCGAGCAGGCCAGCGTGCGCCCGGCGGGCCAGCTTCGCGTCAACAATGGCGAGGCGGTGTTGCCGTCGGTGATTGCCGGGCTCGGCATCGCCGATCTGCCCGACTTCATCGTCGGCGATGCAATCGCCTCCGGCGAGGTCGAGGTGATCCTCAAGGGCTGGAAGCAGCCGGAAGGCGCGGTGCATCTGGTGACACCCCCCGGCGGCCCGCGCCCCGCCCGCGTCGAGGTGCTGGCGGAGTTTCTGATGAAGCATTTTGCCAAGGGGAAGAAGAAGTAGTGAGACTTCGTAGGGTAGGCAAAGCGAAGCGTGCCCACCATTCTAGCGTGATATAAGTTGTCCATGCCGGATTACCGACGCTCAAAGATCCGCGGCCACACTTTCTTCTTCACGGTCGTTCTCGCCGATCGTTCAAGCGCATTGCTCGTCGACCAAGTCGATCGCCTGCGGAAAGTATATCGACTCGTCCGCGAGCGCCGTTCGTTTGAGACCGTTGCGATCTGTGTGCTGCCGGACCATATTCACGCGATCTGGACCCTGCCTGAAGGAGACGCGGATTTCTCCATTCGGTGGAGCTTGATCAAGAGCGGCTTCTCTCGCGGTCTTCAGGAAGAGCCGCGCTCACCGAGCAAGATTGTCAAACGCGAGAAGGGAATCTGGCGGCGCCGTTTTTGGGAGCATACGATCCACAACGATGGTCGATCTCGAGCGGCATATCGATTACATCCGTTTTAACCCCGTCAAACACGGACACGTCACGCGTGTCGCCGATTGGCCCCACAGCAGCTTTCATCGATACGTCGAACGATGTCACCTCGTCGCGGATTGGGGTGGCGATATGAAGGAAATTCACGGAACGTTCGGCGAATGAATGGTGGGCACGCTACGCTTTGCCCACCCTACAATTTCAGGCTAGGCTACCCCCAATAACCAAAACAAAACGCCGGGGGAAATGCCAATGAATCGTCGGGAACTGTTGAAAGCCGCCGCCGTGCTGCCGCTGGCGCAAACCGCGCTCTCGCATGTGACCTTCGCGCAAGGCGCGTACCCCTCGCGCAACATCACCATGATCGTGCCGTTTCCGCCTGGCGGCCAGGCTGATCTCGCGGCGCGGCCGGTGGCGCAGGCGCTGGAAAAAATCCTCGGCAAGCCGGTGCTGGTCGACAACCGCGCCGGTGGCGGCGGCGGATCGGTCGGCAATGCGGCGGCGGCGCGCGCCGAACCCGACGGCTACACATTGTTGATGACGCTGTCGTCGCTGGCGGTGCTGCCGGAAGCCGACCGGCTGTTCGACCGCCCGGTGGCCTACGAAGTCTCGCAATTCGCGCCGGTCGCGCGCGTGCTGGCCGACCCCACGCTGCTGGCGGTGCCGGCCTCGGCGCCATGGAAGACGCTGCAGGATTTCGTCGATGACGCGAAAAAGCGCCCCGGCCAGATTCCATACGGTTCGTCCGGCCCCTATGGCACGCTGCATGTGGCGATGGAAATGTTAGCGGCGAGCGCCGGCATCAAATTGCTGCACGTGCCGTTCCGCGGCGCCGCACCTGCGTTGACCGCGCTGCTCAGCGGCACGGTGCAGGCGGTGGCCTCGGCGCCGGGCACGCTGAAGCAGCAGGTCGATGACGGCAAGATGCGCGTGCTCGCGAACTGGGGCGCGGCGCGTATCGCAAGCTTTCCCGATCTGCCGACCTTCCAGGAGCTCGGCTACAAGGACGTCGAGTTCTACATCTGGGCGGGATTGTTCGCGCAGAGCGCACTGCCGGCGCCGATCATGACGCAGTTGCGCGGCGCGATGGCACAGGCGGTGAAGGCGCCCGAAGTGATCAGGACCTTCGAGACCGCGGGCAGTCCGGTCGCTTACATGGACGCGCCGGAATTTGCAAAATTTGTCGCCGACGACAGCGCGCGGCTGGTCGCCGCGGTGAAGAAGATCGGCAAGGTGGAGTAGGGGCCTGCCTTTAGAATTCGCTGCGGATTGCGCCCCGCAATGTGTGCCGGTCAAGGCCCGGTGCGAACGCGCCCTCGTAGGAGGCCTTGAACGACGTCGTGGCCGTGAGGTCCCACCGCGCCTCGACGCCGGTGAGCGCAGTGGTGCGGGCGCGTTCGACGCCGGTGATCGCGAATTGAATTCCCGGCGCGCCTTCGAAGGCCGCAAGCATGCCTGGCGCGTTGCCGGAAAACTCATGGCGCGCGCCGAGCGTGACGCCGAACTGCGCCGGAAGGCCATTGGTCATCACGGTTTGATGCAAAAAGTGCAGGCCCGCGGTGCCGAACAGCGCGTCGAAGCCGCCGGCCTGTACAATCTGATTCACGCCGGGTGCGCCGGTTTCGCTGAAGCCGTTCTGCCGCGTCGCGTACCAGTCGAGGTTGGCAAAGGGCTCGGCCTTGATGCCGCCGAACTGGAACGGCCGCGCGATGCCGAATGTGGCGGCAAACGTGTTGGCACGGGACTGGCCGGTGGCGGTTTCTCCCAGGAACGGGATCGCGCGCGAGGATTCCAGCGCCGCGAAGGAATAGCTGATGGCCGATGCGACGTTGAAGCCGTAGCTCTCGCCGCGCGCATAGAACCCGGCGTGGCCGGCGTTGGCATCGATCCGGTCGGCGCGACTAGCCGACCGGATCTTGCCGGTCGATGCGCCGACTGCGAGGCCGGCCGTGAAACCGGGGCTGTTCCACAGATCGACACCGAGTGCGGCGCCGCCGATGCTGGTGTTGGTGCCGAAGGCGATGTCGGTAGCCGCCACCTTGTCCCAATTGCCATAGCCGCCGAACCACACGCTCTGCACCGGTGCGGCGCGGCGCGCGGCAAGCGCCTTGCCGATCGGGTCCGCCGGCTCCGGCGCGTAGGAAGAGGCCGACATCCGCACGGTCTCGCCGCGCGACTGGGTACCGGCGTTCCACATGAAATTCTGGAAGGCGCCGGCTTGATCGATGGTGAAACGGCGCCCGTCGGCGTGAATTTGTCCGGCGAGATCGTCGAAACCGGCCTTGATACCCGGCGTGTTGAGCGCGGCGAGGGTGTTGATGGCGGTCGAGAGTGGCCCGGACACGCCGCCGAGCTGGGCTTGGTCCAGCGCGCCAGCCACGGTGGCCTGGTTGGGAGTCAAACCAGACATCGACAACGACAGCGTGCCGAAGCCTGCGATCTGCTGCAGCGTGAAATACACATTGTTGGCGTCGTAGCTGAGCTGCCCCGACACCAGCGGCGCGGTTAGCGGCGCCAGCGATGCGAAGGTGCCGGTGACGCCGCCGGCCGCGGTGACGATCGTATATTGCGTGTTGGCAACAAAGCCCGTGCCGAGCGGCACGATCTGCACGGTGCCGCCATTGAGGGTCGCAGTGCCGGTCGCGGCGATCTTGTCGGATTGTCCGGCGGCGTTGATTTCGACCTGATACGAGCCGGCGTTGAAGGTGACATTGCCGTTGACGTTGATGGTGCCGATTGAATTGCCGGGCGCGACCGTACCGAAGTTGTTGACGACGAGACCGCCGATCGTGCCGCTGCCGCCGAGATACCCGCCATGAACGGTGACGACGGATGGCAATGTGCCGTTCACGATCAGGCCGCCGGCTTCCACGGTCGTGGCGCCGTTGAAGGCGGTGGTGCCGGTCAGCGTCCAGACCGACGTGCCGGTTTTCCGCAGCAGTTCGAACTCATCATACTGCAGGCCGGTGCCGAGATTGCCGAGGTTGAACGTCGCGCTTCCGTTACCGCCAAATCCCAGCGTGTCGGTGCCGGTACCGCCAAATACAAGCCCGGTGATAGCGGATCCTGGCGCCAGCGTGAGCGAGTCCGCGCCACCCGACAGATTGATCGCGGTGCTGCCGCCGCCCGTGATCGTGCCCGAATTGAAGACGGCGTCGATGCCGGTCGATCCCGTGATTCCCACAGCGACGGTCCCGGAAATCGTACCGGCATTGTTGATCGTGTTGCCGCCGGCGCTGAGAAAAATGCCGTCAAAGCCGATGACGGATCCGCCAGCGAGCACATTGATTGAGTTTGAAGTCGATGTCCCGCCAACATATGCACCTTGCGCGCTGATGGCGTTACCGAACACAGTGCCGCCGACGTTGATGGTGTTGTTGCTGGAATCGAGAACGCCAATGGCAGGCCCGCCGATGCTCGTGGTCGCGACAAGCCCTCCGGCTGCAATCGATATCGTGTTGCTGGCGGAGCCGTTGAGGATCAGGATTCCACTGCTGCCGGCGTGCTGAATCGTTCCCTGATCATTGACATTCACCTGCGATGAGGAAGTGTTTGACAGAATAACCGCAGAAAAGGCGGCGGCTGGCGTAAGCGAAGCCGGGGCGCCTCCCGTGCCGATATCGACCGTGACATTGGTCCTGCCCATAGCGTTGATGTTGTCGGTGTTGCCCAGGCCGGTGCAGGTCGCCACGTCGCCGGAGTCAAGTGCGCCGATGGTGCCGGTGCCGGCCACCGTGCAGGCGGCGCGCGCCGGGCCGGGTGCCAGCGAAAGCAGTCCCCCGAGCAGGAGCGGCGCCAGCGCGGTGGTGACGAGCAGCCTGTTGCGCAAGTCATTCGGCATCACGGCGTTCTGGGCGCGGTCCTGTATTCCAGTCGGCATCGACAATTCCTTCGTTGCAGTATCTGAACTGCTAGCGGGAACGTCGCGGCGCTTCTTGGAGCCGGGCGAAACGCATTATGGCTGAAGGCGCAGGACGCTGGTTTGTGCCGGCCTGTTGCGGCGATGCCACGGACGGCCGGGCCGGCGGCGCGACGCGTTGCCGCACCGAATGGACTGCAGCGCAAATTTCCATGGCCTGGCGCGCAACTATGCTGGAAGACGTTGCGCCGGGCAGCCAACGCGATATTGGTGTTCCGTTACACGAGCCTGGAGACGCGCGCGCTTATGGCGGCCGACAGCGAATCGATCCGCGGCGCACCGCGCCTCGGCTATACCGGCGACCCGCATGGGCCTGCCTATGACGCCTGGCGGGAGGAGTTTTGCCGCCGCGTGATGTGCGGCGATGTCGCGCCGCTCGCGGCCGGGCCCGTGCGATGCGACGTGACCGCGGTGCCGCTGCCGGGCCTCAAGATGTCGGGGGCAGCAGGCTCGCCGATGCAGTTCGTCGCGACCGGCGCCGACCGCGACAGCGCGCTCGCCTTTGTGCTGGCCACGGCCGCGCCGATGCGCATCACGGTCGGTGGCCGGTCGGTCGATCTTGAACCGATGGGCACCGGCCTTGCCGATGCGGCGCATGAAGGTGCCGACGTCTCGCAGCTGGCCGAAGGCCGCTTCAAGTCACTGTTCATCGAGCGCCGGATGCTGCTCGCCTACTGTCCCGATGCGGAAGATCGCATTGCGCGGCCGCTCGCGCCAAACCCCGCGCTCGCGGCGATGCTGCACCAATATTACGACCTCGCGGTTCAGCATGCCCCGGGTCTCGACGCGCTGGCGCAGAGTGCCGTCTCGCAGCATCTTCTGGACCTGGTTGTCCTGATGCTGGGGACAGGACGCGACGAGACCGAACTCGCGAAAGACCGCGGCCTTGCGGCGGCTCGCCTGGAAGCGATCAAGGCCGACATTCTGTCGCGCCTCGGCGACGGCAGGCTCACGCTCGCCGACCTCGCGCAGCGCCACCGCGCCAGCCCGCGCGCCATACAGATGCTGTTCGAGCGCGCTGGTACCACGTTTTCGGAATTCGTTCTGGAGCAGCGGCTGATGCGGGCGGCACGGCTGCTGCGCGATCCGCTTCGCCGGGCGAGCAAGATCAGCGATATTGCCTATCTCTCCGGCTTCAACGATGTCTCGTATTTTCACCGGTCGTTTCGCCGGCGTTTTGGCATGACGCCGCTGGACGCGAAAATGCGGCGCTCGGAAAAAGAGTAGCAAGCTAGCGGTCCCCGTCCTGCATCACATGGCGATGCGACGTCGCGCAGTCGGGCGCTCATGGCGGGCTTCCCTCGACTTGTCGCCGCGGCGAGGGACATCGGAGGCAGAGTAGGGAACTCCATTCACATTTTTTTGTCTGAGCGAACGTTGGGTAGCCGCATTCATTGGAGAGTTTTGGGAGCGGTGCGAGTTGGAACCCGCATCGCCACACCACTCGAATGAAAGGACCGGACATGAAACGAGCGGACCCGGCCGCGCCTCGCATCGGGCTCAGCCTTGCCCTCGCGATCGGAAGCGTTGGCGCCCTGCAATCAACCGCATTCGCCCAGGAGTATAGGGGAACCTGGGAACAACAGATGGCCTGCACCCCCGACGTATGGCGACTGTGCAGCGATCAGGTTCCGGATGTCAGCCGGATCGTGACGTGTTTGCGGCAGAATACGCCGCAGCTCTCGAACAATTGCCGCGCCGTATTCGAATCGCAGGCGAATGCGCAACAGCCACCGGCCGGCCGGGCGCCACAACAGCAAATCGCGCCGCGCGGCCGTGCAGCACCACTGGTACAGCCCCAGCCGCTGCCGCCGAGACCCTACGACGACGACGATTAGGCCGTCGCTTCGCTTTCGGTTCTGACCTCGCAGACATCGACCCATTCGGCCGAGGTCAGTTCCGCCATGCGCGCGGGCGTGATGCGCACCGCGCTGTGCGTTGAGCCCGCCGCGGGAACCACGACATCGAACGCCTGTAGCGACACATCGCAATAGACCGGAAGCGGCGTCTTTAGTCCGAACGGACAGACGCCGCCGACTTCATGGCCGGTGATCTCGGCGACCTCGTCGAGCCCGAGCATCTTCGGCTTGCCGCCGAACAGCGCTTTCACCTTCTTGTTGTCCATCCGCGAGGTGCCGGCGGCCACGATCAAGACTACGCGTTCGCCGATCCGCAAACTGAGCGTCTTGGCGATCCGCGCCGGCTCGACACCATACGCCTCGGCCGCGAGCGCGACCGTTGCCGAACTCATGGTGGATTCGATCACCGAAATTTCAGGCGCCTTCTCGGCAAAGAAGGCGCGGACGGATTCAAGGCTCATGGGTCAGGACTTTCGGGTAGAGCGTTTTCCAGCGAAGTGGACACCGGTTCGCGTCAAGAAAACGCGTCTAATCAAGAATCTGGAGCCCCGTTCCGATTTCATCGGAACGGGGCTCCAGCTACCAGTTCGGGCAATTCGGCAAGCGCGTGGATGCGATGGTCGGGCTCCAGCCCGAGCTCGTCCATCTGGGTACGGATCGCCTTGAACATCGTGATCGGCGGGACGAGATCAGCTTTGGTGCAGGCCTGCGCCATCGCCTCCGGCGTCACCCGTTCGATCCAGGCGACGTTGAGGCCGAACGCCTTGGCGCCGCAGGCGTCCCACGGGTTCGAGGAGATGAACAGGACCTCGTGCGGCGGAATGTGAAGCGTGCTTTCGATCAAGGAGTAGGCGTCCGGGCTCGGTTTGAATACTTTTTTGGCGTCGACGCTGATGGTGGCGTCGAGCACGCGGTCGAGGCTGCTATTCTTCACCAGCGCGTCCAGCATGTCCGGGCTGCCGTTGGAGAGAATGGCGAGCTTCTTGTCCCTCATCGCCGCCAGCGAGGCAAGCGCATCGGGATAGAGATCGAGATGCAGGTACTTGTCCATGATCCCGGCGAAATCAGCCTCGTCGCATTCCAGGCCGAGGCAGCGCAGCGTGTAGGCCAGGGACTCTCGCGTCACATCGGAGAAATCCTGATAGCGCCGCATCAGCGAACGCAGCCAGGTATATTCCAGCTGCTTGATGCGCCAGACCTGGGTGATGATTTCGCCGTAACCGGGAAACGCCTGTTCGGTGACTGACGCCACCGACTGGATGTCGTAGAGCGTGCCATAGGCGTCGAACACGACGGCTTTGATAGTCACTTGACTTACTCTCTCCTGCCAATCGTTGCGTCGAGGAATTCGCGGAGCGCGACGATCGATTGGTCTGTTGCCGACTGGTTGAATTCGAGATGGCGCCCCGAAAGCTCGGCCGGTATCGCGACGCTGGGTACGTCGAAACCGTGATAGGCGTCGGGATAGACGATGAGCTTGATCGGCGCGCCCTGATCCTTCTGTCTTGATATGCCCCAGGCATCCCGGCCGTCTACCATTTTGCGGCACTCTTCGGCAGGGGTCACTTCATCGCGCTCGCCGATCAAAATCAGCGTCGGCACCGTCATGGGCCCTTTGAAATGACGGCACGGCGGATAGAACGCGATGGCAGCATGAAACTTGTTTGGCGATGCCTGTTCCAGGAAGCCGTGTTCGACAGACGTGAGAGCCACCCGACCGCCATTGGCAAAACCCAGCACCGCAATACGCGCAGGATCGACCAGGGGATGGCGCGCCAGAAACTTCAGGGCCCGATAGGCATCCAGGATCAGATCCTGCGGGGGATGTTCGCCGCAGGTCTTCAGGCCGCGCGGGCCAAAGCTATCCACGGTGAGCGTCACATAGCCCCAGGATGCGATCCGCTTGCCCCAACGCTGGTCCAGCCGTCCCCAATTCCCGTTGCAGCTATGCAGCAACACGACGGCGGGCGAGGGGCCCGCGCTGTTTGTTTGCCGCAGATAACCCTGCAGCGGATGCGGACTGGCGAGCGGGCTCTCGATTTCGACGGCGATCGGCGGCGATTCAGCCGCGGGGCATTGAACGATGCTTGCCGTCGAGATCGCGGCGACGAGGACAGCGATTTTGGCAAGTTGGGTCACTGGACACCATCTTGTTCAACCGTCCGCCAACGACCGGACGCCGCTATTATATACCCAAAATCTTCCGTGCGTTGGCCTTCAGGACCTTGGGCCGGATCTCGTCGCGGATGTCGAGCTTGGCAAAATCCGCCAGCCAGCGGTCCGGCGTGATGACAGGCCAGTCCGAGCCGAACAGCATCTTGTCCTGCAGGATGGAGTTGATGTAGCGCACCAGGATCGGCGGGAAATATTTCGGCGACCAGCCGGAGAGGTCGATATAGACGTTCGGCTTGTGGGTCGCCACCGACAGCGCTTCTTCCTGCCAGGGGAACGACGGGTGGGCGAGGATGATCTTCAGGTCGGGGAAGTCAGCCGCAACGTCGTCCATGTACATCGGGTTGGAATATTTCAGCCGCATGCCCATGCCGCCGGGCATGCCGCTGCCGACGCCGGTCTGGCCGGTGTGGAACAGCGCGATCGCGCCGCCCTCGTTGATCGCCTCATAGAGCGGGTAGGCCATGCGGTCGTTGGCATAGAAGCCCTGCATGGTCGGGTGGAATTTGAAGCCGCGGACGCCGTATTCCTCGATCAGCTTGCGCGCCTCGCGCACGCCGAGCTTGCCCTTGTGGGGATCGATGCTGACGAAGGGGATCAGGACGTCGAGATGGTCGGAGGCGACTTCCAGCATCTCGTAATTGTTGTAGCGGCGGAAACCGGTCTCGCGTTCGGCATCGACCGGGAAGATCACGGCCGCGATTTTCTTTGAGCGGTAATAGGCTGCGGTTTCCGGAACCGTGGGCGGGTGCTTGTGCGGCGACTTGAAATAGTCGGCCATCTGCGCCTGGAAATCGTCATAGCCGTCGTCGCCATGCATGCCGCAGGGCTCTTCGGCGTGGGTGTGGATGTCGATCGCCACGACATCGTCGATATTGGGCAGCGTGAGCTTGGCCATTTGGGGTTCCCGGCGGCTTGATTTTTCGGTCTGGGAAATTGATTATACTATATAACAAATTCCGCAAGGCGGCAGAATCAAAGATCGCGGAAAAAACAGGGAGGATGGCATGGCGCAGGCGGAAGCCTTCGAGACCGATTTCTGGAAAGACGCCAATTTGCGCAAGGCCTGGGACGACATCGTGCCCGGCGCGCCGCGCAAGACCATCCCCTACACGCTGACCAAAGAAGCGATCGAGCTGTACTGCAGATCGGTCGGCGAGGATCACCCGATCTATTTCGACGAGGCCTACGCGAAAACCACCCGCTATGGCGGCCTGATCGCGCCGCCCTCGATCCACATCCTGCTGATGTTCTCGTGCACGCCGGCGGACGACTGGATGCGCTCGCCCGGCACCGTCAACGCCGGGCAATCCTGGAGCTACAACATTCCGGCGCGGCCGAACGACGTCATCACATTACAGGCCCGCGCGCTCGACAAATTCATCAAGCGCGAGCGGCTGTTCGTGGTGCACGACAACGTCTTCTTCAACCAGCATGGCGACGTGATCTGTTCCGGCCGTGGCTGGACCATCCGGCCCGAATAAGACCAGAAGCCGAGGAGAGCGATCATGACCACCAGCTTTGAAAACCTGAACGCCGGCGACAGCATCGACGGGCCGAAATTCGCGGTGTCACGCGAATCGATCCGGCTGTTCTGCGATGCCTCGCTCGACTACAACCCGCTGCATCTCGACGACGACTACATGAAGGGCAATTTCGGCAAGACCAATTTCGGCGGCATCATCATGCACGGCATGAACAATTTCGGGCTGATTTCCCGAATGATTACCGACTGGGCCTATCCGGCGGGCGCCATCCACCGGAGGCTGGAAACCCGCTGGGTCAAGCCGGTGAAGCCCGGCGACACCATCCAGCCGACGGGGGTCATCAAATCGAAGCAGGTGACCAAGAACTCACGCTGGGTCTTGATCGACGTCATGGTGCGCAACCAGACGGGCGAGAAGGTCGCGACCGGGGAAGCGATGGTCGAGTTTCCGAATTAGAGCGTAATGGGAAGCGAGCCTGAAGGATGGGCCACGGGCGCTTCTTATCCTTCGAGGCGCGCAAAAGAAAGGCCGCCTGCATTGGCGCAAGCGGCCCAAGTCTAGGGAGGAAACGCCCAAGGAGGGCAGCGATAGCGCGAGGGGCGCTAGGTACCCCCTATCTAGGATGATCGCGATCGGGGACTCAATTGGACGTAGGTAAACGTCGGGTATCTCAACAGGTCGCGGAACTATACGAAGGTTTATGGCGCTCGCTCCTAAAGCCGACCACTTCCGCAAGGGGTCAACAGCGCCGTTTTGGAGCGTTCTCCAGCGAAGTGGATCCCGGTTCGCGTCGAGAAAACGCGTCAAATCAAGAATCCAGAGCCCGTTCCGATTCAATCGGAACGGAAAAGGCTCTAGGATGCATTGCACCGGCGCGCCACCTTACAATTCACCGGGCGCCGCCCAGAGCGGCACATGGCCGGCGAGCTTGTCGAGCAGGCGTTCGAACGCCTTGCGCTCCGGCTGCGTCAGGCACGCAAGCATGTTGCGCTCGCGCTCGCGCAGCGCCGGTATGTACTGCGCATAGAGCGCGCGGCCGGCCGGTGTGATGAACAGAATCTGGCGCCGGTTGTCGGTGCTGTCGGCTTCGCGGCGCAACAGCTTTTTCTTCTCGAGCGCGATGATCCCGCGACTGATGTTCGCCTTGAGGTGGCCGGTATACTCGCAGATGTCGCTCGCGGTCACGCCCTCGCGAAAATTCAGGAAGATCAGCGTGACGATCTCGGGGCGCGTCAGGCCGAACTCCATTTCGATCTTCCGGAATGAAGGCTCGCGGTAGAAGTTCAGCACGTAACCCATCTTGTAGGCGATCTTGATCTCGGTGCCGCCGAGGACGTCGGCGATCTCGCCGCCCGCACCCCGACGCGCGGTGCGGGCCGGTGCGGCCTTCGGTCTAGATAGTCTTATATGTGACTTTTTTAGTCTCATCTGTGACTTTCGCCTTGCATCAGAATCGGTGCCACCTTAGCATTGCCGGATAACAAGAAAGATCAATGCGAGCGACAGGGAGGGTGGCATGGACGCCGTGCCGGCCCAGCGAGAATTCATGCTTTCCTCATGGGACAATGCGCCGCCCGCCTTCTACGCGGGAACCGCGGCTCACCCCGTCTATGTCGATCACGTCCGTCCGGCTCAGCGCGCGCCGGGCAAGCCGCCTGTCGTCATGGTGCATGGCGGCGGCCATACCGGCGCCTGCTATCTGGCGACGCCGGACTTTCGGCCGGGCTGGGCGCCGCGCTTCGCCGCCGCGGGCCGCAGCGTCTTCGTGCCCGACTGGCCGGGCCACGGCCGCTCGCCCATGGGGCCGGACTTTGCAAGGCTTGGCACGCAAGACGTCGCAAGCGCGCTGCTCGAACTTCTGGAACGGGTCGGGCCCGCGGTGCTGCTGGTGCATTCAGCCAGCGGACCGATGGCGTGGTGGATCGTGGAGCAGCGCCCCGATCTGGTGTCGGCGGTCGTCGCCATCGCGCCGGGACCGCCCGCGAACCTGCTGGCAGACCTGCCCGACGATCCAGCCGCCATTTTGAAGCTGCGCGACGACGCGCGCGCGGGCTGCCCGGTCTATTCCGGGGAGGAGAGCCCGGTGTGGTTCGGCGCCGAATTCGCCGCCGCCTATTGGGCCAACGCGCCGCGCTTTCCGCGCCAGGCCTTCGAGAACTACCGCCGTTCGATCGTCCCGGAGAGCGCGCGCATCCTCAACGAGCGATTCAACATTGGCGGACGCGGCTTGAGGATCAGCGATCCTTCCAGTCTGAAAGGGCATCGGATTCTGATCGTGACCGGCGATCACGACGCGCGCCATCCCCGCGAAGTGGACGAGGCGACCGCCAGTTATCTCGGCGCGGAGTTCGTATGGCTGCCGGAGCGCGGCATAAGCGGCAACGGTCACATGATGATGATCGAGGACAACAGCGACGACCTCGCCGCGATGGTTCTCGGCTGGCTCGACGCCAACAATTGCTGACGCAAGACCACCAGAAAAAGATCACCAGAAAACGCTTACGGGAAGGAAATCCAAGATGAGGCTGAATGCACTCGGCGTTGCACTCCTGGCCGCATTGCTGCCGGCCGCGGTACAGGCCCAGATCAGCGGCGATGTCGTCAAGCTCGGCGTTCTCACCGATCTTGCCGGCGTGACGGCCGATATCACCGGCAAGGGGTCGGTTGCCGCCGCCGAGATGGCGGTCGAGGAAATCGGCGGCACCGTACTCGGCAAGCCCGTGCAGGTGATCTCGGCGGATCACCAGCACAAGGCCGACATCGGCCTCTCGATCGCGCGACGCTGGTTTGACGTGGAGGGCGTCGATGCGATCGTCGACGTGCCGAACTCGGGTGTCGCGCTCGCGGTGCAGAATGCGGCGCGCGAGAAGAAGCGGATCGCGCTTTATTCCGGCGCCGGCACCACGGCGCTCACCAACGAGCAGTGTTCGCCTTACGGATTCCACTGGACCTACGACACCTACGCGGTGTCGCACGGGACCGCCTCGGCGGTCGTGAAGGCGGGTGGAACGTCCTGGTTTATCCTCGCCTCGGACTATGCATTCGGTCACCAGCTCCAGGCCGATGCGACCAAAGTGATCGAAGCCGCCGGCGGCAAGGTCGTGGGCGCCCTGCGCCATCCGCTCAACACGGCGGATTTTTCCTCCTTTCTGCTTCGCGCGCAGTCCTCTGGCGCGAAGGTCATCGGCATCGCCAACGCGGGCAATGACACCACCAACACGATGAAGCAGGCCGGAGAGTTCGGACTTGTGCAGGGCGGTCAGAACCTCGCCGCGCTGATCTTCTTCCTTCAGGATGTCCATGCCCTCGGCTTGAAGGCGACACAGGGCACGTATCTGACCACCGCCTCCTATTGGGACGCGAATGAAGCGACGCGCAGCTGGTCGAAGGCGTTCATGGCACGGACCGGGATGATGCCCTCGATGCTGCATGCCGGCGTCTACGGTGCGGTTCGCCACTATCTCAAGGCGGTCGCCAAGGCCGGCACCGACGATGCCGATAAGGTCGCCGCGGAGATGCGCAAGATTCCGGTCGAGGACGTCTTCTCGGAGAACGCGCAGATCCGCGACGATGGTCGCGTCACACGCACGATGTATCTGGCGCGGGTAAAGAAGCCTGCGGAATCCCGCTACCCTTGGGACTACCTCGAGATCGTTCGCTCGATTCCGCCCGAGGAGACCGTGTGGCCGCTGTCCGAGAGCAAGTGCGCCCTGGTCAAGAACCCGGCCCGCTGAAGCCTTCACATTCGTCCGCGCGAGGGCCCCATCCTGCTTTGCATGGGGTTGTTTTCGCGATTTTGTGTCCGGGCCCCTAACCCTATTCGTTCGGGACGCCCGTCGACCCGCGCGTCGTCAGCTTGCTCCCGGCAGGCTGCTTTGCCAGATGCGCGCTCGGCGGCACGACGGCGGTGGCAAGGCCCAGCCACGCCAGAAAACGGATGGTGAGCCAGGTATTGTCCATCTCCCACCAGCGATGACCATGGCGCGCCGAGCGCGGGTCGGCGTGATGATTGTTGTGCCAGCCTTCGCCGTTCGAGATCAGGCCGACGATCATGTTGTTGCGGCTGTCCTCATCGGTCTCATAGTTCCGGTAGCCCCAGACATGTGTCACCGAATTGACGGCCCAGGTGATGTGCCAGACCAGCACGGTGCGGACGAAGACGCCGAACAGGAGAATGCTGAGGCCGGTCTGCGTTGCGTCGGCCGGCGTTGCGCCAAACAGCCAGGCCACGGCGAATCCGGCGGCGAAGAACAGCGGCATTTGAATGAGATTGATCCAGATCAGCCAGTTATGGCGTTCCAGCGCGACATAGAAGCGATCGCGCAAAATGTCCTTGGCGTAGCGTTCGTAGATCCCGAGCCGGGACAGCTCCGGCTGATGCACCAGGATCCAGCCGATATGGGCCCAGAAGAAACTTGCCAGCGGGCTGTGCGGGTCCGGCTGCTGGTCGGCGAATTGATGATGCCGGCGGTGGATCGCGACCCAGCGCGCCGGCGTTTCCTGCAAGCAGGACATCGCGATGACCACCATACTGTGCTCCAGCCATTTCGGGCATTTCAGGCCGCGATGGGTGAGCAGCCGGTGGTAGCAAAGGTTGATGCCGAACAGCCCGCACAGATGCGTGCCCACGATCGCGACGATCAGGCCGCTCCAGCTGAAATAGCCCGGCAGCAACGCCAGCAGCGCCAGGGCGTGGTAGGCGCCGATCCCCAGAATGTAGGGCCAGTTGAGCTGATACGGCAGCACGCCGGCCGGCAGCAGCAGCCTGGCGCTTGGGGGCTGGTTAATCGGGGCGTCAGGGGTCAGTACCGCAGTCTTGATGGTCGGCCGGGGAGCGGTCGTCATAAGGAGGTCAGTTCCATTCTGCCGGAAGGCGTCGTCGGTGACGCAAGGGAGCGATTCCTCTTATACGGGTTCGCCCTGGCACCGGGGCCCAAAATCTGGGGCTAATTGACGCTGAATTCTTGAGAAAAATGGCTGGAGAATCAGCTGACTAGCGGCCCCCCGAGGCAGATGGGCCGGATTTCGCGGGGTTGATTGACATTCTCCCCTGCGATGGCTTAGAAACCGCCCCGTCCCGGGCGGTATGGCCGCTGGCGGGAAAAATCTCATTTTGCCACTTTCGGGTAGCGCAGGTTCGGCCTCCATCACGGCCTTTCAACGCATCAGGATTGTCCCATGAAGGTCCGTAACTCGCTGAAATCGTTGCGCGGTCGCCATCGCAACAACCGTCTGGTCCGCCGCAAGGGCCGGGTCTATGTGATCAACAAGGTGCAGCGCCGCTTCAAGGCCCGTCAGGGCTGAGGTCGGCTTTTCGCCCGCGATTCCGTCCCGCTTCACAGGTCTTTGACGACGTGCTGCTTTGCAGCGCGTTTTTGTGCGTCTAGACTTGCCCCATGGCTTTGAGATTCCTGCAACCCCGCACCTGCCGGATCGCGATCCTTGTCGCCGCTGTCATGACAGCCGTGCCGGTGATGGCGTTTGCTCAGAACGATCCCCGGATCATCCCGCCACCCAAGCAACAGAAGAAGCTGCCGGAAGCGCCGAGCAAACTGCCGAAGGTCGGCGCCGATCGGACGCGCGGTCTGGATTTCCTGTTCGGCGCGCTGAAGGCTGCGCCGGATGAGGCCAGCGCCAAGCATGTCGAGGCGCGGATCTGGGCGCTGTGGATGCAGACCCCGAGCGATACCGCGGCGCTGTTGATGGTGCGCGCCAAGGCGGCCATGGACGCGCAGAAGGCCGACGTCGCACTCAAGCTGCTGGACGCCGTGGTCAAGCTGCGACCCGATTATGTCGAGGCCTGGAACCGGCGGGCGACGCTTTACTATCTGAAGAACGATTACGCCCATTCGCTTGAGGACATCCGGCAGGTGCTGGTCCGCGAACCGCGCCATTTCGGGGCGCTGGCCGGGCTCGGCATGATCATGCAGGACCTCGGCGAGGAAAAGCGCGCGCTGGAAGCGTTCCGCAAGGCGCTCGCGGTCAACCCGTACCTCGAAAAGGTGCCGGAACTGGTCAAGACGCTGACCGAAAAGGTCGAGGGCCGCGATATCTGATTCAATCAGAATCGCTGTGCTCCGTTGTGGTTAACCCTGTTTCCGGACAGGCCGGAACGTTTCCCGCCAACGCATTATTATCGGCCGTCAGCTTGTCAGGAGCGAAGCCATGAAATCATTGCTGCTGGCCGGCGCGGTGATGGTCACTGCCGGCACGAGCGCTTTCGGCGCAGACTATTGGGTGGTCGGCGACCGCGCCTCCAACAAATGCGAGATCGTCACCAGCAATCCAGTGATCAACGCGCAGGTTGGCGGAAATATCTGGTTCGGCAGCGGGCCTTATCGATCGCTCGACGATGCCAAACTCGCACGCACGACCCTCAGCGCTTGCCCGAAGGTAGAACAGCCTTCCTCCGATGCGGGGGATGAGGACAAGTCGGACTAAACAAGTCTGACCAAATCAGGCTGAAGCGTTTACAAGCCTAGCATGCCCTCGGACTTGATCCGGGGGTGAATACCGGTTCGCGCAAAATCCTAATGCAGCACGTTGCTGCCGCGCGCCATGCCGTCAAGGCCCGCCGCCGCGTAGAACTGCGCCAACTCCGCTTCCAGCTGTTCATTGACCAGCAGCAGCGCCTTCAGCGCGCCGCGAATGTCGCCGTTGCAGGTCGCAACGATCTGGTCGATGGCCGCTTCGCTTGCGTCGGAAATCATGGGTAGTCCTCCGATTGTACCGTGGAACAATTTGTGGTCTTCGCCTGCGTTCCTGTGGATTTTGGGTACAAGTTTCAGGTGTCGGCCACACCTTGATCAAACACGTCGAGACATGGCGAAAGTGTTAGCGTGACTGTATAAAAAGCCCAGTGACGGCAGTATGACCCCGCTATCCACAGGGCTGGGCGGACTGTGGAGAACTCCCGAAACCCGCACCCATTCCGGCCGTATCTCGTTGGTGCCAAAGATCATTCGGATATTTTCAATGGTGGTAGCGATTGTCGTGGCGGCGCTGGCGATCCTGGCGTTGGTCACGCAGGGTGGGGTGTGGCTGACGCAGCGGGCCCATCCCGCCCAGGGCAGGATGGTCGAGGTTGCCGGCGCGACCCTTCATATTGTCGATATCGGCCCGCGCGATCCGGCCAGCCCTCCGATCGTGATGCTGCATGGCGCCAGTTCAAATCTCGAGGTGATGCGGCAGCCGGTGGGTGAGCGACTTGCGAAGAGCCATCGGGTGATCCTGATCGATCGTCCCGGCCACGGCTGGAGCAAGCGCGCCAATCTTGAGGACTCAACGCCCGAAATTCAGGGACGGATGATCGACGAGGCGCTGGCCAGGCTCGGCATCGGGCGTGCGATCTTCGTGGTGCATTCCTGGGCGGGCGCGCTCGGCGCGCGCATGGCGCTGGATTATCCGGAGCGCGTCGCCAGCATGGTGATGTTGGCACCGGTGGCCTATCCGTGGCCGGGCGGCGTCGGACGCTACAACAAGATCGTCGCGACGCCCGTGATCGGCCCGTTGCTGGCCTATACGATTACGCTGCCGCTGGGCAAACTCCTCATCAGTTCCGGCGTCCGCGGCGTGTTCCTGCCGCAACCGGTCCCGGATGGATATGTCGAAAACACCGCAAGCTCGTTGCTGCTGCGCCCGCGCGAGTTTCTCGCCAATGCGCGCGATCTGGTGACGCTGAAGGCGGCCGTCGCCGAGCAGTCGCCGCGCTATGCCAGTATTAAAGCGCCGATCACGATCATATCAGGCGATATCGACAAGACGGTGTCGACCAACATCCATTCGCTGCCGCTGGCGGCTACTGCGCCCAACGTCAAATTAATCGTGCTGCCCGGGCTCGGCCACATGGTGCAGAACGCGGTGCCTGATCTCGTGATCTCCGAGATCGAAGCGATGACAGGCAGAATGGCGCAGAACACCGCGGCCGCAGCGAACTAAGGCGTTTTTGAGCGAAGCATGCAGCGTTTGTGAGCGAGCATGCCCTGGGAGCTGATCCGGGGGCGGATAGCGGTTCGCGTCAAGAAAACGCGTCAAACCGGAAGCGGGCGCTTCGGCTCTGATTGAATCAGAACCGAAGCTCTGCAATCGCGATATTGGCAGCCGTTACTTGGTCTTGCCGTCCTTGTCGTATTGCACAAGGAACGCCCAGAGGTCGTTGGCCTCTTTCTCGTTCTTGATGCCGGCGAACACCATCTTGGTGCCGGGAATCTTCGCTTTCGGCTCCTTGATGTATTCGAGGAACACATCCTTGCCCCAGGTAATGCCGGAATTCTTGTTGGCCTCCGAATAGGAGTAGCCTGCCGTGGTGCCGGACTTGCGGCCGTCGAGCCCGTTCAGTTCCGGCCCGACCTTGTTCTTGGCGCCTTCGCCGATCGCATGGCAGGCCATGCATTTGTTGAACGAGGATTTGCCGGCGGTGACGTCCTGCGCCAGCGCGCCCGACACGGCCATCAATGAGGTGACAACAACCAGCGTACCCAAGATCGGTGTTTTCATGTGGTGCTCTTCGTCTCTTTCCCTGGAGGTCGATTGCTTTTGGCAGGCTCGTTCCCATTGGACAAGCCACGAAACTTTGACAGGTTCCGGCATCGCAGGCTTGCCCGAGAGCGAACTCACGATTTGGGGAAGGCAATCCGACAGATTGGTGTGGCCTACCCAAATGCGCCCAGACGTGCTTGATTTACCGCGACAAATCGATAACGCGCTAGGCCCTGGAGGAAACGCATGGCCATTATGATGCCGGCTTCCGATCAGGCCGTTCTGGATCGCCGCGACGCCATTGTGGCCGCCTTGCGGGTGATCGTGCCGGGTGAGGGCGTGATCGACAGCGCAGCCGAAATGCTGCCTTACGAGTCCGACGGCCTGATGGCCTATCGGCAGCCGCCGATGGTCGTGGTGTTGCCCGACACGACAGCGCAGGTCTCCAAAGTCCTGAAATATTGCTTCGAGCAGGGCATCAAGGTGGTGCCGCGCGGCTCCGGCACGTCGCTGTCCGGCGGCGCGCTGCCGCTGGCCGATGGCGTGCTGCTGGGCCTTGGCAAATTCAAGCGCATCCGCGAGATCGATTTCGACAACCGCGTGGTGGTGACCGAACCCGGCGTGACCAATCTCGCCATCAGCCAGGCGGTGGCGCATGCCGGTTTCTATTACGCGCCCGATCCCTCGTCGCAGATTGCCTGCTCGATCGGCGGCAATGTCGCGGAAAATTCCGGCGGCGTGCACTGCCTGAAATACGGCATGACCACCAACAATGTGCTGGGCTGCGAAATCGTGCTGATGTCAGGGGAAATCCTCCGCATCGGCGGCAAGTCGGCCGAGAACGCAGGCTACGACCTGATGGGGATCATCACCGGCTCCGAGGGCCTGCTTGGCGTCATCACCGAGATCACGGTGCGGATCCTGCAGAAGCCGGAAACCGCCCGCGCGCTGATGGTCGGCTTCGCCGAGGTCGAGGCCGCCGGCGAATGCGTGGCCCGCATCATCGGCGCCGGCATCATCCCGGGCGGCATGGAGATGATGGACAAGCCGGCGATCCACGCCGCCGAAGCCTTCGTCCATGCCGGCTACCCGCTCGATGTCGAGGCGCTCTTGATCATCGAACTCGATGGTCCCGGCGTCGAAGTCGATGAACTGATCGGCCGCGTCGAGGCCATCGCCAAAGGCTGCGGCTCCACCACGCTGCAGATTTCCACGTCTGAAGCCGAGCGCAACCTGTTCTGGGCCGGCCGCAAGGCGGCGTTTCCGGCCGTGGGCCGGATTTCCCCTGATTATCTCTGCATGGACGGCACCATTCCGCGCGGCGCGCTGCCCAAGGCGCTGGCGCGCATCCGCGACCTCTCGGCCAAATACGATCTGCGCGTCGCCAATGTGTTTCATGCCGGCGACGGCAATCTGCATCCTTTGATCCTCTACGATGCCAACCAGCCCGGCGAGATGGAGCGGGCCGAGGCGTTCGGCGCCGATATCCTGCGCTGCTGCGTCGAACTCGGCGGCGTGCTCACCGGCGAGCACGGCGTCGGCATCGAAAAACGCGACCTGATGCCGGAAATGTTCAGCGAGATCGACCTCAACCAGCAGCAGCGGCTGAAATGCGCGTTCGACGCCCAGGGCCTGCTCAATCCGGGCAAGGTGTTTCCGACCCTGCATCGCTGCGCCGAGCTCGGCCGCGTGCACGTGCATGGCGGCCGGCTGGCATTTCCCGAACTTCCGCGATTTTGAAGAATGAGGCTCACCCATTTTTCGGTCGTCATACCCCGCGCAGGCGGGGTATCCAGTATTCCGCGCCGTCAGTGCATAGCCACGGTGCTTGCGATTACTGGATCGTCCGCCTTCGCGGACGATGACAACAAGAAGCAGATGTTGGCACCGTGGACACTTTGAAAGTACGTGACGCCAAGGATGTCGAGCAGGTGGTGCGGGCGGCGATCGCCAGCGAGCAGCCGCTGGAAATCGTTGGCCATGGTTCCAGACGCCTGGTCGGCCAGCCGATGGCGACCAACGCCGTGCTCGAACTGTCGGCGCTGAACGCGGTCACCGCGTATGAGCCGAATGAGCTGATCATCACGGTGCAGGCGGGCGCGCCGCTTGCCGATGTGCTGTCGCTGGTCGACTCTAAGAACCAGCAATTCGCGTTCGAACCGATGGACACCTCGGCGCTGCTCGGTGTCTCCGGCGCCGGCACCATCGGCGGCATGATCGGCGCAGGCCTTGCCGGCCCGCGCCGCATCAGGGCCGGCGGCGCCCGCGACCACCTTCTGGGGGCGCATGCGGTGTCCGGCTTCGGCGACAGTTTCAAAACCGGCGGGCGGGTGGTGAAGAACGTCACCGGTTACGATCTCTGCAAATTGCTGGCGGGGTCGTGGGGCACGCTGGCGGTCCTGACGGAAGTGACGTTGAAGGTGATGCCGAAACCCGAAAGCGAACGCACGCTGGTGCTGCGCGGGCTCGACGATGTCACCGCCAACCGGGCGATGACGGCGGCATTGGGCTCGCCCTACGACGTGTCGGGTGCGGCGCATCTGCCGAATTCCGCGTTCCGGTCCGCGGCCGGCGCCTTGGCCGGTCTCGGTGCGCCGGGGCAGGCGACGACCCTGCTGCGGCTGGAAGGCATCGAGGCTTCCGCCGCCGACCGCGCCAGCTCGCTCGGCAAGACCCTCGCGCCGTTCGGCGCCGTGGAGGTGCTGCATGACGCTGTGTCGGCGGCGATCTGGAGTTCGATCCGCGATGTCCTGCCGTTTGCGGCCCAAGGCGCGCTGGGGGCGTGGCCGGTGTGGCGGATCGTGTGTCCGCCGGCTTCCGGCGGCGCGCTCGGGCAGCAGCTTTCGCGCGACACCGGCGGCGACGTGATCTACGATTGGGGCGGCGGGCTGATCTGGGCGGCGTTGCCGCCCAGGCCGGACGCGCAGGCGGCCCTGCTGCGTGCGCGCGTCGATGCCGCCGGCGGCCATGCGATGCTGGTCCGGGCGTCCGAACTGGTGCGGCGCAATGTCGACGTGTTCCATCCGCAATCCGGCGGCGTGGCCGCCTTGAGCGAGCGCGTCCGCCTGAGCTTCGATCCCAAGAACATCCTCAACCGGGGCCGCTTGCTGCGGGCGGTCGCGACATGAAAACCGAATTCTCACTCGCTCAACTGGCCGACCCTGACATCGCTGAAGCCGACAAGATCCTGCGCGCCTGCGTGCATTGCGGGTTCTGCACCGCGACCTGTCCGACTTACGTGCTGCTCGGCGACGAACTCGATAGCCCGCGTGGCCGGATCTATCTCATCAAGGAGATGCTGGAGAAGGGCCGCCCGCCGACCAAGGAGGTGGTCAAGCATATCGACCGCTGCCTGTCCTGCCTCGCCTGCATGACGACCTGCCCATCGGGCGTGAACTACATGCACCTGGTCGATCAGGCGCGGGTCAGGATCGAGCGGGATTATTCCAGGCCGCTGGGCGAGCGGGCCTTGCGCGCGGTGCTGGCCTTTGTGCTGCCGCGGCCGCGTCTGTTCCGCGCCAGCATGATCATGGCGCGGCTGGGCCGGCCGTTCGCTGGCCTGTTGCCGACACCGAAGACCGCACCGCCGACACCCACCCTGCTGCGGCGGATCAAGGCGATGCTGGCGCTCGCGCCCGGCAGCCTGCCGGCGCCGGGACCTGCCGCCGGCAGTGTTTTCCCGGCCATTGGCGACAGGCGGGGGCGGGTCGCGCTGCTGCAGGGCTGTGCCCAGCAGGTGCTGGCGCCGCGCATCAACCAGGCCGCCATCAATCTCCTGACGCGCCACGGCATCGAGGTGGTGCTGGTCAGGGACGAGCAATGCTGCGGCGCGCTCACCCATCACCTCGGGCAGGACGGCGACGCACTGGCGCGCGCCCGCGCCAACGTCACGGTCTGGCAAAGCGAAGCGGAACAAGGTGGCCTCGACGCCATCCTGGTGACGGCGTCGGGCTGCGGCACGGTCATCAAGGACTATGGTTTCATGCTGCGCGAGGACCGCGAATTCGCCGGCCCTGCTGCACGAATATCCGCGCTGACAAAGGATATCACCGAGTATCTCGCCGGCATCGATCTGCATCCATCGAGCCAGCAAGGCGACGTCACCATCGCCTATCACTCGGCTTGTTCGCTGCAGCACGGACAGAAAATCACGCACGCGCCGAAAGAATTGCTTTCCAAGAATGGATTCGTGGTGAAAGATGTACCCGAGAGCCATTTGTGTTGCGGTTCGGCGGGGACCTACAACATTCTCCAGCCTGACATTGCGAGCAGATTGCGCGATCGCAAGATCGCCAATATTGCGACAGTCAAACCGGACATGATCGCTGCGGGCAATATTGGGTGCATGGTGCAGATTGCCGGCGGTACGTCAGTTCCTGTGGTGCACACGATTGAGCTTCTCGATTGGGCGACAGGAGGTCCAAAACCTGAATTGAAGGGGCCTGGACTGACAAGGCCGGCATTGAACTAATCGATCGGCCGACTATTCGAGCGCTCGACTGACACGACCAGCGGCAACAGGAGGACCACGATGGCTAAAGCGAAGAAGAGCAAGAAAAGCAAGAAGGCTAAAAAGGCCAAGAAGGCGGTAGCGGCGAAGAAGAAATCCGCGAAGAAGTCGTCGAAGAAGGCCGCCAAGAAGTCGGCAAAGAAATCGGCCAAGAAGGCTTCGAAGAAGAGCGCAAAGAAATCCGCCAAGAAGGCAGCTCCGAAGAAGGCTGCCAAGAAAGCCGCCAAGAAAGCCGTGGCGAAGAGCCCGGCGAAGAAAAAGAAAGCCGCCGCCAAGCCTGCTGCGCCCAAGCCGGCAGCCCCGGTGGCGGCTCCGGCGCCAGAGCCCGAAGCTGCGCCCGCTCCGAGCTGGGCAACGCCGAGTTCGGAGTCATCGACCCCGTCATGGGGCTCCGGCTCGTCCAATGGCGGCGATCAACACTAGGTTGAACGCGGACCGTCAAGGTTGATCTATCGGAAAGCCGCAGCGTCCACCGCTGCGGCTTTTTTTCTTGAGGCCGGCCGGCTGATCAATTTCACCACGGATTTCTACGGAGGCTGTTGATTCGGCCGCAGCTCAGGCAAGCGGGCGGCTGACCCCTTGTTTTGCCGGTTCCAGATGTCGCCCAACGGACACGAAGACCGCCAAACTTGTTGTGGGAATGCAACACCCGCCGACAACATTTTCCGAAACAGACAGAACGCCTAAAAAGGCGGCAGATGATTGTCTTTTTTGCTTCACGCCCATGACGGCAGGTCCCAGATTGCCGTTGAGTTTGGTTGCAGTCGGTTATCGCTCGCCCTGGGGGGCCACCGGAACGGGACTGTTCTAGAAGGTGATGGGGATCGTCATGAAGAAACTGGCTTTGTTAGCAACGGCGCTGGCAATGGTATCGGGTTCGGCTCTCGCGGCAGACTTGCGTGTCAAGGCTGTGAAGGCCCCGCCGCCTGTCGCGTTCGATCCCTGGGATATCGCCTTCGGCGCCGGCATCACCAACGATTACATCTTCCGCGGCATCACCCAGTCCAACCACAAGCCGTCGGTCAACGCCTATTTCGAGCCGCGCTACAACGTCACCAAGGACTTCCAGTTGTACGTCGGCCTGGGTGCTGCGAGCATCTCGTTCCCCAACCGTGCAGCCGCTGAAGTCGACGCCTACGGCGGTGCCCGCCTGACGGTCGGCGCCTTTGCCTTCGATGTCGGCGCCTGGGGCTACATCTATCCGGGTGGAACCTGCCAATACGGTGGCGGCGCTGTCGCCGATTTCGCCGGCGTCCCGCTCAGCGCTGAATGCCAGGCTAACACCCTGCTCAATCTCAACGTGCTCAAGAAGGACGTCAGCTTCTTCGAGGTCTACGGCAAGGTGAACTACACCTTCAACGACAACTTCTCGCTGGGCGGCACTGCCTACTATACGCCGAGCTTCCTCAACAGCGGCGCCGAAGGCACCTATGCTTCGATCGTCGGCAAGGTGATCGCGCCGAGCGCCTGGTTCGGCACCAGCGGCCTCGGCATGTACGTGTCGGGTGAGTTCGGCCGCCAGTGGCTGGGCACGTCGGACTCGTTCTACGGGACCGCAGTATTCCCGAATGGCATCAACTACGCCGACTACAACACCTGGAATATCGGCATCGGCTTCACCTACAAGGTGTTCACGCTGGACTTCCGTTACTCCGACACCAACCTGTCGAAGGGCGATTGCAACGCTTTCACCAGCGACTTCACCGCTCGCGGCGAAATCAACGCCTTTACCGGAACCAACGTCACTGCGATCAATCCGTCCGGCGTGGGTTCGAACTGGTGCGGCGCAGCCGGCATCGTCAAGCTCTCGGCTGACCTGACCGCGCTGACCAACCTGAAGTAATATCTTCTTCGCGAAGATTTGGGGGCGGCAGAGCAATCTGCCGCCCCCTTTGCTTTTGGGGCGGCTCCGATGAAATGGGATTGGCGGCGCACCGCGGGCGCGACCTCCCGCAACGATCACCGCAATGTTCTGGCGGGGATGGTCGCGGGCCTCGGCGGCGCGCTCGCGATCGGTGCCATGGAGTGGTTCTCGGTCGTCGCGCAATATCCGCTGGCGGTCATTCCGTTCGCGACCTCGATCGTGCTGGTGATCGGATCGCCGGACGCGGAGCCGGCGCAGCCGCGCGCGCTGATCGGCGGCCATGTCGTCAGCGCCCTGGTCGGCCTCGCCGTGCTGAAGTTGCTGGGCCCGCATGCCTGGGCCGCGGCCGCCGCGGTCGGCCTGTCCATTCTGGCGATGTATGTGACCGGTACTTTTCATCCGCCGGCGGGGATCAATCCGCTGCTGGTGGTTTCCGGCAATCTGCCCTGGACTTTTTTGTTCGTGCCGGTGCTGGCGGGCGCGGCGCTTCTGGCCGCGTTCGCACTGGTCTGGCATCGCTGGGTCCGCCGCCAGCCCTGGCCGCGGCGCTGGCTGTAGTCCGGGACGGCTATCAGGCTTGCGCCGGCTGGGCGCTGACCGCTTCCCGCAACGTGAACTGGTCGCCGGTGCGGACCATGGCGACGTGGCGCTGGTGGAAGGCCTCGAGCGTCGAGCGGTGGCCGATCGAGACGATGGTGGTTTGCGGCAGTTTCGAGCCAAGCAAATTGTACAGCGCGGCTTCCGAGGGTTCGTCGAGCGAGGCCGTCGCCTCGTCGAGGAACAGATATTGCGGCGCGTGCAACAGCGCGCGCGCCAGCCCGAGGCGCTGCTGCTCGCCAAGCGAGAGCATCCGGTTCCAGTGCGATTCCTCCTCCAGCCGCCCGGCAAGCTTGGGCAGGCCGACCAGGGTAAGCGCTTCCCTGACCCGATCGGCGCTGAAGGTTTCGTTTGCGCCGGGATAGGCGATCGCCCCATGCAGCGATCCGATCGGAAAGTAAGGCCGCTGCGGCAGCATCATGACAGACGCGCCGGCGGGGATCGCGATCGAGCCGCTGCCGAACGGCCAGATGCCGGCGATGGCCCGGAACAGGGTCGATTTGCCGGAGCCCGACGGGCCGGTGAGCAGCGTACGCTCGCCGCCGCGAAGGCTTAACGCATCGGCCGAGACCAGCGGCGTGCCGTTGGGCAGACGCAGCGTGAGCTCGCGCAGGTCGATCGCTGTGCCGCCCTGGGATGCGACGACGTCGATCGATTCGCTCGATTTCTCCAGCGCCCTGGCGCTCGCGATGGCCGCTTCAAACCCGTCGAGACGGGCGACGATGGCGCGCCAGTCGGCCAGCGTGCGGTAGATCGTGACGAAGATCGACAGCGCCGACTGCACGCTGCCGAACGCGGACGCGGTCTGGGTCAGGCCGCCAAGCTGGACCTTCTTTTCGAAGAAGGCCGGCGCCACCAGGATGTATGGAAAGATCACCGCGGCCTGCGAATAGCTCGCGGTGAACGTGGTCAGCCGCTTGGTCCGGCTCATGATGCCGTACCAGTTTTCGATCACATGGTGGAAACGCGCCCAAAGCCCCAGGCGCTCCGCGCGCTCGCCTTGCAACAGCGCGATCTGCTCGGAGTTCTCCCGTGCCCGAACCAGATTGAAGCGGAAGTCGGCCTCGAATTGCTGCTGCTTGAAATCAAGCCGCACCAAAGGTGAGCCGATCCATTGCGTCAGCGCCGTGCCGAGGACGGCATAGATCAGCGCGCCCCAGACCAGGTAGCCCGGGATGGCGTACTCCTTGCCGAACAGGTGCAAGGGGGCGGCCGCCGACAGCCCCCACAGGATGATGACGAAGGAAAGCAGCGTCACCACCGAGTTCAACAGGCTCAGCCCGATATCCAGCGTCCGCTCGACGAACAGCCTGACGTCATCGGCAATGCGCTGGTCCGGATTGTCGGCCGCGTCGCCCTGCAATTGCATGCGGTAGTGATTGGCGCCGTGCATCCATTCGCCGAGATAGTGCCGGGTCAGCCAGCGCCGCCAGCGAATCTGCAGCCATTGATTGAGGTAGAGCTGGTAGACGGCAAGCACGACGGCGCAGCTCGCCAGCACGCAAAAGACGCCGATCTCCCTGACGAAGACGTCCCAATTGTATTCCTGCAGCGCGTTGAAGAAGCGATTCTGCCACTGGTTCACGAGGACATCGATCGCGACCAGCGCCAGTTGGATCATGATCACGGCAGCGAGCAGCGCGCGGCCGGCCCATTTGTCCTCGGAACGGAAATAGGGAGCGGCGATCCGCCATACGGTCGCGAGCGTCGAGCGGATGCTGTTCACAGATTGTCGTCTCCGGGAGGTGGCCTTAAAGGCCTGAAAGAACGGAAGAATCAGGGTTTTTGGACTAAAGTAGCAGATTTCGTAGCCTGCGGCGGCTTGTCGCAGCTACCGGGTTGACCCTAGCATGGCTGCCACGGCGAGGGGCGGGGGACCTCTGGACTTCGCGAGGTTGTGAGCGGGTTTCGGCGAACTGCCGAACCAGCAGTCGATCTCGCGGATGAGAGCAACGTTTCCGCAGGCGCCAGGCACACCAGACCGTCCACGCGGCCGGGTGCCCAATAATAAACCGGGGAGAATCCGAACATGTGGGATCAAGTCTATAATCCGCTGGGCAACGCGACATTGTCGACGCTTGCCGCCGCCGTGCCGGTGGTCACATTGCTGGTGCTGATCGCCAGCGGCAAGGTCAAGGCGCACATCGCGGCCATCACTGCGTTGATCGTCGCCAACATCGTCACCATTGCCATCTACCACATGCCCGCGGGCATGTCGGTCCGGGCATCGCTGCTCGGCGTGGTGGTCGGCTTCTTCCCGATTGGCTGGATCGTCCTCAATGTCATTTTCCTCTACCGCATTACGGTCGAGACCGGCCGCTTCGAATTGTTGAAGCGCGCCATCGGCGGGGTCACCAACGACCGTCGCCTGCAATTGCTCCTGATCGCGTTCGCCTTCGGTGCATTTTTCGAGGGCGCGTCCGGTTTCGGCACGCCGGTTGCGATCACAGGCGCGGTTCTGATCGGGCTCGGCTTCTCGCCGCTGGCGGCCTCCGGCCTGTCGCTGATCGCCAACACCGCACCGGTTGCCTATGGCGCGCTGGGCACGCCGATCCAGGGGCTGGCCTCGGTCACCGGTCTCGATCCCTACTCGGCGCGATGGTCGGCCGGCAATTGCCGCTGTTCTCGCTGATCGTGCCGTTCTGGGTGGTGTGGGCCTTTGCCGGCTGGAAAGGCATGAAGGACGTGTGGCCGGCGATTCTGGTCACCGGCGTCTCGTTCGCGATCCCGCAATTCGTGATCTCGAACTACATCAACCCCTGGATCGTCGACATCGGCGCTTCGCTGATTTCGATGGGATGCCTGATCCTGTTCCTGAAAGTGTGGCAGCCCAGGGAGCTTTGGTTGTCGCCCGCCTTGCGCGGTAGGGATGAATCGGCCGCGACCATGACGACGCCGAAGCCGATGGACAAGACGCCGCTCACGCAAAGCGAATTGTGGAGCGCGCTGCTGCCGTGGATCATCGTCTGCGTGGTGATGCTGATCTGGGGCAATGGCGGGTTCAAGAGCTGGGCGAACGCCAGCTTCGTCTGGAAGTATCAGGTCCCCGAACTGCACAATTTGATCAACAAGGTGCCCCCGGTCGCCGCCAGGCCGACACCGGAAGCCGCGCTGTTCGACTTCACCTATCTGTCGTTCACCGGCACCGGCATGCTGATCGCCGCGATCATTTCCGGTTTCCTGATGAGTTTCTCGCCGGCGAAGATGATTGCGGAATACGGCCGCACCATCAAATTGTGTGCGATCTCGCTGATCACGATCTCGGCGATGCTGGCGATCGGCACGCTGACGCGGCTGTCCGGCGTCGATGCCACGCTCGGCCTGGCCTTCGCTGCAACCGGCGTGCTCTATCCCTTCTTCGGCACCTTGCTCGGCTGGCTCGGCGTGGCGCTGACGGGATCGGACACCGCCTCCAATGTGCTGTTCGGCAATCTGCAGAAGATCACGTCCGAGCAGCTGGGCCTGTCGCCGATCCTGATGGCCGCCGCCAATTCCTCCGGCGGCGTCATGGGCAAGATGATCGACGCGCAATCGATCGTCGTCGCCTCGACGGCGACCAATTGGTACGGCCACGAAGGCTCGATCCTTCGTTATGTATTTCTGCATTCGATCGTGCTGGCATGTCTGGTCGGCGGGCTGGTGACACTGCAGGCTTACGTCTATCCGTTCACGTTGATGGTCCTGCAGTAGGGTGCAACTGAACGTACGGAGATGTCGTCCCGGCGAAAGTGGGGGATCCAGTACGCCGCGGCCTGTCCACGTCATTGCGAGCGCAGCGAAGCAATCCATCGCGCGGCAATCGAAGTAAGAATGGATTGCTTCGTCGCAAACGCTCCTCGCAATGACGCGGAAACAGTTTCGCATTCTCGCGACGCGATGCGCCCGAGCTTTGCTGGAAATCTTCGCCCCCAAAATAAGAGGGCGCAGGGAAGACCGGGTGCGCGCTGCACCCGCGGTCCCGTGTGCGGTTAGCACAAAACAAAATGCACACGAGCATACAGGGCAGCGGAGAACACCCGGCCTTCCCTGCGCAATGGCTTTACGGCTTATGCCGCGCTCTCCCCGGAGACGAGTTCTTGGTTGACTCCGTCGCCGCCGTTTCCGCTCACGCTTCTCCGACAGCTTGACGCCGGCAACGGGCGCCAGGACCACACGGTTTTGCCGTACGCCTAATCCACGCCGTCGTCAGACGTGAACAAGCGTCCACCGCATCCCGCCGCGCGTTCGTGACGTGCGCACGCCCCTCTTGTCGGGCGGGACGCGACAATTCAAACCGCTGATTTGCCCGACGAGGGAAGCGGAATTTTGCCCGTCGGGTTAATTTGTCGCAGCCACTCTCGCTACGTCGTCATTGCCTGCAACAAACGCAACGCGTTTGTGCAAGGGAGCGACAGCGACGAAGCAATCCATGCCTCCGCAAGTGGTGCCATGGATTGCTTCGCGGAGCCTGTCATCCGGCGGCGCTACGCGCCGACCGGGTGGCTCGCAATGACGAAGCTGGATTGTCATTTTCGTCAGCCGATCCACTGTGTGCGCCAGCTCACATTCAGTCGATGACGCGTGCTGTAGTCACAAATGGCCGAAGCAAATCCTTCCCTAGGCTTCGCGCAGGATGCAGTTGTAGCTCAGCTGGTTAGAGCGCCTGTCTGTGGAACAGGAGGTCGGTGGTTCGAACCCACCCAACTGTACCAGCCTTTCAAGGCGGTCAAATCAGCTTCCATCACAACGTCCATTTGCCTGGTTCTCCATCGAGCCGAACCGACTATTTGCCGAACCCGAGTTTCACTGCGGCCGACGTCGCAAGTGAGCAGCAAGGAATTGCGCCATGTCGCGGCGCTGGTTGCGACCTTCAATAGTGCTGGCGATCGTCTTTCCCTTCATCGCCGAGCGGACACCTGAACAACTGTTCAGAAATTTTCCATGAACGATGTGAATGACGCGCGCGTCAAACAGCCATGCACACGATTCGACACATCGACACGATCGACGACGAAGCAATTTCGACGCGCGTCATTGTGGCGCACGCCGAGATGAATGCGCAGTTCGTGTCTGATTTGCCTTGCGAATTCGCTTGCAGGTCCACGCTTCAAGAAGAGGCGAGTGCACCAACGTGTTTCAGCTCACGTTCAGCCGCCGGCAACGATCATAGGGTTCGAACTATGGAGCAGATCCCCTGCTACCAGAACCCAAGGAGCTACCATGTCGTTTCGTAAAGCAATCCTCTCTGCAGTCGCTGCAACCGTCATCCTGGTCGCCGGCGTCTCCGCAAGCAGCGCGGGGCATTGGCATCACCATCACGGCCATCACCATCACGGCCACCATCATCATGGCCATCACCATCATGGTCATCATCATCACTGGCGTTGGGGCTGGCACCACGGCCATCATCATCATGGCCATCACCATCACCACCACGGCCATCACCACCACCACGGTCACCACCACCACTAACGAGAAAAAGCCGGCCGACGCCGTCGGCCGGCTTACCGCCTGGGCTTGATCGCCATCGCATCTGGAGAATGACAATGAAGAAGTTTCTAATGGTTGCTGCGCTCCTGTCCTCGTCCGCTTGTGCCTGGGCGCACGATCACCAGGGCACGAATGGCGGCAGGGTCGAGGATGCCGGCTCGTATCATGTCGAGCTGGTTTCGAAATCCGAAAAGGTCGATCTCTACATCAGCGATGCAAACCAGAAGCCGATCGCGGCAACCGGGTTCAAGGCCATTGGCATCTTTGTCGTGAACGGCAAAGCCCAGCGCATTGCGATGGAACCTGCCGGAAGCGCGCGGCTTTCCGGAACCGCCAGCGATGCGTTGACGGCGCAGCCGAAGGGGGTGGTGCAACTGACCTCACCCGATGGCAAAACCGTGCAAGCCAAATTCAACTGAGGCTGCGGAGCGCGTCCTGAACGGATGCGGACCGTAATAGTATTCAGTTTCGAGCGCGAATATACACCCTGTCCGGACCAGCGGCCCCGTTCATCAAAGCCTCGTGAACCGTTGCTGGCCTGAAGACGACAGAAAGATGCAAGACGACCGAAAGACAAATGGCCCGCAGCAGGCGTTAGCCATCTTTAACCTGACCTATGCAGTGCCGAGAGCCCTGTGATATTGTGAGCATGATGAACGCGAACCCAAAGCTTTGGCAGTTTGTTTGTGCGGTGATCGTCCTGATCGCCGTTCAATTTGCGCCTGCCTTGGCCCGCGCCCATGCCGACCAGGCCCACCGCCTGCAGGGACATGTCCACGTTCATCATCATGCGGTGCCTCACGGCGTCCATGCGCCGGTGGCGCACCACCTCACCAAGGCTGCGTTCACCAAGGACGTCTTTGCAGAGGCTGACTTTACCAAGGCCTCCCTTGCCGAGACTATCGGATCTATCCCGCACCAGCTTATCCTGACCGCAGGTCGACCGCCGGGCGCAGCGCCGATCGATGCGGACGGATGCGTGGACGGTTGTTGCGGGGCGGGCATGGGGTGCTGCGGCGGGGCCGCTTTGGTTGCAGCCGCGCAATGTTTGCCTCCCGCGGTTCATTCGCACCGTCTTGACGTTACCGGTGCCGTGCTTGCTTCGGGCATAGAGCCCGCAAGCCTGCGTAAACCGCCCCGATCGCTCACCTGAGCAACGATGTCGCGGCGGCACGACGTGCCGGCCGCGCGAGCGAGAACACGCTTCTTCTCAGGTGAGTTATTCAGATGTCCTTTTTGTTCCGTGCCGCGCGGTGCGTGGCGGCTATGTTATTCCTGCTCATGGCAGGCCCGGTGCTGGCACACGAAGGCCACGATCATGGCGCGCCCGTTCCGGCGCCGAGCGCCAGTCTCGCGCCGCGTGCCGAGAGCGACTCGGACGCGCATGAACTGGTTGCGATTGCGCGCGAAGGCGTGCTCGTCATCTATCTCGACCGGTTCGCAACCAACGAGCCGGTGGATGGCGCCGAAATCGAAATCGAAACGCCCGCCGGGCCGCAGAAAGCCGAAGCCAGGCCGGGCGAGCCCTATCGCCTCGACGCGCCCTGGTCCGGCAAGCCGGGTGCCTACGACCTGATCTTCACGGTCGCGAAAGACGGCAATGTGGATGTGTTGCCCGCCCGGCTGGTGATTCCGGATGCTCCGGGGGCCAAGGCCGGACCGACTTCGTGGTTCTCGACCTCCGCCATCGCGGGTGAGGTCGGCTATCACTTCAATCATGACGGCCCGGCGCTGTTCATCGCCATCCTGGCCGGGCTTGCTGCCGGCATCGGCGTCATGGCGCTGGTCCGGCGGCGTCGCAGAGCGGCGGCGATGGTTCTCCTCGTCGCCGGCGCGTTCGTCCTGTCCAACAACCCATCCCGCTCCCATGACGGCCATGATCACACAGCTCCGGCGGCAGCGATGCAGTCGGTTCGCGACCTCGCGCAGCGCCTGCCTGACGGAGGCGTGTTCGTACCCAAGAGCACGCAACACATTCTCGCCCTTCGTACCGTGATGACCGAATCCCGCGCGCACCCGCGCGCCATCGAGCTGCCGGGCCGGATCATTCCCGATCCAAACGCCAGCGGCTTCGTGCAGGCTTCGGTGGGCGGCCGCCTCTCAGCCCCGCCCGGCGGTTTTCCAAGGCTGGGGACGCCGGTCAAGAAAGGCGACGTGCTCGCTTATGTCGACCCGCCGCTGCAGGCCATCGATGTGTCGGATATGCGCCAGCGCCAGGGCGAACTCGACCAGCAAATTTCCATCGTGGAGCGCCGGCTCGCCCGGTATGAAACGCTGGTGCCGAGCGGCGCCATTGCCCGTTCCCAGCTCGAAGACACAAGGTCGGAGCTGCAGGGATTGAAAGACCGCCGCGGATCGCTCGACCGGGCGCGACGTGAGCCCGAAGCGCTGGTGGCTCCGGTCGACGGTGTGATTGCCGAGGGCACGCCGGTAGCCGGACAGATCGCCCAGTCCAATGCCGTGATCTTCCACATCATCGATCCGACCCGTCTGTGGGTCGAAGCCCGCAGCTTCGACCCGCTGGCGGGCGTTCGCAGCGCGACCGCCAACCTCGGGACCGATCGCATCTTCACGCTGGTCTATCAGGGCTCCGGCTTTGCGGACCGCAATCAATCCATTCCGGTTCAGTTCGCGATTCAGGGCGACCATTCCGGCCTTCGCGCCGGGCAGTTCGTCACGGTCCTGGCCACCACCAATGAGGAAAAGGTCGGCCTTGCGGTGCCGCGGGCCAGTCTGGTGCGCAACGCCAACGGCCAGGAGGTGGTTTACGAGCACGTCGCGCCCGAGCGCTTCGAACAGCGCCCGGTACGGGTGGAGCCACTCGACGGCGACCGCGTGTTCATTGCCACCGGCCTCGCCGGAGGCAAGCGTCTTGTCGTGCAGGGCGCCGAACTCCTTGACCAAGTGCGCTGAGGAGCAGGGCAGATGTTTCGCTTTCTCGTCACACAGTCGCTGCGCAACAGCCTCCTGGTCATGGCGGCGGCGCTGGCCCTGGTGTTGCTCGGCATCTTCAGCGCCGGCCGCCTCCCGGTCGACGTGTTTCCCGACCTGAACAAGCCGACGGTCACGATCATGACCGAGTCGGACGGGCTTGCGCCCCCCGAGGTTGAACAGCTCGTTAGCTTTCCGATCGAAACCCAGATGAACGGTGTTCCCGGCGTGACGCGGGTCCGCTCGGTTTCCGGCATCGGCCTTTCGATCGTCTATGTCGAATTCGACTGGGGTACCGATATCTATCGTAACCGGCAGCAGATCGGCGAGCGCCTCAATCTGATCCGGACCCAGTTGCCGCCCAACACCGTTCCGCAACTGGGACCGATCAACTCCATCATGGGCCAGGTGCTGCTGGTCGCGGTGACCAGCGACCGCGCATCGGCGATGGAAGTCCGCGAGACCGCGGACTTCGTGGTGCGGCCGCGGCTGCTGACGATCCCCGGCGTCGCGCAGGTGATTCCGATGGGGGGCGAGGTCCGGCAATACCGGATCGCGCCCAATCCGCCGGCGTTGCGCAGCCTCGGCGTCACCTACGAGCAGGTCGAGCTGGCTTTGAATCAGTTCGGCGTCAATACCGGCGGCGGATTTACCGATCAGCATGCCCGCGAATATCTGATCCGCAACATCGGGCGGACCACCAATCTGGACGACCTTCGCAACGTGGTGGTGGCGCAGGTCAATGGCGGGCCGGTCTATCTGAAGCAGGTCGCTACCGTCGAGTTCGCACCCAAGGTCAAGCGCGGCGACGCCGGCTATATGGGCAAGCCCGCCGTCGTCGTCTCGGTCGAGAAGCAGCCGAACGTCGATACTATCAGGCTCACGCGCGAGATCGAACAGGCCCTGAAGGAAATCACGGCCTCGCTGCCAACGGGCATGAAGGCCGACCAGATCATCTTCCGCCAGGCCAATTTCATCGAAACCTCGATCGGCAATGTCCAGCGTGTCCTGCTCGAGGCCGGCGCGGTCGTCGCCATCGTGCTGTTCCTGTTCCTGATGAACTGGCGGACCACGGTGATCTCGCTGGCTGCGATCCCGGTGTCGATCCTGACGACCGCGGTCGTGTTCTATTTTGCCGGCCTGTCGATCAACACCATGACCCTTGGCGGCATTGCCATCGCCATCGGCGAGCTGGTCGATGACGCCGTCGTCGACGTCGAAAACATCTTCCGGCGCTTGCGCGAAAATCGCGCCCTGGAGCATCCCCGCCCGGCATTCGACGTCGTCGTATCGGCATCCCAGGAAGTGCGCTCCGGCATCGTCTATGCGACCGCCATCATCGTTCTGGTGTTCGTGCCGCTGTTCGCGCTGTCGGGTATAGAAGGCCGGCTGTTTGCGCCGCTTGGTCAGGCCTACATCATCTCGATTCTCGCCAGCCTTGCGGTCTCCATCACCCTGACCCCGGTCATGGCGTATCACATGCTTCCGCATCTCAAGCGCCTCGATCACGGCGACAGCGCGCTGGTAGCGATGCTCAAGCGCGCCAATGCGGCCTTGCTGGAACGGGTTTTCCACCATCAGCGCGCCTTGATGGCTGCCGCACTCGCGGCGGTCGTCATCGCGGCGGCTTCCGCATTCTATCTTCCCCGCGCATTCCTGCCGCCCTTCAACGAGGGCACCTTCACGATCAACATGCTCTTCAATCCGGGAATCTCGCTCGCCGAATCCCATCGCGTCGGGTTGATTGCCGAGCGCCTCATCCTAGAGGTGCCCGAGGTCAAGACCGTTGGCCGGCGAACCGGGCGGGCGGAGCTGGATGAACACGCCGAAGGCGTCCATTCGTCGGACCTCGAGGTCAATCTCAAGCCAACGAAACGGCCAAAGACCGAAATCGTCGCGGATATAAGGGCCCGGCTCGCCGTGCTTCCCGCTGCGATCAACGTAGGCCAGCCGATTTCGCACCGGCTCGACCATCTGCTTTCGGGCGTTCGGGCCGAAATTGCGCTGAAAGTGTTCGGCGACGATCTGAACAGCCTGCGCGCGACCGCTGACATGTTGCGCGGCAAGCTGGCGGAGATCCCGGGTCTCACCGACCTGCAGGTCGAAAAGCAGGTGCTGATTCCGCAGCTGGAAATCCGCGTCGATTATGGCCGTGCCGCGCTCTATGGCGTGCAGCCGGCCGCCGTGATCCAGCAGCTCAGCCGGCTCTCGAACGGCCGCGTTATTTCACGGGTGGTGGACGGCTATCGCCGGTTCGACGTCACGATGCGGCTGCCGGATCGGCTTCGCACCACGCAAACCCTGGGCGACCTCTTGATCGAAACGCCGGCCGGATGGATCCCCGCCCGGCAGATCGCCGACGTCAAGGAGACCGAAGGCCCCAACCAGATCCTGCGCGAGAACGGCCGCCGCCGTGTGGTGGTGCTGGCGAACGCCGACGGGACGGCCGACATGACCGACATCATCGAGGCGATCCGCAAGGTGACCGCGTCGACCAGGCTTCCCGAAGGCTTCTACGTTCGGCTGGAGGGAACATTCCAGGCCCAGGAGGAAGCAAGCCGGACCATCGGCGTGCTCTCGCTGCTGTCGCTGTTGCTGGTGTTTGCCATTCTCTACAGCCGCTACCGCTCGACCGTGCTCGCCTTCATCATCATGGGCAACGTCCCGCTGGCGCTGATCGGGTCGGTCGCGGCGCTTTGGCTGGCGGGCCAACCGCTCTCGGTTGCGTCGATGGTCGGATTTGTCACGCTGACCGGCATTGCGGTTCGCAACGGCATCCTGAAAATCAGCCACTACATCAACCTGGCGCTGAAAGAAGGAATGCCGTTCGGCCACGACCTCGTGGTTCGCGGCAGCGTCGAGCGGCTGACGCCGGTCTTGATGACGGCGATGGCGGCCGGCGTGGCGCTGGTGCCGCTGCTGATCGATGCGGCAAATCCCGGCAAGGAAATTCTCCATCCGGTGGCCGTGACGATTTTCGGCGGTCTCCTCAGCGCGACCCTGCTCGACACGCTGCTGACGCCCGTTCTCTTCCTTCGCTATGGCGAAGCTCCGCTGGAGCGGCTGCGGCGGGGTGCCGACGGCAAGGCGGGAACGGCCCCGGCAAATTCAGCCGCCGAAGCTTTTTGACATCAACATTCGGAGAATGACGGTGAATGCGAAATTTCTGATGGTTGTGGCCGTGCTGGCCTGGTCCGCTTCCGCCTCGGCGCACGACCACAAGGGAATGAATGGCGGGTCGGTCGCGGAAGCCGGTTCGTATCATGTCGAGCTGGTCTCGAAATCCGACAGGCTCGAAATTTTCGTCAGTGACGAGAACCAGAAATCGATTCCCGCGACAGGATTCAAGGCGATTGCCATCCTCGTTGTCGGCGGCAAATCCCAGCGAATTCTGCTGGAGCCTGCCGGGAGCGCGCTGCTTTCCGGCACAGCCAGCGTCGCATTGCCGCCACAGCCGAAAGGTGTCGTCCAATTGACCGGGCCTGATGGAAAGACGGTGCAGGCAAAATTCAATTGAGCGGATTGCGAGGCAAGACCGATATCGATCAACAAAAAATCCCCGCGGCGCAGCCCGCGGGGTTTTCTTCGGTGCGGCATTTTGCGCCTCAGCCGACGCAGGACAGAAGGCCGCCGAACGGGCCTAGCCAATGACATACTTGTTCAATAGAACGGCGCGATATCGGGGTTGAGGATTTTTCAAGAGAGGTTACATGATTTCATTCGCGCGCATGGTGAAGCTCGCAGGCGTTGCCTCGGTGCTGCTGGTTTCCGTCCCCAATGCCGGTCAAGCCCAGGCCGACAACGGCTTTCCGTTCGGAATGGAAATGACCATGGATGTCCCGCCGCAGCCTGGCTCCAAGCGGATACCGAATCTCGAGATTGGCGACGCCGGCGAAGTGGTGCTCGAACTCTGGTGCAAGGGCGGCAAGGGGCAGTTTTCGGTGGCGGGCAACACCGTGATCTTCGTCGCCGGCGCGATGGAGAACCGTAATTGTCCGCCCAATCGCGCCCAGGCCGACGACGAACTGATCGCCGCACTGACCGATGCCGCGACCTGGAAGCGGCAGGGCGATGCGATATCGTTCATCGGCACCAGGACGCTGCGGTTCCGGCTCAATACGAACTAGCCAAGCGAGTTCGCAATGCCGGAGGCAACGGCCGCGATCAGCGGCCGAATGAGAAGAAAACCTTCGGCGGCAGCGGCTGCGGATTGAGCGCGACCCAGTCCAGCCTGGAGGTAAACTGGCGCTGCAATCCGCTCACGATGATGATGCCACCGGCAACGCGATCGAGTTCATCGGAAGTCAATGCTTCGGCTTTGACGGGAGTGAAATCGGTCATGGTTGTTTTCCTTCGTTAGGCGCAGCACGGCGCTGCGACGAACGGGACTTTGCCTTTCTCCGACCCGGCTTGTTTGTGATCCAGATCACTCAGCCCACGGCTCGTTCCGTGACCGTCCTGACTTCACGCGTCCTTTGCATAGCGCTTAAGCGAAGCTTTGAGGATCTCCAGCATTTCGTCCCTGATGAGATCGCGCGCGCCGCGGGTCCAGGCGGCTGCGAGCGGCAAGCGGTTCATGTCTGACCCCGCGAGCGGAACGAACCGAACGCCACGCGCCGCCATTCGCGATGTCCATCGCGGCACGATGGCAACGCCGAGTTCGGCCGCGACGAGATTCACGATGGTCTGCTTTTCATTGGCAATCTGGATGACGCGCGCCTGCAGTCCAGCCTGAGCAAACAGTTTCATGGTCAGATCGTGGCTATGCGGGCGCGACCGGCGCTCGGGTACGATCAGCGGCTGTTCGGCAAGGTCGGCGACGGTCACCCGTTTTCTCGACGCGAGGCGATGATGATCCGGCACCGCGACGACGGCCGTCTCGTGCAGGAGAAACAGAAATTCGAGCCGCTTGTCGGGTTTCTCGGGAGGGCGCACCAGGGCGATGTCGAGCCGGCCGGAGAGCAGCGCCGGCAACAGCCGGATCGTCTTGTCTTCCGTCAATTTCACCGTGACATCCGGTCTCTGTTCGCGAAAGTCGGAAAGCAGCATCGGCAGCAGTCCCGCCGCTGCGCTGTCGATCGCGCCGACGCGGATGATCGCGCCCTGCTTGCGGCCCCGCGCCTGGAATTTGACCGCCAGATTGTCCGCCTGCGCCAGCAAGGCGCGGGCCTCCTTGAGCAGGACGACGCCATCGTCGGTCAGCGTCACGCTGCGCGTCGTTCGCGTCATGAGCCGGGTGCCGAGATCGTCTTCAAGCAGCCGGATGTAACGCCCGAGCGCGGAAGGGAGCATTTCCAGCCGTTGGGCCGCGCGCCCAAAATGCAATTCCTCGGCCGCCGCAACGAAGCAGCGAAGCTGGTGCAGTTCCATATTTCGTCCTCCCCCGGGCAGATTACATCAAATATTTGTATAATCGTATGCCGATTGAAGGCGCGTGGCCTTTAGCCGTAGCTTGTCCGGAAGCGCTGAAATCAGCCAATCAACGAATTCTGCAGGGAGCGACCCAATGCGGTTCAATCGTCGTACGATCCTTTCCGGCGCCCTCGCGGCCGCGTCGCTATGGGCGTCACCCACGGCCTTCGCGCAGACCGCCTTTCCGACAAAACCGGTCACCATCATCGTTCCGGCGGCGGCCGGAGGGCCGACCGACACCGTGGCCCGCCTGATCGCGGAATCGATGGGCCGAAGCCTCGGCCAGACCATCCTGGTCGAAAATGTCGGCGGCGCCGGTGGCACGCTCGGCATGGCGCGCGTGTCGAAGTCGGCCGCCGACGGCTACACGCTCGCGATCTGGCACATCGCGCACGCCACCGCGCCCGCGCTCTACGACTCCCTCAAATATGATGTCGTCGACGATTTCGACCACCTCGGCCGCATCACCGACGTGCCGATGACCCTGGTGTCCAAGCCGACACTTGCTGCCAACAATGTGACCGAGTACGTGGCGTGGATTCGCGCAAGCGGCGACAAGGCCGTCTACGGACATGCCGGCATCGGTTCCGCCTCGCATCTTTGCATGCTGATGCTGATGAAGGAGCTCGGCGTGCAGATGAACGGGATTCCGTATCGCGGCACCGGGCCGGCCATGAACGACCTGCTCAGCGGCCAGTTCGACGTGATGTGCGACCAGACCACCAACACCACCAACCAGATCAAGGAAGGCAAGATCAAGGGCTTTGCGGTCACGACCAAAGCCAAAGTCTCGTCATTGCCTGACCTGCCGACGCTCGACGGCGGCGCCGTCAAGGGATTTGAGGTCTCGGCCTGGCATGCGATGTGGGCCCCGAAGGGATTGCCCAAAGAAGCGACCGACAAGCTGGTCACAGCCCTTCAGGCCGCGCTGAAGGACCCCAAGGTGATCGAGCGGTTTGCCAATCTCGGCACCGAGCCGGTCCAGGCGGAACTGGCGACGCCGGCGGCGCTCAAGGCGCATCTGACAGCCGAAGTGCCGCGCTGGGGCGCCGTGATCAAGGCAGCAGGCGCCAAGGGAAATTAGGCAAGGGAAACTAGGCAAGGGAAACTAGGCAAGGGAAACTAGGCAAGGGAAACTAGCAAGGGAAACTGAGCGAAACGAAACTCCCGTCGCACGCAGCCCCTCATTCAAAACGACATTCGCAATCCGGAGACCATTCGATGAAGACGTACGCCATAGCCGCCATCCCGGGCGACGGGATCGGCACCGAAGTCATTGCCGCAGGTGTCGAGGTGCTGCACGCGCTGGCCCAGCGCGACGGCAACTTCAAGTTCAAGGTCGATCATTTTGACTGGGGATCTGAATACTACAAGAAACACGGCATCATGATGCCGGAGGATGGCCGAGACCAGATCAGGAACCACGACGCGATCCTGTTCGGCTCGGCGGGCGCGCCTGACGTGCCTGATCATATTACGCTGTGGGGGCTGCGGCTCGCCATCTGCCAGCCGTTCGATCAGTACGCCAACGTCCGCCCGACGCGGATCCTGCCCGGCATCACCAGCCCGCTGCGCAACGTCCACGGCAAGGAGCTCGACTGGGTGATCGTCCGCGAAAACTCGGAAGGCGAATATGCCGGCGTCGGTGGCCGCGTCCACAAGGGCTTGCCGCTCGAAGTCGCAACCGACGTCTCGATCCTGACCCGTCCCGGCGTCGAGCGCATCATGCGCTTCGCCTTCAAGCTCGCGCAGTCGCGGCCGCGCAAGCTGCTCACCGTCGTGACCAAGTCCAACGCCCAGCGCCATGCCATGGTGATGTGGGACGAGATCGCCACCGAGATCGCGGCCGAGTTCAAGGACGTGACCTGGGACAAGATGCTGGTCGATGCGATGACCATGCGCATGGTCATGAAGCCGGAGACCATCGATACCGTGGTCGCCACCAATTTGCACGCCGACGTGCTGTCGGATCTCGCTGCCGCGCTCGCCGGCTCACTCGGCATCGCGCCGACCGCCAACCTCAATCCGGAGCGAACCTATCCCTCGATGTTCGAGCCTATACATGGCTCGGCCTTCGACATCATCGGCAAAGGCATCGCCAATCCCGTCGGAACGTTCTGGTCATCGGTGATGATGCTGGAGCACCTCGGCGAGCCGGCAGCCGCGACGCGGTTGATGCAGGCGATCGAGCGTGTCACGGCCGATCCCCGCTTTCACACGCCGGACCTCGGCGGCAAGGCCAGGACCGACGAGGTCACGGCCGCGGTCGTTGCCTCCATCCACGGCGCCAACGACTGAGATCGTGCGATCCGTCGCAGCGATCTGAAACGAAGAAAGGGCGACCTTGCGGCCGCCCTTTGCATTGCCGGTTTCCTTTGCAGGTCCGGCAGGGTCCATCAAGTCACGCGAACCGCGCCGGTCGACTGGCCGTACTTGTTGTGACCGACAATGTACCAATGGCCTCCCATTTGGTAATAGGTGGCCTTGCCGCCGGTGACGGCTTCGAGTTCGTGGTCGGCAAGCGCGCGCGTGTCGAGGGTATCGGCATTCCTGATCCTGGTATTCATCGCAGTATCTCCCTTTGCTCCGGGCGGCGCGACCATCGCGTCCGCTGTCCGGTGAGGAAGACAATGCCTGCTGCCGCGCCGGCGCGCTGTTCCCCAGGTGACAGGCGGGGGGCGGGCGAGGAAATGCGGGCCGGGTAGCTCCCGAACCGGCCGGCTCCGAAGATTCGGTCTGGCTTCGGCTTGCGGAAGGTCCCAAAAATCAGGAGTATTCACGCCAATTCGGGAGCTAAATCCCGGGATAAATAATTGAGGGGAGACGCCAATGACGGCTTTCACGCGCCGCGATCTGATGTCGGCTGCCGCAGGCGCGGCAGCGGCCACGAGCCTGCCGTTCAGTCAGCCAGTTCGCGCCGCGACGCCGCCAGCGGGCAAGCAGACCGCCGGGTGGTACCGCTACAAGATCGGCAGCATCGAGGTGACGGTGGCGACCGATGGCGTCAACCGCTTCAAGATGGCGGAGGATCACGTCACCAACATCAAGAAGGATGCGGTGAACGCCGCGCTCGCCGAGGTCTTCATGGAAAAGGACATGATGACCACGCCCTACAACCCGATCGCCATCAACACCGGATCGAAGCTGGCGATCATCGATACCGGCACCGGCGAGAGCAATTACAAGAAGAGCAACGGCACCGCCGGCCAGTTCGTGACCAACCTCGCGGCCGCGGGCATCGACCGCAACGCCGTCGACGTCGTGATCATCTCGCACTACCACGGCGACCACATGAACGGCCTCCTGATGGACGACAATTCACTGACCTATCCGAATGCCGAGATCCTGGTGCCCGCCAGGGAGCACCAGTACTGGATGGACGACGGCGAGATGAGCCGCGCCCCCAAAGGCCGTATCGAGGGCGTCTTCAAGAATGTGCGGCGGGTCTTCACGCCGGAGGCTCTGAAGCGTGTGAGAACCTATGAGGGGGGCAAGGAAGTGATTCCCGGCGTCACCGCGCAGGGTACGCCCGGGCACTCGCCCGGCCATAGCTCGTTCGTGATCGCTTCAGGCTCGGATTCCGTCTACGTGCAATCAGACGTCACCCACGTGCCGTTCCTGTTCGTCCGGCATCCCGACTGGCACGTTTTTTACGATCAGGACCCGGCGATGGCGGAAGCGACCCGCCGCAAGGTTTACGACATGCTGGCGGCCGACAGGATGCGGGTGCAGGGTTTCCATTACCCGTTCCCGTCGCTCGCGCATGTCGAGAAACACGGCAGCGGCTACCGGGAGATTCCGGTGATGTGGAATCCGAATATTTGATGTGCGATCGGCTTCACCTCGCCCCGCTTGCGGGGAGAGGTCGGATCGCACTTGCGATCCGGGTGAGGGGGTACAGGTCTATCAATTTGCATCAGCGTTCGCGGAGAGAGCCCCTCACCCCGACCCTATCCCCGCAAGCGCGGGGCGAGGGAGCAATAGCCGCCGCTATTCCACCTTCAGCCCGAGCTGATGCACGAGCTTGCTCCACTTCTTCTCTTCCTTGTCGATGTCGTCGGCGTATTCGGCCGGCGTCGAGGCCAGGGGATCGCCGCCTTCGATCCGGATGCGTTTTTGCACCTCCGGATCGCTAACAAGTTTGCGTAGCTCGGCGCTGAGGATTTCGACGATGTCAGGCGGCGTGCCTGACGGCGCCAGCAGCCCGTAATGCAGCACGGCTTCGAAGCCGGGCATGCCAGATTCGTCGAAAGTCGGCACGTCAGGCAGTAGCGAGAAGCGCTGCTTGCTGGTGACGGCGATGGCGCGCAACTGGCCGGCCGCGATATTGCCGAGCGCCGGCGGCAGCACGCCGAACGCGACAGGCACATGGCCGCCGAGCAGGTCGTTCATCACGGGCGCCGTGCCCTTGTAGGGAATGATAGCGGCATCGATACCGGATTCGGCCTTGAACAGTTCCGCGCACATGTAGCCGCCGGTGCCGACCGGCGAAGTACCGATATTGAGTTTGCCCGGCTCCTTTTTCGCGAGCGCGATCACCTCAGCGACCGTTTTGGCTGAGAACGACGGGTGCGCAAGCAGGGCCACCGGCATCGATGCGACGAGACCGATCGGCGCAAAATCCTTGCGCGGGTCCATGCCGAGCTTGGTGTAGAGGCTGGGGTTGATGGAGAGGGTGCCGGTGTGGCCCAGCAGCAGCGTGTAGCCATCAGGCGCGGCGCGCGCCACGGCGCGGGTGCCGATGGTTCCTCCTCCGCCGCCGCGGTTGTCGACGGTCACGGTCTGGCGGAACGCATCGGACAGTTTTTGCGCTACCACGCGCGCCATGGCGTCGACGCCGCCGCCGGCCGGGTAGGGGACGACGAGCGTGATGCTGCGCGCTGGAAACTCGGCGGCATGCACGGCCGCGCTCGCCACCAGCGGGCCTGCGAAGGCGATGGCAGATGCAAGGGTGATCACGGCATTCATGACGTTGCGACGATGTGAGAGCCTAACCACCAGATTGCCTCCCTCCAGCGATGTCGATCCACGTTCTTATGGGCGGCCTTGTTTCACCGCAAGCCCGGCGCGCCGCAACCATCATCATCGAATGCTCGATTGGCCCGCAAACGGAATCATGCACTGCAGCAGAGATAACGGCCAACCATAGCCCCAACCTTGAACTGCCTGCCAAGGCCGCATAGGCTCGGCGATTGGAAACGCCTGCCAGGCAACAAACAACAAGAGGGATACCCCCCAGTCGATGAGCTCCGCGTTGCGGCGCCCCTTTGCCCACCGCCGGGGCCTGATCATCGTCGCGACCTTGGCCACGGCCTATGTCGCCAGTCATTTTTTCCGCGCCGCCAACGTCACCATCGGCCTCGACCTGATGCGCGACCTCGCCATCGGGCCGGAAGCGTTGGGCGCGCTGACAGGTGCGTTCTTCTTCGGCTTTGCAGCGATGCAGATCCCCTGCGGCCTTCTGTTCGACCATTTCGGACCCCGGCGCACCGTGGCTTGCATGCTGATCCTCGCCACGACAGGCGCTGCGATCTTCACGCTGGCGCCGACCTGGCCGGTGCTGCTCACCGGCCGCGTCCTGATGGGCGCCGGCTTCGGCGTCATGCTGATCGGCAGCATGGTGGTGATCTCGCGCTGGTTTCCACCGGATCGTTTTTCCACGCTCACCGCCATGGTGCTGTCGATCGGACTGCTCGGCAATCTCTTCGCCACCACGCCGCTGGCATGGGCCTCGCAGGCCGTCGGCTGGCGCGCCGTGTTCGGCGTCGTCGTCGTCTTCATCGCACTCGCCACCATCGCCGTGTGGCTGGTGGTGCGCGACGCGCCGGCCGGCCATCCGTTTCTCGACCGCACCCCGGAGCCGCCACGCCAGATGCTGCGGGGCCTGATCGAGGTGCTGGGCAATCCGCGCCTCCGGCCGATCCTGGCGATGAATTTCTGCAACTATGCCTGCACCTTCACCGTTCAGGGCCTGTGGGGCGGTTCGTTCCTGCGCGAGGTGTATGGCATGAGCCCGATCGAGGCCGGCAACGTGCTGCTATCAGCCGTGATCACCTACCAGCTTGGCATCGTCGCCTTCGGCCCCCTGGACCGCGTGCTCGACACGCGCAAATGGATCGCCATCGGCGGTACCATGGTGACCATATCCATGCTTGCGACGCTGGCGATCGCTTCCCGCCCGCCCGTCTGGGTGCCCGTCGGCGCCATCGTCGCCATCGGCTTCTTCAGCGCCTCCAGCACCATGGTAATGACGCACGGCCGCGGCATCTTCCCGGACCGGCTGATCGGGCGCGGCATTGCGACCATCAACACCGCCGTGATGCTGGGCGTCGCCTGCATGCAGACATTGTCGGGCATCATCGTCGGCGGGTTCGAGCCTCTCGCCGATGGCACCCGCTCCGAGACCGCCTACCGCGCCTTGTTCGGCGTGCTCACCGTGGTGCTGATCTCGGCCGTTGCGATCTACAGCCGCTCGCAGGACGTCAGGCCCAGCGACGAAATGCGTGCCCGGGCCGCCGCCGCGTGATGCCTCGACGCGCGCCCCACATGGCTTGCCATGATGCGGGTAAACCTGTGAACATGCCGCCATGAACCTCGGCGCGCTGAAAAGCAATATCCGGCAGCTTTACGAAAGCGACACGCCGCTCGGCGTCCGTTTTCGCTACGCCCTGCTGGCGTTCGACATCGTCACGGTGCTGTTCATCGTCGTAACGTCGTTCCTGCCCCCAAGCGAGATCGTCGAAACGCTCGACGTCCTGTTCGGCGCGGTGATCCTGGCCGATTTCGCGGCGCGCCTGTTTATCAATCGGCGCCGGTTGCGGGCATTTACCCGCATTTCGACCTGGACCGATCTGATCGCGATCGCCTCGTTCCTGGCCCCGCTGGCGGGAGAAGCGGGCGGCTTTCTGCGCATCCTGCGCACCTTGCGGCTGCTCCGCGAGGTTCAGATGCTGACCCGGCTGCGCGGCGACAGCACGTTTTTCCGGCGCAACGAGGAAGTGATCTTTGCCGTCACCAACCTTGCGGTCTTCATTTTCGTGATGACCGCGATCGTCTACGAGACCCAGAAATTTCGCAACGAGCAGATCACGAATTATGCCGACGCGCTGTATTTTACCGTCACGGCGCTGACGACGACCGGCTTTGGCGACATCACCCTGCGCGGAACGGTCGGCCGCATGATTACGGTCGTGATCATGATCTTCGGCGTGACGCTGTTCTTCAATCTCGCCCGCGCGCTGCTGTCTCCGAGCAAAGTGCGTTTTCCCTGCCCCTCCTGCGGCCTGCAGCGCCACGACAGCGATGCCGTGCACTGCAAGGCGTGTGGTGTGGTCCTGAATATTCCCGACGAAGGGGCGACGTAGCCGAGCCGCGCGGAAACTACGATAATTTCGCACAGTGGTATTTGCCTTGAATGCTTACTCTCCGAAGGCGGCGGCATCATCGCCGGCGCGTTTGAACTTCTGGCCGGAGCGGTCGTACGGAAGCCGCATACCATGCCCTATTTGGGGTAGACTGCCGCGCAATAGACCCATGCAATAGACAATAGCGTTGCCATGGATGATGATGCCACCCGCAAGGTGGCGACAGGCGCCGGTTGCATCGGCCATGGGCGAATGCCTTTTGCGCCGCAACGCTCGCCAGGCGTGATCCGCGGTGGCCTGGGAGTCGGAACGCAGATGTTCACATTCCGGACCTCCATCACGTTTGTGGTCATGGCGTTTATCGTCGCGTTGACCGCGCTGCTGATCGCCATTCAGCTCCGGTCGCTGCGCTTCGCCACCCACGAAGCCGCGTCTGCCTACATGGATGCAACCAGCACCAAAGTGCTTGGACGTCTTCGAGGGGAGCTGTCCGCGATTTCATCGCTGGTCAATGTGCTGGCTACCAGTTCAAGCGTGGCCGACTCCGATGAACGAAGCGAGACCGGCCGCGCCATTCCGCTGTTCAAGGCCGCACTGCAGGAATTGCCGCAGATGGACAGCATCTATGCCGGCTTCGAGAACGGCGCCTGGCTGCAGGTGCGGCGCATCAGCGACCTTACCGAAGAGCAGCGCGAACGCCTGCGCGCGCCCTCCAACGCAGACATCGCAATCAGTCTCATTCGTCCGACCGCTGGAGGTCAACTGCCGCTGCGGCGGATCTTCCAGGACAAGCAAGGCAACGAGATCGATGAAATCGATCTGTGGAAATACGGCTACGACACCCGTAAACGTTCCTGGTACTGGGCGACGATGCAGGCGGACCGGCCGTATGTTTCAGAACCCTATCTCTCGTTCAGTATTGGCGCCCCGGTCATCACCGTCAGCGCGCCACTGCGCGGCAAGGTGCCGGGCGTGATCGCCGCCGATCTCAAGCTCGATACGTTCAGCGAATTCGTCCAGGCGCAGCGGGCGGGACAGCACGGCACGGTCATGATCTTCGACCAGGCGGGATCGATCATCGCCCACCCCCAGTTTTCAGATCTGGTGACGAGCGCGATGACGCACCCGGCCCGATCGTCATTGCCCAGCATCGACGAGATCAACAAGGGAATCGTGGCCTCGGTGATACGCGGTGCGTACAACAAGGACAATTACGAAGGAAACATCGAGGACGAAACAGGGAAAGGCTTTCTCTTCAGGGTGACGAAGTTCGCGCTCGGCGAACGCTACAGCGGCAACATATTGCTGCTGGCGGCCCAGGATGACTTCGTCCAGAACGTCCGCGAGCTCCAGTTCAATGGGTTGGTTCTCGCGATCCTGGTCGGCGCGGGCTTCATTCCGGTCGTCTGGATGTTCGGCAGCCAGATGTCCCGGGCCATCCAGCGCATTACCGCGCAGGCGCGCCAATTGCAGACCCTGGCTGAACCCGAGCTCGTGCCGGTGACGTCCTACATCAGGGAGATCCACGCGCTGGGCAGCAACATGAATCTCGCGCAGCGGGCGATATGGTCGTTCGCGCATTTCGTCCCCAAGGAGATCGTTCGCGGGTTGATCGATAATTCCATCTCGACCGAACTCGGCGGCGTAAAGCAGGACATCACGCTGGTGTTTACCGACGTCCAGGGGTTTACCACCATTGCGGAGTCGGCCGATCCTGACGTCCTGATGCTGCAGACGTCGCGGTACTTCTCCGTGATGACAGAGGCGTTTCTCGCCGAAGGGGGTACGGTCGACAAGTTCATCGGCGACGCCGTGATGGTGTTCTGGAATGCACCCAATCCGCAACCCGACCATGTGGCGCGCGCTTGCCGGGCGGTGCTGGCAGCCAGGGCTGCCGGTGAGCGCCTTAACGCCGAATTCGAGGCCGGCGGATTGCGGCCGTTCATTACAAGGTTCGGCATTCATGTCGGCGAGGCCGTGGTCGGCAATGTCGGATCGACCGAGCGCATGAATTACACGGCACTGGGCAACACCGTTAATCTGGCGGCCCGTCTCGAGGGCCTGAACAAGCAAACCGGGACAACGGTCCTGGTCAGTGAGGATGTGTACCGGCGGGTTGGGGATCTCTTCAAGTTCAGGGCTCTTGATGCCGTGGTTGCCAAGGGCATGACCAGGGAAACCCGCATTTTTGAACTGCTGGGAGCATCGACATGAAGCGGACGCCGATCTCTTGCGGGATATTGCCGACGCTGCTCACGCTCTGGCTGGGCTTCACTGCGTCGGCTGTTCACGCCGCCGAAGACACGATCAAGGTCGGCATTCTGCACTCCCTGTCCGGCACCATGGCAATCAGCGAGTCCGTCCTGAAGGACACCGTGCTGATGCTCATTGCGGACCAGAACAGGAAGGGAGGGCTGCTCGGAAAGAAACTGGAGCCTGTTGTCGCCGACCCCGAATCGGACTGGGATGCCTTTGCGGAAAAAGCCGGCGAGTTGCTGACCAGGGACAAGGTCGCGGTGGTATTCGGCGGCTGGACCTCTCTTGCGCGAAAGGCGGCTCTTCCCATCTTCGAGCAGATGAACGGGCTGCTTTACTACCCCGTTCAATACGAAGGTGAAGAGAGCTCCCGTAACATCTTTTATCTGGGCGCAGCACCGAACCAGCAGGCCATTCCCGCTGTCCGGTACCTGATGAGCAAGGAAGGCGGCGACGTTCGCCGATGGATTCTGCTCGGGACCGATTATCTTTATCCGCGCAAGACCAACCAGATTGTGAGCGCCTATCTTGCGGCCGAGGGCGTGTCTCTGGAGGACATTACGACGATCTATGGAGCGCCGACCCAGTCCGACTGGCGGGAGATCGTCGAACGCGTGAAGTCGTTCGCCGCATCAGGAAAAAAGACCGCGGTGATCTCGACCGTCACCGGGGACTCAAACGTTCATTTGTACGCCGAGTTGGTCAAGCAACAGATCGACGTCAGCAAAATGCCGTTCATGGCGCTCTCCGTCAGCGAACGCGAGCTGCGCAGCGTGGACCTCGGCAAGTTCGCCGGGCACATGGCGGCGCGGAATTACTTCCAGTCCGTCAAGTCGGCAGAGAATGACGCGTTCATCAAGATGTGGGCGGATTTCAACGAGCAGCGGGACAAGACCACTAACGACGCGATGGAGGCGACCTTGATCGGCTTTCGGATGTGGGCGCAGGCCGTCGGCCAGGCCGGCACCGCCGACGTCAATGCGGTCCGGCAGGCGATGTACGGCCAGCGCGTCAGGGCGCCGAGCGGTTTTGAGGTTGTGATGAACACCAATCATCTTCTCTCCAAGCCGGCCATGATCGGCAAGCTCGAAGCTTCCGGAAGTTATGACGTGGTCTGGCGGTCAATCAGCCCGATCAAGGCGTCGGTCTGGAGCAGATATCTTCCCGACAGCGCCCGACGGATTGCCGATTGGACCTTTCCCTGGGTTTGCGGCGGGTGCACCGAGCCGACCTACAAGGATTGGTGACGGGCTGGTTGGCATGATTTTGGCGATTTCACTTTGGTGTCAGATGAAGTTCATATCGCGTCGGGTGGTGCCGAGTTTCGTCATCACCGGGGAGCCCTTGATGCGATCTGGAGACCGACCGTCGGAACTGTCCCGGCGGAATACCAAACTCGCGCTTGAATGCGCGATTGAAAGCCGCTTCTGAATCATACCCGACCTCCGACGCCACCTGGAGCACCGCGTTCCGCGTCGTCTGCAGCATCCTTGCAGCCAGCTGCAATCGCCAGCGTGCCAGGTAAGTCAGTGGCGGCTCGCCGAGAAAGCGGGAGAACCTCTCGGTGAGAACCGAGCGCGAGGTCGCGACCTCGGCGGCAAGCTCGTCCAGCGTCCAGTGATGCCGGGGCTTGCGGTGCAGAAGCGCCAGCGCGCCGCCGACGACCGCATCCCGCGCGCCCGCAAGCCAGCCGGTCTGCTCTGGCGGCAACGCCTCCATATAGCGGCGGATGGTCTCGATGAAGAGCGCCTCCGCCATCTTGGAGAGGAGCACCGATTGTCCCGGCCGCGCCGATCCGGCCTGGGACACCAGGTGACGAACCGAGCTCTCCAGCCATTCGCCGGCCGGGTCGCCGCGAAGATTGATCTTGATCATCAGCGGCAGGCCGGCGAGGAAAAGCCGATCCGCATGCCGCTCGCAGCCGAAATAGCCGCAGACAAATCGGGTCATCTCGCCGCCGCCGCCCAATCGCATCGTGGTCTGATCGCCCGCCAGGAATTCGGCGAGCGAGACGCCGCTGTCGATCAGGGTTGACGGCGAGCCATTCGAAACCGTGTGGGCATCGCCGTGGGGGATAATCAGGATGTCGCCCGCGGTGATGGCGATGTCTTCAGCGCCCGAGAAGCGCACGACCGCATTCCCGTCGGTGACCAGATGATAGCTGACCAGTCGCTCCGTCCCGGGGGCAAGCACGTGGGCGACGTCCTGCAAATGCGGCACGCTGAACCCCCACGGCGCGGTGCACTCCGCATGATAGAAGATCGCACCGGTCATGCGCACCGACGCAAGGGCTTCCGACAAGGCATCCATTGCTTGCTCCGGCACGGGGCGGAACCTTCATTGCGCAGCAAAGAAGCACGGATTTCCGGCAAAGTTTGGAATTTGAAGCTCTGTAATCTTGAACTCCTAAAGGTCAGCGTCGCTGCCAGTTAGCCATGCGGCAAACGGCCCGCGCGCAAGCACTGAGGGAGATTTCGATGGAAGAGGCATTCGATGTGATCGTCGTGGGTGCGCGCTGCGCCGGTTCCCCAACCGCGATGCTGCTGGCCCGCAAGGGCTACCGGGTGCTGGCGGTCGACCGTGCATCATTCCCGAGCGACACCGTCTCAACGCATATTCTGCATCCTCTCGGGGTGGCTGCCGTCTCGCGATGGGGGCTGCTCGACCGCCTCGTGGCGAGCGGATGTCCGCCGATCCACACCTACGCCTTCGACTTCGGCCCCTTCACGATTGCCGGCGCTCCAGGTACCGACCAGCATCCTCTCGCCTATTGTCCGCGGCGGACGATCCTCGACAAGCTGCTGGTCGATGCCGCGGCCGAAGCCGGCGCGGAGATCCGTCAGGGCTTCACGGTCGAGGAGATCATTATCGAAGGCGGGCGTGCAGTCGGCATCAAGGGGCGATCCAGGCAGGGCGGGTCCATCACGGAGCACGCCGCGATCATCGTCGGGGCCGACGGCCGGCATTCTATGGTGAGTGAGGCGGTTCAGCCGGAGCAGTACCGCGAGAAGCCGCCCTTGCTGGCGGGTTACTACAGCTATTGGAGCGGGCTGCCGATGGACGGCCGGCTTGAGATCTATAGCCGCGACATGCGCGCCTTCGCGGCGGTGCCGACTCACGACGATCTGACGCTCGTGATCGCCGGATGGCCTTACGCGGAGTTTGCCAGGAACAAGCAGGACATCGAGGGAAGCTACCTGAGGACGATCGAACTGGCGCCGGCCTTTGCCCAGCGCCTGCGCAGCGCGAAGCGCGAGGCGCCCTTTGCCGGCGCGGCGGTGCCGAACTATTTTCGCAAGCCCTACGGCCCCGGCTGGGCACTCGTGGGAGATGCCGGCTACAACAGGGACTTCATTACTGCGCAGGGCATTCTCGATGCGTTCCGCGACGCCGAACTCTGCGCGACAGCGCTCGATCAGTCGTTCTCGGGCGCGCGGCCATTCGAGGATGCCATGGGTGAATATCAGCGCACCCGGGACGCGCAAGTCGGGGCGATGTACGACTTCACGTGCGAACTCGCAACGCTGGAGCCTCCGCCGCCCGAGCTGCAACAGCTGCTCGGGGCAGTTCACGGCAACCAGGTGGCCATGGACGGATTCGCGCGCCTGAACGCCGGGACGATATCGCCGACTGAGTTTTTTGCACCTGACAATGTCGACGCGATCTGCGCCGCAGCGGCTTCAAGGGCCACGGGTTAGCGTGCTTTGCCTTACGCTCACTCTTCGGTGGCGTCGGGCAGTTCGGCGAGCCGGGGAATCAGCCGAACTTCGATGTTGGCTTCGTTCAGCATCTGGCCGGAGATGGAGAAATCCTCGGCCCAGTTCGAGTTGGGCCGGTCGGGTTCGTAGGCGACGAGCGCCGTGATGCCGCATTGGATGATGGCCTTGGTGCACTCGACGCAGGGAAACCAGGGAACGTAGATGGTGCAGCCCTTGAGCGCGACGCCAATGCGGGCCGCATTGAAGATCGCATTCTGTTCGGCGTGGCAGCTCCAGATATATTTGGCGCCGGTGATGCGGGAATGGCGCTCCTCGAGGTCATCGCGAACGCCGCGCGGCAGCCCGTTGAAGCCGGTCGAGCGGATTTCATGGTCGGGCCCGACGATCACGGCGCCGACGCGGCGCCCTTTCTCGATACTCCAGGTCGCCAGATGATGCGCCAGGAGCATAAATCGCTCATCCCATTTTGGATCGTGCAATATCGTTCCCTCAAAAATCAGTGCGCTCTATGCGCCAATGTTCCACCATCAACCATGGCGAGACAACAGCGAGAGCATCAACATCCCGTTAATGCACGTGTGGCCGCGGTCAGCACCTGACAGATTTAAGCCCGGCGGTAGCCGCTTGTCGATGACTGCCTGGATCGTAAGCTTAACGCCCGGATACGCCTATTCCTCGTCCGCGCCCGGCGCCTGCCTCAGCATGAAATGCCCGAACGCCGAGGCGATCGGTTTGGTCCGGTCGTCCTGCCAGGCCTGCGCCTCGAAGGCGACGACGCGCCGGCCCTGCTTGACGATCGAGACATTGGCGTAGCTGTCCAGCGCCCGGCCGGAGCGCAAATAATTGATCGTCAGCCCGATCGGTTTCGGCAGCGACACGCCGAGTTCGCGCGTCACGCCGACGATGGCGGTGGTTTCGAGAAAGGCGCCGGTCATGCCGCCATGGATCGCGGGCAGGATCGGGTTGCCGATGATCGTTGGTGAAAACGGCATCACCAGCGTGCCGTCCTCACGGACGCGGATGCCGAGGGCGCGCGCGAACGGGCTTTGGGCGAACGGGCCGGCCGGATCTTCCGGCGCTTCAAGCGTCGGCAGCGCGAGATCCTCCCGCGAGCGGCCCTTGAGCATGTTGGTGCGGTTGGCGCCGACCATGAAGCAGGCGGTTGCGGTGGCGACCGGATCGTCCTCGGTCTCCTGATAGGCGGTCGCGCGCACGAAGGCGATCGAGCGGGTGACGCGGTAGCAGATCGCATGTGCCCGAATGTCGAGGCCGGGCGTTGCCGGCTTCAAATAGTCGATGCGCAGGTCGAGGGTTGCGATCGCGCGCGTCCCGTCGAGCGCGAGCTGGACCGCCATGCCGCAGCTCTCGTCGAGCATCGCGGTGACAACGCCGCCATGAAGCACGCCGGTCCCGGTGTCGCCGACGAAAACGGGGCGGTAGGGCAGGCTCGACCAGGCTTCGCCAGGGGCGGCGCGGTCGAGCTGAAGTCCGCTGATGTGCCCATAGACGGAGCGGTGGCTCTTGATGGCGTCGGCCAGTTCTTCAAACGGCAGCGGCGTGTCGACTTTTGATGCTTCGGACATACGGTCGTTCTAGCCCATATTGATGGATGAGCCAAAGACGGCTCAGCCGCTCGTCGCGTGCACGCCGGGCTTCCGTCCCGAGTTCCATTGGCCGCCGAGCGCGCGCTCGATCTGCGCCGCAAGCTGCAGCAGCAGCCCGTCATTGGCCTGCCTGGCCTGGGCCTGAATGCCGAGCGGCAGGCCATGCTCATGCTGCGCCATCGGCAGCGAGATTGCGGGAATCCCGCACAGATTGGCCAGCGGCGTGAACGCGAAATTGCGCCACAGATTGCCGAACCAGTCCAGCACCGACGGATTGTCGGAGATGGTCAGATATTCCGTGGTGCCGACCTTTGGCGTCGGCAGCGCGGTGATCGGCGTCAGGATGATGTCCCAATCCTCGAAGAACGCGCCGAAGCCGCGCGAGGTCGTGTTGAAGACCGCCTGCATGCGCGCCCGCTCGGCGAAGGTCGTGTGCCGGCCGGCTTCCCAGATCCGGATGTTGACCGGTTCGATGAGATCCGCCGGCGGCTTTTCGAGCCCGCGCGCGGCGAGCATGTTGCTGATGACCACCGCAAAATTGCTGATGTAGCAGGTGGTCTGGGCTTCAAAGGCGGCGCGATAGTCGACCGCGGGCAACGCGTAATCGACGTGATGGCCAAGGCCTTCGAGAAATTGTCCGGCTTTTTTCAGCTCCGACGCGATCTGCGGTGTCGCCTGGTAGTCGCCCCATTGATGCGAGAGCGCGATCCTGAGCCGCCCCGGATCGCGCTTGATCATGTCCTGATAAGGCTCCGGCGCGGTCCAGAACGGCATCAATTCGCCGGGCGCGGGACCGCGGCAGGCATCGACGAAGGCGGCGGTATCGCGCACCGTGCGCGACTGGCAGCCCTGGATCGACACCAGCCCCGACAAATCGGAAAGGTGTGGTGCCAGCGAGAACACGCCGCGCGAAACCTTCAGGCCGATGTTGCCGTTGACGCCGGCCGGGATACGGATCGAACCTCCGCCGTCGGTGGCATGCGCGATCGGCACCGCGCCCGCCGCGACCATCGCGGCGCTGCCGGCCGACGATCCGCAGGTGGTGTAGTCGGTATTCCAGGGGTTGCGCGTGACGTAGACGGCGGGATTATCAGCCGAACTGCAAACGCCGAACTCCGGCGTCGTCGTTCGTCCGATCAAATTGAGCCCGGCCTGGCGCATCTTCGATGTCAGGAACGTATCTGACGTGGCGCGATTGCCGCGCATCAGCAGCGATCCCATTTCCTGCAGGCGTCCGTTCATGGTCGGGCCGAGATCCTTCATCAGGAACGGCAGGCCGGCAAACGGCCCCGCAAGATTGGCGCCGGCCTTGGCGGGATCGTCGATCGCGTCCTCGAACAATTCGACCACGGCAGACAGCGCCGGATCGACTTTTGCGATGGCCGCTTTTGCCTGGCTTGCCAATTCCTGTGCCGTCAGTTCGCCCTTCCTGACGCGCTCCGCCAGTGCCACGCCGTCGTGCTGCGCCCATTCGTTCCAGTTCATCGGCAAAGTCATGCGGTCTATTTCCTTACGCGCGGCGTCTTAATGGGGCGCCGCTTCATGCGCCAACCCGGTTTCCTGTATCGTCGGCATCCACAGCCTTGCCAGCACCGGGATCACCAGCAGGCTGCAGATCGGGGATAGCAGCATTCCGCCGACGATGACGCAAGCCAGCGGCTGCTGAACCTGCGAACCGATCCCGGTCGAGATCGCCGCCGGGACCAGGCCGATGGAGGCCGACAGCCCGGTCATGAAGATTTGCCGCATTCTTGTTTCGGCGGCGCTGATGATCGCGTCCTCCGTTCCCATGCCTTCATCGATTTCGCGTCGGATATAGGACATCAGGAGAATGCCATCCATCGCGGAGACGCCGAACAGCGAGATGAATCCGACCGCGGCCGAGACGCTGAAATTGAGGCCGCCAATGTAAAGCCCCAGAATGCCGCCGGCCACCGCGAAGGGGATGCCCGACAGCGCCAGCAGACTGTCGCGGATCGAATTGAACAGGCTGTACAGCAGCATCAGGATCAACAGCAGGCTCAGCGGCACGATCAGTGCGAGCCGCTTCTTGGCATCGACCAGCGCGCCGTATTCGCCGGACCATTCCATCGAGTAGCCCTGCGGAAGCGGGACTTTCTTTCCGACCCGGTCCTGCGCCTCGACCACGGTCGAGCCGAGATCGCGGTCGCGAACGCTGTATTTCAGCGGAATGAAGCGCTGGCTGTTCTCGCGGTAGATATAGGCTGCACCGCTGACGAGCTTGACCTCGCCGAGATCGCCGAGCCGGATATAGGCGGTTGGCGTCTTCGGATCCGAATTCGGCAGCGCCACCGGGATCGCGCGGATGGCATCGACGTCCCTGCGGAATTCGGGCGCCAGACGCACCGTCAGCGCGAAGATCATCTCGCCTTCATAGACCTTGGAAACTTCCTGGCCGCCGATCGCGGCCTGGACCACGGAATTGATGTCGCTGATCGAGAAGCCGTAGCGCGCGGCCTTGGCACGATCGATCTGGACGACCAGATTGGGCTGGCCGAGCAGATTGAAACTGGCGGGATCGGCGACGCCGCGCACGCCGGAGAGTTCGGTCTTCACCGATTTGGACAGCCGCTCCAGCTCATTGAGGTCCTTGCCGAAGATCTTGATCGAGTTCTCGCCCTTCACGCCGGAAACGGCTTCCTCGATATTGTCCTGGATGTATTGCGAGAAGTTGAAATCGATGCCGACGAATTCGCGGTTGAGCTTCTCGCTCATCTGCTTGACCATCTGTTCCTTGGTCAGCCCCGCCGGCCAGGTGTCGGCGGGCTTGAGCGGGACAAAGAACTCCGCGAGGAACGATCCATCGGGGTCGGTGCCTTCCTCGCCGCGGCCCTGTTCGGAAAACACGGTCTGGACCGGCGGATAGCTCGATATGATGGCGCGGATCTTGGTCACCGTTTCCATGCCCGCTTCGAGCGTGATGGTCGGCGGCATCACGGCGCGGATCCAGAGATTGCCTTCTTCCAGCTTGGGCAAGAATTCGGTGCCGAGCCGGAAGCTCAGGCTGAGGCACAGCGCGAGAAACACCGCGGCGATAACCGCGGATCGGCGATAATTGCGGACCGCGGGCACCAGAATGGCCTGGTAGACGGTCCGGATATGACGGACCACGAAGGTCTCGACTTCCCGGACATGGGACGGCAGCAGGATCGAGGCCAGCACCGGCGTCACGGTGAAGGTGGCGATGACGGCGCCGAGCAGCGCATAGGCATAGGTGCGCGCCATCGGCCCGAAGATCTGGCCTTCGACGCCCTGCATGGTGAACAGCGGCAGGAAGGCCGCGATCGTGATGATCACCGAGAAGAAGATCGCCTTGTCGACCTCGATGGCGCCGGTCAGGATCCGGTGCAGCTTGTCGCTGAGCCGCGCCCGCCGATCCGGGGCCACCCCCGGCGTGTGGTGGGCGATATGGCGGAAGATGTTCTCCACCATGATCACGGTGCCGTCGACGATGATGCCGAGGTCGATGGCGCCGACCGACAACAAATTGGCGGACTCGCCCCGCATCACCGTGATCATGACGGCCAGGAACAGCGCCACCGGAATGTTCGCCGCGACGATGACAGCGCAGCGCAGATCGCCGAGAAAGACCCACTGGATGAGGAAGATCAGCGCGATCCCGAACAAGAGATTATGCAGCACGGTCTGCACCGTGATCGCAACGAGATCGCCGCGGTCATAGAACGGCACGATCTTGACGCCCGACGGCAGCGATCCGTCGGTGTTGATCTTCTCCACCGCCGCGCGCACGCGCTTGACCACGTCCATGGTGCGTTCGAGCTTCTGCATCAGCACGATGCCGGTCACGACGTCGGTCTTGTCGTCGCGGCCGGCGAGACCGAGCCGGGGCGCGAACCCGATCTGGACCTTGGCGACGTCGGATACCAGCACCGGAACGCCGCCCTGCTGGGTCAGCACGATATTGCCGATGTCGTCCATCGAACTGATGACGCCGATACTGCGGACATTGACCGACTGTTCGCCGATCGAGATGGTGCGGCCGCCGACATTGGAATTGCTGCCCGAGATCGCGGTCATGATCTGCGGCAGCGTCAGCCCGTAGGCCATCATGCGGTCGAGATTGATTTCGGCCTGGAATTCCTTGGTCTTGCCGCCGAGCACCGCGACGTCGGCGACCCCTGGCACGATGCGCAGCTTGCGCTCGACCACCCAGTCCTGCAGCGCCTTGAGCTTCATCACGTCCATGCCGGGCGGGCCGACCAGCTCGTAGCGGAAGATCTCGCTGATGCCGCCGGCGGGCGAGATCACCGGCAGCACGCCGGCCGGCAGCACCGCATCCTTCAGCCGGTTGAGGGTCTGCTGGCGCACGAAATGATAGTCGCGGCCGTATTCGAATTGCAGGCGGACGAAACCGAGCCCGTAGACGGTATTGGAGCGAATGAACTTCAGCCCCGGCGTCGAGGCGACCGCGATCTCGATCGGGATCGTGATGTAGCGCTCGACTTCCTCCGGCGACTGGCCGGCCTGCTGGGCAATGATCTCGACGATCGGCGGCGCCGGGTCGGGATAGGCCTCGATGTTCAGCATCAGGAAGGTGACGTAGCCGAGACCGAGAAAGGCCGCGAACGCGACCATCACCAAGAGCCGCCGCGACAGGCAAAACGCAATCAGACTACGCAGCATCCGTGGCCCCGGACTCTTTATTTGACGCGTTTTCTTGACGCGAACCGGTATCCACTTCGCTTGAAAACGCTATCAGAATCATTGACGCCACTCGTTGTCGACGAAGATCGCGCCGCGCGCGAGGACTTTTTCGCCGGCCTCGAGGCCGCTGCGAATTTGCGTCAGGCCGTCCTGCTGGATCCCGATCTCGACCGGACGGCGCTTGAACAGCAGCGGTTCGGTCTCGACCCAAACGGTAGCTGTGTCGCCCTCGCGGATCACAGCGTCGGTCGGCACCGCGGGATTCCGCGATGTTTCGCCGATGCTGATCTTGAACATCGCGAACATCTCGGATTTGAGCGCATGATCCCTGTTCTCGATCTCGGACCGGACCACGACGCGGCGCGTCGTCAGGTCCGACGTCGAGTTGATGGCGTTGATGCGGGCCTTGAACACCCGGTTCGGCACCGCGGAAACCCTGGCCTCGATCTCCTGGCCGATCCGCACCTGCGCGATATCCTGCTCGAAGATCTGGGCCTTCAGCCACACCGTCGAGAGGTCGGCGATCGTGTACAGGGCTTCGCCCGAGTCGGCTTTGACATATTGCCCCGGCCCGACCTTGCGCGAGACGACGGTACCATCGATCGGCGCGGTGATCGTGGTCACGCGATTGAGCATACCATCCTGCTCGAGTTTGGAAATTTCCGCATCGGCACGGCCCAAAATCCGCAGGCGGACGCGGGCGGCTTCGAACGCCGTCTCCGCCGATCGCAAATCATGTTCGGCGGCGGCAAGCTGCGCCTCGGCCTGCTGCAGGTCCTTGGACGGCGCAGCCTTGCCTTCATGGAGATCGCGAACGCGCTTCTCGGCGATAACAGCCAGGTTGTGCTGGGAGCTTGCCTTGCGCCTTGCGGCCTGGGCGGCGATGAAGTCGTTCTGCGGGACCAGTTGCTCGGGGCTGTCGATTTCCAGCAGCGGATCGCCCTTCTTGACCTGATCGCCGAGCTTGGCAACCAGACGGGTAACGCGGCCGGAGAACGGTGTCAGGACGATCGTGGAGGCATCCTCATTGTATCCGATCTGGCCGATCGCCGATCTTTGCGGGCGAAACGCAACTGTCTCAACCTTGGCGACCTGCAGCTGATGCATCTGGTCGGGGACGACCCGGACAAAGTCCGCCCCCTTCATGGTGCCTTCGGCCAAGGTGATCGATGCCGTCAACGACACGCCGAACAGCGCGGCAATCAGCCAGGGAAAATGCGTTTTCGCCGTAATTGACATGCCCCGGACGATACCCCAGCCGCGCGACCCAAAACAAAGAAATTCGCGCGGACCAAAGCATGCCGCTCGGGCCGCAGCTAGGGGCGGGAAGCTTCAACCACTGGAATATCCGCGTCCCGCCTCAATTGCCGAGCGTGATGTTGGCTTCCTGAATGATCCCCGCGAACTTATCCGATTCCGAACGGACGAAGGCGCGCAGCTCGGCATCGGTCATGCTGCGGGACACGATACCCTGGATCGCCAGTTTCTCCTTGATGTCAGGCCGCGCCATGATCTGCGGCATCACCTCGGCGAGACGGGCGAGGATCGGCGCTGACGAGCTGGCGGGCGCGAACATCGCAAACCAGTTGAGGAGCTCGTAGCCGGCCAGTCCCGGAGCGTCGCTGAGCGGCGCGACATCGGGCAGTTGCGGCATGCGCTCGCGCGAGGTGACGGCGACCGCGCGGATCTTGCCGGACTGGATCAGCGGCAGCGCGGCGGCAAGACTGGAGAAGCTCATGGTGACGGCGCCGACCGCGACGTCGGTCACCGCCGGCGCCGAGCCGCGATAGGGCACGTGCTGGACATCGGTGCCGGCCATCTTGTTCATCAGCTCGCCGGCGAGATGCTGCGGATTTCCTACGCCCGACGACGAATAGCTCAGTTTGCCCCGGTTGGCCTTGGCGTAGGCGACCAGGTCCGCCGGCGTCCGCACCGGGGAGCTGTCGGCCACGACGACCACACAGGGCACAATCCCGGCGAGCGCGATCGGGACCAGCTCGGTCTCGGGCTGATAGGTCATCTTTTCCTTGTAGAGATGCTTGTTGACCGCGATCTCGCCCGAAGCCGCCATCAACAGCGTGTGGCCGTCATTGCCCGCCTTGGCGACAGCCTGGGCCGCGATCATCGCGGCCGCGCCGGCGCGGTTCTCGACGATCACGGGCTGCCCCAACACCTCCCGCATCGGATCGACCACGAGCCGCGCCACCAGATCGACGCCGCCGCCGGCCGGATAGCCGACGAGAATGCGCATGGTGTGATCGGGATAGGTCGATTGCGCCAGGGCCCGGTGGGCGCCGGTGACGGCGGCTGCGCTGGTGGCGATGAACAAGCGGCGTGAGATCATGGTGGTTGCTCCCAATGGATTGGTCTCACAGGTGATCTTGCCGCGGCTCGCCTGGTCCGCACTTAAGTTTACGAAATTGAGCATGCCGATCCTAGTCGGCACGACCTTGTCAACGATCGAATCAGCGCGTAGAGCGGACTAGCGGCAGCGTAATCCGCCCTCCGAACCAAAGACAAAATGGCGGATTGCAACTTCGGTTAACCTGCCGTACGCCTCATGAACTCGGTATAAATTGTAATGCGCGCGACGTACGACATACAGTACGACCGCAGCGAGGACAGCGGCAAGAGCCCCTACTGAACGAGAGCCCAAATTGAGAGGCCCACGCATGATCGGCGCGTTCATAAGGAGACGGCCTCGCACGTTTTGGTATGCGATTGTCGGATTGATAACCGGCGCGTTGGTTGGACACCTTATCGGCGGAATTGGTGTGGCGATGCGCGGCGGCGCCTTCCGTGTCTATCCGGATTTTGCCTTAGCCATAGTTGGGGCAATTGCTGGCTACCTCATCGGCAACAAAAGAGACAGGGCCGCCAATGAAACGAAAGAGGCCGGCAACTGAGACGGCCAGTTCCGCCCAATGTGGAGCGCCAGTAGCATCCCCGATGCTATAGTTGCCATACCAAAAGTGCGGTTACGCGGGCGGGTGAGTCGTGACTTCGCTCGAGCAAGCCGCAGCCGCGGCGCGGGTAGTCCGCGTCGCTGTCTCGAGAAAGGGATGCCTTCGGTGCTCGCGGAATCGTACTTTGACGAGAGCAACACCCATGGGGGCAAGGACAGGCTTTGCGTCGGTGGTTACATTTTCCGTAAGGAAAAGGCGGAGGAACAGACCGAGCGCTGGGGGAAGATGCTCACCAAGTGGGGATTAGAATTCTTCCACATGGTTGACTGCGCGCACAATGTCGAAGGGTTCAAGCACCTGACCAAAGACGAGTGCGACTTGGCTGCGCGGGATGCAATTAAAATCATAAAGGAGACGGCCAGTGCCGGTGCCTGCGTCACTGTTCTGGAATCAGAATATGACCAGATACTGCCTAAGCTCCAGTTCTTTGGAAGCGCATACGATTCATCCGCGCGAGATATCATGACCGGCGTCGCTGCATGGATAGAAGCCGAGAAGTTCGACGGGATGATGCATTACTATTTCGAGGCTGGGGTTGCGACCGAAAACAATGCTAGCGCCTGCATCATGCGGATGATGACAGACCCCGACATGAAGCAGGAAGCCCGCTATTCAGGGCACAGCTTCGTTCCGAAGAAGTGTTCACCCGGTGTGCAGGCTGCCGACATACTGGCATGGCATGCGGGACAAGATTGCAAGCGAGCATTAAGAGGTGACCCCATCCGCAAAGACTTTGCCAATCTTTGCGAGATACCACACAGGGTCATTCACATGACCCGCCAGCGTCTGCAAGAGAAAGCAAAGATCATAACCACAGCTATGTCTGAGGCCGGATTAACTCCTGAGCTTGTCGAAGCAATCGAGGCCGCGCTTAAAAGCAGATGTCTCTAACCTAGGCGGATTGGCGATCGCATAATCTACGGTCCGAACCTTCTCAACCCCACGCCCTCGATGAATGGTAACTTCATGGCTAGAGATGAATTCAGCCGGCCTACAGTAGATCGGTTGGCGAAGCGCGTTGGCATGCGCTGCTCCAAGCCTGACTGCCGTGAGCCAACCTCAGGTCCGAGCGCAGATCCAACTGGTGTGACTAACACCGGAGTAGCATCGCATATTTGCGCTGCGTCTCCCGGTGGCGCGAGGTACGATGGCGAAATGACATCGGAAGAACGTTCAGACATCAAAAATGCAATCTGGCTGTGTCAGACGCATGCAAAACTGATCGACGACGACGAACTTTCGTTTCCTGCGAGCCTGTTACGCGAGTGGAAGTCTACGGCTGAGCAAATTGCAGCTTTAGAGGCTCGCGGCTATGCGGTCACTCGGGCGCAACCATTTCCCGATCTAGAAAAGAAGGCGCCCAAGCTGATCGCTGAAATGAGGGAAGACCTTCGAAAGGAGCCGCTTGTCCGGCAGTTTGTTCTCATCCCGAACCGAAGGGTCTCCTATAACGCGGGGTCCCCACAGTTCATGTATTTTGAGGACGAGCACGAATACTTGTCATCCGTGATGACCATCATGTTGCACGTCGGCGCGATTTACGATGCAAGATTCAACCGAGTGCCGCGCTACAATTTTACTGAGGAATTTGTTCGGTTTCTGATTGGCAATGGTTAGATTGAGCGTGATTACCGCAGGCCAAACAACTCGTCCCCAAGCGCAAAATCCACAACATACCGTAACAATGTCGCTCAGCAGACTCTTGAGGACCAGCGAAAGTTGTTTGGAATTAACGGTCGCCGTCCGGCCCAAACCAAAGCGGCGGATTACGCCTTCGGCTCTGATCCGCCGTACGCACACGCCTTGCCATTACGCACCTACAAACGCCCTTACAAAGGCCACCACTGCCAGAAAATAGATCGCAGCATGCCAATGTGCGACAAGGCGTAAATAGCCAAACCGACAGCAATAGGCACCGTTAAAGTCACTGCAAAGGCCACCGGCCAACGAATAGCTCTCACGGCAACAGCCCCCTTGGCGCTAACCGAGAACGGTCCGATTTTTAGGTTCAGTTCGGGGGGTGCCCGGCTCATGACGCAGCTCTCCTTAAGAAGGTTTTAGAGCTGTCTTTCGGGGCGATTTAGATATGTTGCCCATGTTCGAGGGCACCGCAAGCGCTAAGTTGGACCATTTAAACCGCTGCGATTCCTAGTGATTTTTTCTCAAGTTGAAGTACACAATCTTCCTTGCAATTTCAAACTCCTAGAACCGCAGCTTGGGGAAAATAGTCTACTTGGATAACTTTTCGAGAATCCGTTTTAGCCAAACCTCCGCTTGGGGGTTGCTTCACTCATTCGGACAGTTTCTTTATTTTCAGTGCGCGTCGAACTGCATCCAAGGGAAGCAGTCACGACACCCCCACCAACCAGAGCGGAATTATGGGAATTATGGTGAAGTGCACTGAACTGGGCACCGCAATCACGAGCCGCTCTACCGCGTTGCATCGGTTGCTTCAATTAAGTTCTGCTTTCCAGAAATTATACTTGACAACTTCGCCAAATCAGCAGTACATCGGTTTCGTCTCATCCCTTCACGAGGGGCGTATCGCGATCGTCCGGACGCGGGGTGGGATGCGGTGGACGCCGATGTTGCGCTTGACGGGCGCGGCTGAAGCGTACGGCGAAAGCGTGTGGTCCTGGCGCCCGTGACGGCGTCAAGTCTTGCGGAGCGATCTGCGAGGCGACGGTGGCAATAGAGGCCGTCTCACCGGGGAGAGCGCGTCATAAGCCGTAAAGCCATTGCGCAGGGGATGTCGGATGTTCTCCGCTGCCCTGTATGCTCATGTGCAGTGTTCTTTGCACTATTCGCACATGAGACCGCGGGTGCAGCGCGCATCCGGCATTCCCTGCTCCCTTGTTTTTGGGAGAAGCAGCATCAACCACTCGGGCGCTTTGCGTCGCGGGATCGCGAAATCGTATCTGGAATTTGGGCGCCGTCATTGCGAGCGAAGCGAAGCAATCCATCGCGCGGCATCAATAAAGCAAAGCATGGATTGCTTCGCTGCGCTCGCAATGACGACCAAGCTGTTTGAAATTCAAATCACTGCATCGCGGCCGCAATCTTCTCCGCCGACATCAGGACCGGAAAATTGGTGTTGGCGCAGGGCACGACCGGGAAGATCGAGGCGTCGACCACGCGCAGGCCCTGCACGCCCTTGACGCGGCCTTCGGTGTCGACGACCGACATCGGGTCGTCCGGCCGGCCCATCCGGCACGAGCACGAGGCGTGCCACACGCCGATGGTTCCCTTGCGCACGAAGCTCTCCAGCGCCTCGTCGTCGTTGATCACGTCGTCGAACGAAAATCCTTCGACCACGAAATTGTCGATCATGTAATGGCGCAGCGCCGCCGGGCCGTCCATCAGGGTGGCGGCGATTTTGGTGAGGATCCTGTTCTTGTTGTTGACCACGCCGATCTTGCGCACGCGGTCGGTATAGGAGGCAGGGAAGGGCTTGTCGGTGACCGCCCTGACGGCGTCACTCATTTGCACCGCCGCCATCTTGCGGAAACCGCTCATCAGGCGATCGAGGTCGCGCCGGTCGGACAACAGGTTGAACTCGACGATCGGTTCAGCCGCCGGGTCGCGCGAGGCGAGCTTGACCTGTCCGGTTTCGGAATAGGTCTTGTTGACGAACGTCAGCGCCGAGCCGATTTGCTCGCCGACCGCATGCCAGGCCGATTTGCTCAGCACCACGACGAACATGTCGCCATCAGGCACGCCGGGCAGTCCGGACGAATAACGCAAGCCGACCTGCATGTGACGCCTGGTATGCCCGTTCATGCGCGCGCCGCGGCGGACGAAAGAGGATAGCGAAATCGAGGGATGATCCATCAGCCGCTGGCCGACACCTTCAAGTCCCATCAGCACGGGAATGCCCATGTCCTTGAGATGACCGACCGGGCCGATGCCGGCGCGCAGCAGATGCGCCGGCGAATGGATGGCGCCGCTGCACAGAATGATCTCGCGGCCGCGGAATTCCTGCTCCTTGCCGTCGACGAGGGCCTTCACGCCGACGCACTGCGTGCCTTCGAACAGCAATTCCCTGACCTGCGTGTTGGTGGAGATCGTGAGATTGGTGCGCTTGCGCGTTTCGCGGTCGAGATAGCCCATCGCGGCCGAGACGCGTTGCTCGGCCTGGTTGGAATGCGTCACGGGGAAATAGCCGTCGACGAACTCGCCGTTCTGGTCCGGAAGGAATTGATGGCCGGCCTGCTGGAAGGCGTCGGCGAAAGCCTGCGAATGCTTCGTCCAGTGCTCCCGCGGGATTCGTCGCACCGGGATGCGGCCGTCCTTGCCATGGTACGGTCCGTCGAAATCAAGGTCACGCTCGACCTTCTTGAAGTAGGGCAGTACGTCCTTCCAGTTCCAGCCGGTGGCGCCCCGCGCTTCCCATTCATCGTAGTCGGTCGGCGCGCCGCGGTTGGCCATCTGGCCGTTGATCGAGGAGCCGCCGCCCAGCACCCGCGCCTGTTCGTATTTGCGCAAGGGAGGACGCCCCTCATTGGGATTGTTATGGCTGACGATTTGCGTCGTGACCTTGAGTTCGGTCCAGTGGAAGCGCGGATCGAAATAAGCGGTGCCGGGATAGCTGTCTCTGATCTCGGCCGGCTCGTTGCCGGGCGGGGTGTCCTGGCCGGCCTCGCACAGCAGGACCTTGTTGGCGCTTTTGGCCGACAGCCGATGCGCCATGACCGAACCAGCCGAACCGCCGCCTACGATGATCGTGTCATACACTTTGGCATTTCCTCTTGTTGTTGATCTTGTTGCCGGGGAAGGTAGCGCAGCTCCGCGTCCGGGTCACGCCCGGCTGTCGCCGCTGTCCACGAGAGAGCGAATCGTCACGGATGTTCGGACGGGCGGTCGGTCTCGTCATGCAAAATCCGCTCGGCGGCCCCCTCGAGATCGTCATACTGCCCGTTTTTGAGCGACCACATGAAGGCCGTCAGTGCGGTCAGGCCGATCCCGAGCGCGATCGGTATCAGATAGAAATAATCCTTCATTCGGCGGCCTCCATCATGGCCTTGGCCGAAAGTTGTGCATCCGCACCAGCGCGTGGCGTGATCTTTGGCGGGCTCCTGAGGCGTAGCGCGTTGGCGACCACCAGCATCGACGATGCAGACATCGCCACGGCTGCGACCAGCGGCGTCACATAGCCCATGATGGCGACGGGGACCGCGACCAGATTATAGGCGATCGCCAGGGCGAAGTTTTGCCGAACGAGCCGTCTGGAATTGCGCGCGACGGAAATAGCCTGAGGCACGGCGGACAGGCTCTCGCGCAAGAACACCAGATCGGCTGCGTTACGTCCGATATCCGCCGCGGTCGCCGGCGCCATCGAGGCATGCGCGGCCACCAACGCCGGCGTATCGTTCAAGCCGTCACCGACCATGAGAACCTTCCGGCCCGAGGCTTCAAGCGCTGCGATGTGCGCGATCTTTCCGGCGGGCAATACCGCAGCGAAGCAGGGAACATCGAGTTGTCGGGCCATTGGCGCTACCGCGGTTTCACGATCGCCGGAAACCACCTGGACCAGAATGCCGGCGTGCTTCAGTTCGGTCACCGCCGTCGATGCATCCGCGCGCAAGAAATCCTCGAAACGAAATTCGGCCAGGCGGGTTCCGTCTTTGGAAAGCACGACGGACTCATCACCTGGCATCCGCCCGGCGTTGTCCGGGCTCGCAACTGCCCATTCCGGCCGGCCGAGCCGGTAAGTGATAATGCCGGAGCGCGCCTCAAGGCCGAATCCGGGATGCTCGGAGACTTCGTCGAATACGATGCGAGACGGCGGAAGATCGGCGGCGGCTTCGACCAGCGCGCGCGAATAGGGGTGGCGGGAGTGACTGGCCAGTGCAGCCGCAATCCCGGTTGCCTGCCGGTCCATGCTGTCAGATCCGAGCAGGCGAGGACGGCCCAGCGTCAGCGTTCCGGTCTTGTCAAACACGACCGTGTCGATTTCGGCAAGCCGCTCAAGGGCGCCGCCGTCCTTCACCATGATGCCGCTCTCGAACAGCCGCCGGGCCGCGACGACCTGCACCATGGGTACCGCGAGGCCAAGCGCGCAAGGACAGGTAATGATCAGAACCGCAATGGCGATCGTCAGCGCGCGGTGGATATCGCCGGTTGCGAGGAGCCAGCCGGCAAGGGCGAACAGCGCCGTGAGATGGACGATCGGCGCGTACAGACTGGCGGCGCGGTCGGCGATGCGGCGATAGGCCGAGCGACCCTGTTCGGCGGCCTCCATCATCCGCACCATCTCGCCCAGGAAGGAATTGTCCGGCGTCGCCGTCGCGACGATGGTCAGCGGCCCTGTCAGGTTCAAGGTGCCCGCGCGCAGCAGGGATCCGACCGTCGCCGGCACCGGTGTCTGCTCTCCGGAGACCAGCGAAGCATCCAGTTCGGACGTTCCCTTGGTAACGGTTGCGTCGACCGGCACACGTTCGCCTGCCGCCAGCATGATGGTCATGCCGGTCTGGATTTCGTTCACCGGAAGATAGACCTGCTTGCCGTCCGCTTGCAGCACCCGCGCGCCACGTGCCGCGAGTTGCGCCAGCCCCTTCACGGCCAGCCGGGCCCGCTCGCGCATCATGTGATCGAGCGTGCGCCCGATCAGCAGGAAGAACAGCAGCGAGATTGACGCATCGAAATAGGCGTGCGGCCCATGCTGCGTGGTGTCGTAAAGGCTCATGCCGAAGGCGAGCAGCACACCGATGGAGATCGGTACATCCATATTGGTGCGCCGATGCCGCAGAGCCTGCCATGCCGAACGGAAAAATATCCGGCCGGAATATGCCAGCGCGGGTAGCGCGATGATGGCCGACAGCCAGTGAAACAGGTCGCGTGTCTCGGACTCAGCGCCCGACCAGACCGAGACGGAAAGCAACATGATGTTGCTGGCAGCGAATCCCGCGACCGCCAGCGCGCGGATCAATTCCGACAGCTCACCGTTCCCGTCAACCGACTCGATGTCGAACAAATGGGCTTCAAAACCGGCCTGCCTGAGCGTTTCGAGGAAAGGCGGCGGAGCGCTTTCGGCGTGCCATCTGACGGTCACGCGCCTGGTCGAGAGGTTGACGCGGGCGCTTTCCACGCCGGCAAGCCCGCCGAGTGCCTTTTCGATGGTCCGGATGCATGCCCCGCAATGCACCGTGGGCACCGACAGATCAGTCTGGCGCACGCCATCGGCCACGATGCGGCTCGCGAGCAGGACTTCCTCGCCGGTCCCGGCCGCATCCCGAGCAAGCAATGCCGATTCGGCTCCCGGTGCGCAGCAACCCATCGCAGGAACTCCAACCGTCTCGTTATGCTCGGGACCGCATCGTTCGATAGGCGTGCCAGCTTCCGTGTCCCAGCACCGGGAAAACGACGATCATTCCCAACAGGCCGGTGACGATGCCGACAAAAATCAACGCAAGCATGATCGCCGCCCAGGTCAGCATGACCGGAAGATTGTTCCAGACCAGCGCCATGCTGGTGCCCATGGCGGTCAGCGCATCGGTGCGCTCGCTCAGCAGCATCGGAATCGAAAAGGCGCTGATGGCGAATGCGAAGGCCGCAAACAGGCCGCCCACCGCGCCGCCGACCACCAGCATCGCCCAACCGATCTCCGTCGTGAACAGCATCGGGATGATATGGTCGAGGCCGGGAAAAGGACGCAGGCCGAAAAACAGCGCATAAAGGATGACCGCCGCGCGCATCCACAATAGCGTCAGCCCAACAAGCAGCACGCCTGCGAACAGAATCTGACCGCCTGAATCCGGCCTGACGAAGATCATGTTCCACAGGCTGACGGGCCTGCCTTCCTCGATGCGCCGGCTTTTTTCGTAAAGTCCGATTCCAATGATCGGCCCAGCCACCATGAAGCCCGCAAACGCAGGAAGCAGGATATAGTCGAGGCGCAGGGCAAACAGGCCGACGACGGTGACGAGCGACACCAGAAATACCAGCACCCCGTAACTGATGCTGGCCGCCGGATTGATTTTGAAATCGCGCCAGCCGGCCGAGAGCCAGCCCAAAGCGGCTGCGGGAGCGACGTTGCGCTTCCAGGTCTGCGCTTGCGGCAGAGGCGGAACAACGTCCGGGATCGAAATCATCGCTGATCTCCCTGCATTCTCACCGCGGTGTGCATGACGACTTTGCCGCGCTGAATTTTCCGTCCCCAGGGCTGCCTTCGCCCTGGCGGACATGCGCAACGCATTCCGGTTGCGATGTGACCGCCATATAGACCAGGTGCGAGTTGGCGATCAGCACCAATAGCAGCCCGGCACCGACCGCGGCCCAAACAACGGCCTTTGTCCTGAACTGTGCCGTCGCTGCGCCGCTGTCGCTCATCGCTGCTCCCGACGAAGATCGAACAGGTAAAGCGTGAGAATCTTGCGGTCGAGCGGCGAAAGTCTTCCCTCCCAGGCCGGCATCTGGCCTTGCCGGCCGCTCCACACCGTCGTGTAGATCGACTCGGCGTCGCCACCGTAGATCCAGAGCCGATCGGTCAGGTCAGGTCCACCGAGATCAGCCTTGCCCTTGGCGTCGTCGCCGTGGCAGGCGACGCAATTGGCGGCGAAGACGGCCTTGCCGGCGTCGATCTTCGCCGCGGGCACGTCCTTTGCGACAGCCGGATCGGAAAGACTGCGCACATAGTTCACGACGTTTTCGACTTCGTCCTTTTTGAGCATCTGATCGCGCCCGAACGCCATCATTTGCGCCGTCCTGGTCTGCGGATGTGTCGAATTGATACCGACGCGGATGGTTTCCGAGATGCTTTCGGGATCGCCGCCCCAAAGCCATGACGCCGTCGTCAGGTTCGGAAATCCGTGGCCGCCTTGTGCATTCGATCCGTGGCACGGCGCGCAATTGTCGCCGAACAGCGTCCGGCCGGTCTGCCGCACCCGTTCCATCAATTGTGGATCGGCCTGGATCTCCTTGAAGCTTTCAGCCTCGACGCGCCTGGTCCAGACGCCGCGTTCGAGAGCGGCCTGCTTCACGCTCTCCGTGACGACGTTGCGCTGGTCGATGCCGAGCAGGCCCTTGGTGTAGGTCACACCGAGCGGCCACGCCGGCATCAGCACCCAGTAGCCGACGGCGAACAACGCCGTCACGATCAAAAAGAAATAGACCGCCCGTGGCACCGGCGTGTTCAATTCCTTGATGCCGTTCCACTCATGACCGGTCGTCATGTAGCCGGTGTATGGATCGCGTTCTTCTACCGCCATGGCTGATCCCTGTGCGGCTTGTCCTCGTGGTCGAGGATCGATTGCGCGGCCTCGTCGAAATGCTTTTTGTTCGACGGCCAGAACGCATAGACCAGCACGCCGATCGAGAGCGCGATCAGATAGAACAGGCCGAATGACTTCGAGAACCAAACCACAAAATCATTGTCCATGATCAACCTCCCGCCGCGGCGACCGGCTTATGCGCAGCATCGGTCAGCTTGCCGAGAATCTGCAGATAAGCGACCAGGGCATCGAGTTCGGTAAGATTGCCCGGTTTGCCGTCGAAGGCCCTTACATTCGTCGCCGCGCCATATCGCTTGGTGACCCCTTCCGCGTAAGGCGTATCGGGCGCCGCCTGACCGTAGGCATCCAACCTCGCATTGGCGATCATCTCGTCGGTATAGGGGACGCCGACCTTGCGCAGCGCCGCCAGGTGCGCGCCGAGGTCATCGCTCCGCAGTTCTGTGCGCCCGAGCCATGAATAATGCGGCATTACTGATTGAGGAACCACGTCGCGCGGGTTGTTGAGATGCCGCACGTGCCATTCGTCCGAATATTTGTTGCCCATGCGCGCCAGGTCGGGACCGGTCCGCTTCGATCCCCAGAGCATCGGGTGATCATATTTGGATTCGACGGCGAGCGAATACGGGCCGTACCGTTCAACCTCGTCGCGCAGGGTCCGGATCATCTGCGAATGGCAGGCATAACAGCCTTCGCGGATGTAGATGTTGCGGCCTGCGATTTCGAGCGGGGTGTAGACCCGCATGTTCGGCGCGTCTTCGACGGTCTGATGGATCGTGAACAGCGGAATGATCTCGACCGCACCGCCGATGCTGGCCGCAACGATGATGGCGAGCAGAAAGCCGATGGTCTTGCGCTCGAGCCGGTAATGCAGGTTGAACATGTGCGTTCACTCCGCCGGTTGAGGCGCGGTAGCGCCTGCGAGCGCGGGAACGGGGCGATCGGCCAGCCTTTGGTCGGCCGGCTGATCCGCGGTCCGAATGGTCATCCAGATGTTGTAGCAGGCGACCAGCGCGCCGATCAGGAAGAAGAGGCCGCCGATGGCGCGCGCGATATAGTAGGGATGCATCGCAACCACGGATTCGACGAAGGAATAGGCGAGCGTTCCGCTTTCATTGTAAGTCCGCCACATCAGCCCCTGGATGATGCCGGAATTCCACATCGCAAAGACGTAGATTACCGTACCAGCGAGTGCGAGCCAGAAGTGCACTTCCACCAGCCTGGCGGAATACATCCGCTCGCGCTTCCAGAGCCACGGCACCGAGGCATAGATGGCGCCGAACGTGATCATCGCGACCCAGCCGAGCGCGCCCACATGGACGTGCCCGACAGTCCAGTCCGTATAGTGCGACAGCGAGTTCACCGAACGGATGGCCATGAACGAGCCTTCAAAGGTGACCAGACCGTAAAACACCGCCGCGACCATCATGAAGCGCAAGGTCGCGTCGTCGCGAACCTTGTGCCAGGCGCCGTTCAGCGTGAGCAGCGCGTTGCCGGCCGAGGCCCATGACGGCACCAGCAGCATGACCGAGAACGTCATGCCGAGCGTCTGCACCCACTGCGGCAACGCCGTGTAGTGCAGATGATGCGAGCCCGCCCACATGTACATGAAGGTGATGCCCCAGAAGCTGATGATCGACAGCCGATAGGAGAAGATCGGGCGGCCGGCGCGGACCGGCAGGTAATAGTACATCATGCCGAGGAAACCGGCCGTCAGGAAGAACGCAACGGCGTTGTGGCCGTACCACCACTGCGTCATCGCATCCTGCACGCCGGAGAATGCCGAGTAGCTCTTGGCATGACCAAGTGACACCGGAATCGCCAGATTGTTGACGATGTGCAGGATTGCCACCACCAGAATGAAGGCCATGTAGTACCAGTTCGACACGTAGATATGCGGCTCTTTGCGGCGAACCAGCGTTCGCAAATAGATGATGAAGTAGGTGACCCAGACGATCACCAGCCAGATGTCCGCATACCATTCCGGTTCGGCATATTCCTTCGACTGCGTGACGCCCATCAGGTAGCCGGTTGCGGCGATGACGCAGAACAGATTGTAGCCGAGCAGCACGAACCACGGGCTCAGCTGGTCGGGCAGGCGCGCGCGCGTGGTTCGTTGCAGGACATAGAACGAGGTTGCGATCAGGGCGTTGCCGCCGAAGCCGAAGATCACGCCGGAGGTGTGCACGGGGCGGAGGCGTCCGAAGCTCGACCAGGCTGCATCAAACGTCAGGTCCGGGTAGGCGAGTTGCCACGCGATCCAGTCGCCGACAAAAAGTGCCGGCACGAGCCAGACCATCGCGAGGATAATGCCCATCCGGCTGGGATCGTCGAAATAGCGCTCCAGCCGGTCGTCGCCGGGCTCCGGGTCGTAATAACTGGAAATGACGCCGAACGCTCCCAATATGCCCGCCAGCAGCACGATGGCGCCATGAACGCCCAGCACGTTGTCCTGCGCGACGGCTACCATCGCCAATCCGCACACCGACACCGCAACTAGAATTATCAGCGCAAGCTGCCGTTCGTATCTTGTCAGTTGGGCAATCATGGGTCGCAGCTTTCTCCAGGAAGTGGGAAGCCGGCAAGTCAAGCACCATCGTGTGCCCTGACCCGATAAAGGTCTCGGGCCAACGGATGCAGGCTACTCCATCGCTGCAATCCGTCCAAATGAGTTTTAGGAGCCTTGTGGCTGATCAGCGGCAAGCCAGAAGGCTAAACGAGCGCAAGGAAAGCCTCAGCTTTCGCCCAAGTTTCAGGAAAGCTTGGGGGCTTGTCTGTGCAAAAACGGACCTGCGCAGCAAGCCCGGCGCATGTCCGTTTTTGCATAGTCAGGCGCATTCGCCCCCAGCGAACATTCCGTCACGCGAGACATAACCGCTGCATTGCCGGTGGCGATGGTCTGGAAGCAGTTTGACGCTGCGCCGCAGCAGGTTTCATCGATTGACCGAATGATCGATTGGGATTTAGCTCTACGTGGCCCCGTCACCCCGAGATTGTTCGATTGACTAAGCCATAGCCGCCCAAGCTCGATTTCACAAAGAGGTTGGCGAACGTACCACGGGGGCACGCAAAGAATGCCCCGACAAATACCGCCACACTGATGAAGTGACTGAGATAGCGATTGTAGCGCATGCAGGACACCATCCTGCTCCTCAACCAAAGGAGTTCGACATGTCACAGTCAACGATCCAACAGGGTAGCTCGGATTCCGCTCAAGAGCTCGGAGACGAATCCTTCATGTCGGCCGCGGAGTTGCGCAACTACGTGATGAAGACCGAGATGGCCAAGGCGTCGAAAGACGTCGGTGATATGGCCGCCAAGGCGCGCGCGGAGCTCATCAGGTCGTTGATGGAACCAGTCGCGGTCACGCCTGAAAAGATTGCCGAGGTAAAGCGGCGGGTGCTCGGCCAACTGAGGGCCGCTGCTTTAAAGGGTAACAAGGAAGTTCTGGTCATGCGCTTCCCGAATGCGCTGTGCTCGGACAAGGGGCGCGCGCTCAACAATCTGGAAAAGGGATGGCCGACCACCTTGCTTGGGAGGCCTCTTCAAGCCTTCGAGTTCTGGCGCGACCACCTGCAGCCCCAAGGCTATGGCCTGAAGGCAATGATCGTGGATTGGCCGGCGGGCCTGCCGGGAGATGTCGGCTTCTTCCTGACCTGGGAAGAAGCGAAGCGGTGACAGCTGGGGGGACTGAAATATGAACCAGGTAGCCAGGAAGAATCGCAAAAGCGAGGAGACCAGCGCTCCGGTGCTCAAGCGCAAGGAGTACGAGGACAAGTTGCGCAAGCTGCACGTCGAACTCGTCAAGCTTCAGGAATGGGTGAAGCACGAGGGCAAGAAGGTGTGCGTGGTCTTCGAGGGACGAGACGGCGCCGGCAAGGGTGGTGTCATCAAGGCCATGACCGAAAGAGTCAGCCCGCGCGTTTTCCGCGTCGTTGCGATGAGCGCTCCGACGGAGCGCGAGAAATCGCAAATGTATGTTCAGCGCTACGTGCCGCATTTTCCTTCCGCGGGGGAGATCGTGATCTTCGACCGCAGTTGGTACAATCGCGCCGGGGTCGAACGGGTCATGGGCTTTTGCACGGAGGACCAGGCCAAGGGCTTCCTGAGGGTGGTCCCTAATGTCGAAAAGGCCATGGTCGAATCGGGAATTATACTTTTCAAGTACTGGCTTGAGGTCAGTCCGGAGGAACAAACCAACCGGCTCGCCGCGCGGATCGACGACAAGCGAAAGATCTGGAAGCTGTCCCAGATGGACGTGGATTCCTACACGCGATGGGATGATTACACGCGATGTCGTGACGCCATGTTCGAGGCGACCGACACCGCGTGGGCGCCATGGTTTATCGCGCGATCCGACAACAAGAGGCAGGCGCGGCTCAACATCATCTCGCACCTGCTCTCCAGTATTCCCTACAAGAAATTGCCCCGAGGGGATGTGAAATTGCCGAAACGCAAGGTTACCCCCGGCAAGCCGCTTCGTGCTTCTCTGAGAATCGTGCCGGCGGCAGATTGATAAAGCACGTCCGGTACTTGGCCATCGTCTCTGCTGACCAATGACTCGGCGTCCTGTTGCATCTCTTTAGAGGAACAACGTCATGAAAAAGCTTGGACTAAACGTCGCGCTGGTTGCGTTGCTCGCAGGCATAGCCGGTTTCAGCACGCCATCGCGGGCCGAAACCGGTCAGGTTGCCGTCGTATTCACGAAAGGCGGTTTCATCATCGGGGTAGGCGGCGGCGAAGGCGTGCTGACTTTCCGAGGCAAGCGTTATCCATTCACCGTATCGGGCATGAGCGTCGGTTTCACGATCGGAGCGTCCACAACCAAGCTGGTCGGACGGGCCGTCAATCTGAACAGCCCGGCTTCGTTCGAAGGTACTTACAGCGCGATCGGAGCCGGCGGAGCGGTTGCGGCTGGGGCGGCAGGCGTTCAATTGCAGAACGCTAAAGGCGTGATCTTGCAGCTCAGCGGCCCAAAGGTCGGCGCTGAAGTTTCGGCTGCAGTAGGCGGGGTAACGGTCCGTTTCAAATAGGTGTGATGCGGTCAGGATGCTCCGCCCGGCCTGATTGCTCAATATCATTTTTGCGACGGGTGGTCAGTTTCGGGCGCCGCCTGCCGCGCGCCGACGCTCCGCACGCTGTACTCTGACGCAGCGCCGAAGCTGCTTGCGGGTGGTGATGACTGTTTGACCGGCGCGAACAAGCTCGGCAGCATGGTCGGCAAGGGCCTTGCAGGCTGCGAGTTCCTCTGCGCTTGGGCGGCCTGCCGCGTGCGCCGGCATTTCGATCAATGCGAGCAACACGCAAATCGTTGCTAAACGAACCTTCATTGCTTGCGTCTCGTTTGCGGGCGTTCGACGCAAGGTCGCGTCACAACGAACTGCTGTCAACAGCTGGTGACCGACGCCGTTTCGAGCAAAGATTCTTTATCGCGGCGAGACGGCAGGACCCGGCCTGATACTGGGCTTCCCTTGATCTTCATCGAATAACATTGGTACCTTCGGCATGATCGCCACAGTAGAGCAATGAAGGCTGTCATGTCTGGTTGCTGCAAAGCCCTGCTTGCACTTGCTCTCGTGGTCGCGGCGCCGGTTGCCGCGACAGCGCAGGCCACCGATACTTCAACCCCGCCGGCCGCTGGGTCGCAACCAACTCAGCCTAGTCCGGGCCAACCCGCAGCCCAGCCGCAAGCGGACCAGCAACTCATAAAACCCGAACAGCTCGAAGCGCTGGCCGCGCCGATTGCGCTTTATCCCGATGAGTTGCTCGCCAATGTGCTGGCGGCCGCAACCTATCCCCTGGAGGCGGTGCAGGCTGATCGCTGGTTAAAGGCGAACAAGAACTTGAAGGGCGATGCGCTGAAAGCGGCGGTCGACAAGCAGGCCTGGGACGACAGCGTCAAGGCGCTCGCCAGCACACCCGATGTTCTTGCCATGATGAGCGACAAGATCGACTGGACCAAGAATCTCGGCGATGCCGTGCTGGCACAGCAGGCGGACGTGATGGATGCGATCCAGCGGCTGCGCGCCAAGGCACAGGCGCGGAACAAGCTCGTCAGCAACAAGCAGCAGAAGGTCAGCGTTCAGCGGCAGGAGAACAAGGAGGTGATCGTCATCGAACAGGCGCAGCCTGATACGGTGTACGTTCCCTATTACGAGCCTGCGGCCGTCTACGGCGAATGGCCCTACGCAGCCTATCCGCCATACTATTTCGGCTATCCGTCCTATATCGGTGCTGGCGTCATTGCAGCCGGCCTGGCATTTGGCACCGGTTGGGCGATCGGACGCTGGGGCAATTACTGGGGCGGCGGCTGCAATTGGGGCAACCGCAACCTTTACGTCAATCACCGCAACAGGACCAACAACGTCGGAAACAACTGGCAGCACAACCCCGCGCATCGCCAGGGCGTGAAGTACAATAACGCCAACGTCGCTAACCGCTTCGGCAACAATAATCTGAAGGCGGGCGCCAGCAACCGCGCAGATTTCCGCGGCCGCGACGGCCAGCAGGTGCTTCGACCCGGACAGGATCGGCCGGGAGCCGGCGATCGTTCCGGAGATCGCGCGGGTGCGCGCGACCGGCCGGGCGGTGACCGCGCCGGTACCGGCGAACCAGCCAATCGTCCAAGCACAGCGGACCGCAGCAAGGGCGGCGGTGACCGCGCCAAGGGCGGCGGTGACCGCGCCAAGGGCGGTGGCGATCGCGCCAAGGCAGGCGGTCGCGGCGGAGGGCCCCAAGCCGGAAACCGGGGTGGACGCGACAGCGCCCTTGGCGGCGTTTCGTCCGGCAGAGTGGCGAACCTTCAGTCGGCGCGTGGCAGAGAGAGCGTTGGCGGGCGGGACTTCGGAGGTGTTCGTGGTGGTGGCGGCGGTGGTGGATTCCATGGCGCGGCCGGCGGCGGTGGCTTCCGTGGCGGAGGCGGCGGTGGATTCCGCGGTGGAGGCGGTGGTGGTCGGCGTTCAGATATTGCGCTGAAGCACGACGTTGTGCTGCTTGGCCATCTCGGCAACGGCCTTGGCTATTATCGCTTCAGCTATCTCGGCAGCAGCAAAGCCTATGTCGGGGTGATGGCGCAGGAAGTGTTGGCATTGAAGCCCGATGCGGTGACGCGTGGCGGCGACGGCTATCTTCGCGTCTACTACGAAAAGCTCGGTCTGAAATTCCGGACCTACCGGGATTGGAGTAGTTCCGGCGCGCAGATCCCGACGCGATCGAGGATATGATCATGACGATCCACCATTCGATATGCTTCGTTCGCAAGTGGATTCCGGCCTCGGCTGTCATGCTGTGCCTGCTCACACCGGCGGCCCATGCGCAGGAGTCGTTCAAGACGCCGGATGAAGCCGCCGCACAGCTTGCTGCCGCTGTCAAATCCGGCAGCCAGAGGGATATCCTGAAAGTGCTCGGCTCTGCCGGCAAGGAGATCGTCTCATCCGGCGATAATATCGCGGACGGCGAGGACCGTCAGCGATTTACCACGGCCTATGATGCCAAACATTCGATCAAACTCGAAGGCGATAAGAAAGCTGTGATCCTCCTCGGCGCAGACGATTTTCCTTTCGCGATTCCACTGGCACGCACCAGCGATAGTTGGAAGTTCGACACCGCGGCCGGCCGGCTCGAAGTCCTGTACCGGCGCATTGGACGCAACGAGTTGTCTGCTATCCAGACCTGTCTTGCCTATGTCGACGCGCAGAACGAATATGCGGAGAAGGATCGTACCGGTGAGGGTACCGGCGTTTACGCGCAGCGCATCGTCAGCGCCGCCGGAAAAAAGGACGGCCTCTATTGGCCGGGCGATGACAGTCCGCTTGGCGAGCTGGCTGCCCAGGCATCCGCGGAAGGATACAAGGTCGGCGCGGGTCCTGCGCCATACCACGGCTATTATTTCCGGATCCTGACGCAGCAGGGGCCGAATGCCCCGGGGGGCACGCTGAGCTATGTCGTCAAGGGCAAGATGATCGGCGGATTTGCGCTGATCGCTTATCCCGCCGAGTACGGCAATTCTGGCGTGACCACCTTCCTCGTGAATCATGCAGGCACGGTCTATCAGAAGGATCTCGGAGACTACACGATGTCGCTCGTGAAGCGCATGCACTGGTTCGATCCCGACCAGACCTGGAAGAGAGTCGGTACGACAATCCCGTAAACGACAACAACGGAGGATCCGACATGGCTGAAGCGGTTCGGAGCATAAGGCTTGGCCCGACGTATCGCATTCGTCTCGCGATCGGGATATTTGCCGTTTTGATAGGGCCGCTAATTGTTTCATCTGCAGCGCAGTCAAGAGATCTGACCGGGGCATGGGTGACCAATGCTGGGGCGTGCAAGAAGATCTTTACAGGGGGTGGCGCCAAACTCACCTTCGCCAGGGATGCGGATGTGTATGGCAGCGGATTTATCTATGAGAAAAACAGGCTCCGAGGAAAAATCGCGACTTGCCAGATCAAGACACAGAAGGAAGACGGTGACGTGGTGCACATCATTGCCAGCTGTTCGACCGATGTCGCGCTCGCCACGGTTCAGTTCAGCCTCAAGATTGACAATGAAAACCAGATAACCCGTCTCTTCCCTGGAATGCCGGAACTCAAGACAGAGTACTTTCGTTGCGCTCCATGAATGCGAAGTGTTCTTTTAAGCCATCAAAATAGGTCTTTCTTCCCTTCTTCGGCCTGGTTCGTGATTAATGTACTCCGCAGGATCGCAAAAATGACGGCGGTCGACCAACCGAACAACAGCACGCCGTTCATCGCCGTCATTGGCCCGAGCAAATGCCAACGCTCAACTGGCGTCACGTCGCCGTAACCGAGCGTTGTATAGTTTACAAACGCAAAATAAATGAAATCGGTGCCGGGAGGTGCCGCCCCGACGATCCTGTAAGCCAATGCCCAAACGGCCACTTCAGCGATATGCGCGGCCATCAGGACCGATACGGTGGCAATCATGACGCCGACCAGTCGAAGCGATTGGCGCGACGTGGCGCGCTCGTCCGCGACGCGCACCACCCACAACACAGCGGCCATCACAATTGCATGGATCGCAATGTTGCCAACGCTGACCGCAATACTTACGAGAAATTGGCGCAACATGCGGATCGCTCCGGCGCGGTGGCGCCAAGTGACGTGAACTTGCCCGCATCAAGCGCGCGCTCGATCGAGAGTTCGGTTGTCTTGTGCGGCGCGGTGCCTTCGCTGGCTGATCTGGGTGGCAACAGGTAAAGCGTCATGGCGAAAATCAGGTACACCATCAGTAACAGCACGCCGACGAACCATGTCGAGCGTCCGCTGTTGGTCACCAGCGAGGCGGTCATGGTGGCGATGAGCATCATGATGACGGCGCCCGGCCAAAACTGGAGGCTCATCGGTGCCGGACCGATGACATAACTGAGCAGGACCAGCACCGGAGCGACGAAGAGCGCGATTTGGGATGCGCTTCCCAGCGCGATGCCCACGCTCAGGTCTAGTCGGTTTTTGCGCGCGGCGGAAAATGCTGAGGCCATTTCCGCCGCGCCGCCTACCAGTGCCACCACAATGAAGCCCACGAACGCAGGGGTCATCCCGAATGCCACCGCGGCGTGCTGCACCGACTCGACAAATACTTCGCTCACCAGCGCGACCAGCACGGTGACGCCGGCCAGTGTGGCCAGAGCCAAGCCCAGCGGCCACGGTGCTTCGCCGGCCTCCGCGTGCTCCGCGCCGGCAAAAAACTCGCGATGGGTCTTGAGCGAGAACAACAGGCCCAGGCCGTAGACGATGATGAGCAGCACGGACAGACCGACGCTCAACGTCTCGGTGAAGGCCGAACTCGCCACGGAATCGGCTTCAGTGACTGCCGACGGAATCAGGATCGCGACCGTGGCCAGAAAAAGCAGGCCCGCTTGCAGGCGGGCGCTGGCCCTGTTGTATTCCTGCGTGTGATGCTTGAGTCCGCCGAGGAGAAACGATGCGCCCAACATGAACAACGTGTTGGTGACAATCGCGCCGGCGATGGAGGCCTTCACCAGGGTATATTGCCCGGCGTGCAATGCGGTCAGCGCGATGACAAGTTCGGTCAGATTTCCGAGCGTGGCGTTGAGCAAGCCGCCGACGGTATCGCCGGTCTTGGCCGCCACGGACTCGGTGGCGTGACTGAGCAGCGCTGCCAGAGGCACGACGGCCAGGACGGACAGCACAAAAAGCAAGGTGTGAGCTTCTGGCTTGAGTTTCTGAGCGACGAACAACGCAGGCACAAAGGCCAGCAGCCAGAGCAGGGGATTGTGACGGATCTCTTTGAGCAAGGGGTTCATGGCGACCTAAAGAGGAGACTTAGCGGAAAATTGCGACTTGCATCGTCAAGCTTCAGTCAATCGACCTGATGCGTTTCCCGGTAGCGGGCGATAGCTGCCTCAATGGTCGGAAAGAACGACTGTTCGCCAAGATGTGCGAACAGCCCGAAACGCTTCAGCTTGTCTTTGACTGGATCCTTGAGCTCGGCAAAACCCAGTTCTATGCCTTTGTCGCGCAGTGTTTCATGCAACTCGACGAGCACATCGGCGGAGGTCACATCTACGCTGGTTACGGGTTCTGCTGCCACGACAAACCAGCGCACGGACGTAGGCGATTGCGCCACCGCATCCAGGACGCGCTCCTTGAACAGTTCGGCATTCGCGAAGAACAACGGCGCGTCCCATCGAAACAGAACCAGGCCGGGAATCCGGCGCGCATCCGGAAAGCGCGTGACATCATGATAGCCCTCGACACCGTGAGGCCGGCCTAACACTGCAGAGTATGGGCGCCAGCCATCCCATAGGAACTCGATGATTGCGACGGCGATGGCCACACCTATTCCCGGAATGACGCCGAGCACGGCCACGCCGACGAAACACACGATCGAGAGCCAGAATTCCCATTGCTGGATGCGATAGATCCGGCCCAGGTCGGCAGTTTCGATCAATCCGATCGCCGCAGCTATCACGACAGCGGCCAATGCTGTCGTGGGCAAATGCTGAAGCAGGTTAGGCGCCACCAGGAGCAGGAGGGTAATGGCCAGTGCGCCGACGACGCAAGTCAATTGCGTGCGCGCACCGGCGGCTTCGGCCACGGGAGTGCGTGAACTGCTGCTGCTGATCGCGAAGCCCTGAAAAAATCCGGAGGCCAAATTGGCGGCGCCGAGCCCGATCAGTTCCTGGTTGGGATCGATCTTGGAACCAGTTCGTGCAGCGTAAACCCGCGAGAGCACGCTGGTGTCGGCGAACGACACCAGGGCTGCGGCGCAGCCTCCGATAAGCACTGGGACGATGTCCGACTGGGCAATTAAAGGGATCGCGAATGACGGTAGCCCCTGCGGAAGGGGACCCAGAACCGCGACGCCGCTACGCGCAGCGAGGTCCAGCGCAGCAACGATGGCGGTTGCCGCGACGACTGCAATCAGAATTCCAGGTAAGCGCTTGCTGCCCTTCAGAAGCAGGATCACCGCCAGCGTGCCCGCACCTATCAGAAACGCTGTCCAGTTCGTTTTTCCCTCAAATATCGCCTGAGCGATGGCCCATAAGCTTCTGATCGGGCCGTCGCTCTCGATGGAGAAGCCGAACAGCTTGGGGAGTTGGCTGATCAATACCGTCAACGCAATTCCGTTCATGTAGCCGTACCGTATGGGCTTCGAAAGAAGTTCGGTGACGAAGCCGAAGCGCGCCACACCTGCCAGGATGCATGCGGCCCCCGAAACGATAGCCATCATGCCGGCCAACACCACAGCGCGTCCGGCGTCTCCACCGGACAATGGAAGTACGACACTGAGGATGATGGGGGCCAGGGCCGAGTCCGGTCCCAGGACCAGGATGCGGCTGGGCCCGAACACAGCATAAGCCAGCAGCGGTATGATCGTTGCGTAGAGCCCATATATTCCCGGCAAACCAGAGGCCACTGCGTAGGCAATACCAACGGGCACCAGCATCGAAGCCAGCACAAGCCCAGCAAATACGTCCTGCTGCAGCCACGCCGCGTTGTATTGATGCAGCGTGCGCACCCCTGGCAGCCAGCGTAACCAGTCGACTCGTCCCGCCATTGGTTGTCACCCCTCGAGCGAGTTTTGAAACGCTAAGCCCAATTTGCGCTCATGACAATTTGTACGGAGTTTCGCACTGCAGCTTGATGCGACGTCAGCGTAACCGGGGCAACCAGTTGGGTCAGGTTTGTGGCCCTACCGCACTGCGAAGGCGACGCGCACCTGTCCGGTCAGCTTGGTTGTCGCGGCTCCGATCGTGAAGCCGACGCTCATGCCCGATACAGTGAATGGATAGCGCTTGCGTTCTCGGGTATGTCGCAGCCGGAGAGCAGGAGCCGGCGACGTCGGGCTTTGCTTGATCTTCATCGAATAAGCTTGGTACTCTTGGCGTGCTCCCCACGGGGAGCAATGGAGGCTGTGATGTCCGGTTGCTGATCGCGGCCGTCTCGCCCGGCGTGTCGTGTGAAGGGCGTTCACCTATGTCGGAAGCATCTAAATTTTCAGCGATTGAGACACTGCGCGATGGACGCCGCGTTGAAATCCGCGCGCTCAGGCACGAGGATCGGAACGGCCTTGAACAAGCCGTCAGCCGTGCTAGCGCCGAGTCTCTCCGCCGCCGTTTCTTTTCGGTAAGACGCCATTTTTCCGAACAGGAATTGGAGTTCTTCTCGGACATCGACTTTGTCAGCCAGGTCGCTTTGGTCGTCGTCGCACAAGAAGGCGGAGGACCCCACATCGTAGGTGCTGGCCGCTACATCGTCCTTGACCCTGGTCGTGCTGAGGTGGCCTTCGCCTTGATCGACGAGTACCAGGGGCAAGGGATCGGCGCAGCACTGATGCGTCATCTTGCCACGATCGCCCGGGATGCCGGGCTCAAGGAATTCATCGCTGAAGTTCTGCCGGAGAACACTGCAATGCTGGAAGTGTTCAAGAAAAGCGGATTGCACCCGACGACGAGACGAAAGGCCAACATAGTGCATGTGACGCTCCAGCTCTCTTAAATGCGGGAGTTCAACCTACCGCGCGCGCCGTATCAAGGTCAGTGTCATGGCAGTCTCAATTCGTTCGGCAAAGCTTCCAATCCTGGCGCAACTGCTTGATTATCGACGCCCTTGGCTCAAGTTAGATTTCGCTGCCGGTTTGTCCGTAGCAGCAGTATCGCTCCCCTCGGCGATCGCTTATCCGGCAATCGCTGGGTTGCCGACTGAAATGGGGTTTTTCGCTACCATCCTGGCCCTGGTCGTGCACTCATCTTCTTCAACGCCGATTACGTTAAGCGTCAGGTGATCGAGATTGCGGATGCCTTGGGTGACGACAGCAGGTGGCTTGTTCTAGACGCCGAGGCCATCAACTTGCTCGACAGTGCAGGCGTAGCAAAGCTGGAAGAGTTGCAGATCCTTTTGAGGGAGCGCGGCGTGGCTTTTGGTATAGCCGATCTGAACAGTCGTTCGCTGCTCATGGTTGAACAGGCTGGTCTCGCTGATCGAATGGGCAGGGATATGATTTTTGTGAGTGCCGAGGCTGCAGTTGCGGCCTTCAACAGCGCGCAGGCCGGATTAGCGACAGCGTAATCCGCCGTCCGAACCAACGACAAAGTGGCCGATTGCGCCTTCGGCTAATCCGCCTATGGTCCAGGGATGATGGCTCTTAAAGCCTCGTCGCCTGCCGGCGTGATGCAGTACGATCGGCCGTCTGGTTGTTTTTCAATCCAGCCTTTCGCGAACATTCCCGCAATAACTTGCTTTCCTGCCGGATGCATCTGTTCTGGCCGAAGCCCGCGCGTAGGGCTCATCTTTTGTAACGCGGTGCGCTCCGTAGCGTGCGGAATGTGACTAGGCCGCGCCGGCATTCATTTCCCTTTCGCCTTCGGCCCCAACTCTACGAGCTCTGGGCATTGCTAATAGGTCAGCGGCAGCACTCGTTGCACAATCGCGCCGAGGCAAACGAGCACCACGAGCAACTTGAGCAGATTTGCCAGTCGGCCGTCGGTAGCGAACTTGTCGATCGCCCAAAAGCAGATTGCGCCGACGACGACGATAATCAAGACCCCAATCAAAACTGAAATCATGTTGCCCTCGGAGTGTTGTCGATTCCTATTTCGCCTTCGCCTTTAGGCCCAGTGCCACCAGGCGGCGGATGGCGTGCGCTCGGGTCAGCGTTTTGTCGGATGACGATGCAATCCAGGCATCAATTGCGACCAGTTCGGAAGGGTGCCAGCGCTCGCCAACTTGAACGCCCTTGCCAGTCGGCGGCGGCCCCCGTTTTTTCTTTGGTACCACGCCTGTCTTTGCCATAAACCATGGTACCATAGAAACAAGCCGGGCCGAAGCTGGAACTTCCGCTCCGGCGCTTGCTCGAAGAGGCCGCCAACTGAGGCGGCCTATCCGGGTTCCGAACTGACGTTGTTGCAGCCATAGCAGCGGAATATCCTCGCGGCTGGATGGGGTCCAAGGCCGCGAAGATCAGTCAAATGCTTCATGGGCTCGCCGCATTGCTCACAGGCGAGCGAAGGCGATTCGTCTGGCGGGGCCAATGCGTCGGTCAACGAAACGGGTTCCATTCAACGCCCGCCTCTACCTCCCGGAGCTGCTGAATTAGATCGTCGCGTCGCTTGCAAGGCGGAAGCGTTTCCATGTCCGCTCGAACTTTGCGAGCCAGATCGATCAGGCGTTCTTCAAGTGTCGTGCTGTAATCGAACTCGTGGCGCTGCATGGCTTTACTCCGGAGCCTTCAGTTCGCTGTATTGCCAGCCTGCCGTCTCCGACTTCATCGGATCGCGCGCGACGGTGCGCGTCTGCGTGTGATCGCACTTGGTGCACACAAAGGTCCGGCTGTCGTAGCTCTCGGAGGCCGGGCTGATTCTGGCCAACATCATTCGGTTGGAGCACTTTGGGCAGCGGGGCCGCTCGATAGGAATTAGCGACGGTTCTGCACGGGCGTGAGGTTGGGGCATGTGATGCGTCCCTGCATCCGGCGGAAGTGCAACGTTCTCAGTTGTCGGTAAACCATCATGCCGCGTCGCAATACCAAACCGCTGGTCAAAACAGCTCACATCCAGGAATATTGGCCGGAGTCGTTACGGGTCAGGTAGGCGTGCTGCCAACTTCTTCACGTCCGCCGTTCGGTCCAGGGCAGGTGCAGCAAATTGGAGTGCACAGGCCGCGCGGGGATAGCGACGCGCGCGGACCAAAGGGGGCAATCAGCACCGGCAGCAAGATCAACGGCACCGTCGCAGCGCGATGGTGGAAAATGAAAGAGGCCGCCATTTGGGGCGGCCTCTCATAAAGCTATTGGGCCACTTGAGGCGCTGACCTTGCTTTATTTCTTAACGCGATTCCCCCGAACTCGTTCGGCTGGCGAGGGCGTGCCATTCAATTGCAATCTCGGCCCAAGCGGCCCGAGTATCAGGGTCGGTCGCCTCTCGCCCAAGCTTCTCGCACGCTAGAGCCTTGAGCCGGTATTGTTGTGCTGGATTGGTCATGTGCCACGCTCCGTGATGGGTGGGAGTCTGAAGCACTTTCTCACCGGTAGGTGCCCCAAAATGCGGTGATACGAGCAAACGTTTTCAGTGGTGGGGCGTTCCCCAGACCGGGGCGCGGCCCGATATCGGAACAATGCTGTCTGCAGCCGCTTGCTAATCTGGAGGTTGCCAATGCCCCGCTACTTTTTTGATGTTAAGAACGGCCACAGGCTTTTTGATTCATCAGGCTTTGTTTGCGATGACGATACCGCTGCAATCATCAGGGCGACGGTGCTCGCCGTAGGCGTTTCACTCGATAAGCCCGAGGACGATCCTGAACGACGCATCGCGATAATCAATGATGCGGGACGGGAGATTGGCAGCGTGCCGGTATATTCCAGGCCTTCATACGAAAACCCGACCCAATAAAACCGAGGCATCGTTTGCGGTGGCGTTTATTTAGCGAAAGGAATCCCGAGATTTCGGGCCTTCGCTCGAATGACCATTACCGAGCGCCTCAGCACAAGGGCCGCATTCTCAGCGGTTGATCCGGCGGCGATAAGCGCCGTCAGGTGCTCGATTTGAGCCAATGTCCATGTTCTGCTGCTGATACGCACCATCATTTATCCGCCCGTCTCGGGCAATTTGTCGCGAAAGAGAAGCCTTAGTACGTAGGGCAGATTGTAGTGCTGATCGCAGTGCGCGCACAGGAATGCTGCGCCGCCAATTTTTGCCCGCACCGACCTCATGGGCTTCCAGCAGTTCGGGCAATTTGGAAAGGGTCTGTGGGTGGTCGAGGAAATGTTTTGCGGCATGAAGCTCCCGCGCTGCAATCAGGCGGGAGCACAACACTCTCAGTCACCGGTAACTGCCAAAGGCATTGCGGCGATACGGGTCTAATCGTTCAAGTTGTATACGGTTCCGGAATTGCTGGGGACATTGCGACTTGAATCAGTGTCAATGAGCAATTTTGCACAGCGGGGCGGAGATGTATGTGCTCGGTTTATCGTCGAACGCCGCGCCGGCCGCCGACCGCGACGTTCGCCCAAGATGGCCCCGGCTCGGTCACTCCCCCGCGCTGGGGCCGTTTTTATTTCGGTGCCGCGTCGTGACCGTCGAAGAACTGCTTGGCTTGTTCTCTGGCGGTGGTTTCGTCAGAACGAAAGACGAAGTGGCGGACGACGGCTTCCGCTTTCGCTCTTGAGCTACCGCGGACAAGTCGGGTGATCCGCTCTACAGCGCTGCATCGGTCGCTCTCAATAAATTTCCGATTGACAGAAATTGTTCTTGTAGGATTTTACGTCTCGCGCAAGATCATGTCGGCGCAGACGCCGGCCGATTGCACGACGCCGGTGTAGCCGCCGAAGCCGGCATAGGCGGATGCCAGATACAGGCCTGATATCGCCGTGCGCGGCGAGCGGAACGGGTTGCTCCAGATCGTCGGCGGCGGGGTCGGCGCAAATCCGTAAACCGCGCCGTCGGGCGCGTTGAGATACTGCCGCACCGACAGCGCGCTGTTGAACGAGGACGCGACGACGGCTTCCGAAAGCCCCGGATAGATCGAGGCGAGATAGCGCACGATCGCCTCCTGCCAGCGCCCGCGCTTCTCGCGATAGGCGTCCATGTCGGAGGCGTCCCAGTTCGACAGCAAATCGGGGCCGAGGATCGAGAGCACATAGGGCGGCGCCGGCACGCCGGAATCGATCGCGGCATAGTCCACCACCGACATCGGCGGCATGCGCTCGCCGGGCTCTTCCGCCATCAGCGCGGCGCCTTGCGCGTAGTCGGTCAATCGCTTCATCCAGGGCGGCAGCAATTGCGTGGAATAGGCGGCGATCCCGAATTCGCGCGGCGGTCTTTTTAGACCCAGCGTCAGCGCGAACAGCGAGGTCGAGGGCGCCTGCCGGGCGTAACTTTGGTTCAGCTGTTCGGCGGCGTCCGCCTGCATCAGGGGTTCGAGCGCCGCGGGCGCGGCGTTACCGATGATCTGTGCGCATTGCACGGTCCTCGGATCGCTGCCGTCCTTGGCGGTGTGGGTGATGGACTTGGCGCCGTCGCCGAGCGCAATCGAGCTGACGACACGGCGCACCAGCACTTCGCCGCCGGCCACCTTGATGGCGCGGGCGAGCGCGCTGGAGAGCCGCTGCGAGCCGCCCTGCACGTAGCGGCCGCCGCTCTGCAGATAGCTGCCCTGCGCCATCGCGAAATAGATCCACCACAGCGTGGCGGGGTCGTCGTGGAAATAGGACAGGTTGGCGGCGAGGGCGCATTTGACGGCTTCATTGTCGCCGAATACGCGGTCGAGCTTTTTCGAAAGCGACAACGGCCAGTCGCGCACGATCGGGATCAGGCCGGACAGCGCGCGCAACGCCTGCCGCGGATTTTTCAGCGCCTCCCTGCCTTGCGAGATCGTGGCCATCGCGGACGCGATCCGCGCCATCTCGCCGAGCAGCTGCTCGATGCCGCGGCGCGCCTCCGGGAAGCGCTCGGTCAAGGCACGGCGCGCGGCGTCGAAATCGTCGGGCATCAGGAACGGCTGATCGAGCGGGCCGCCGCGCGCCTGGTAAAACGCGCCGGACGGAATCCATTTGACGGCGTCGATCACGCCGGCACGCGTCAGCACGTCATGTTTGGGGTCGCGCGGGTCGTGCGGGTCGCTGGTCTCGTGCAGCGATCCCTCGACAAAGAGCTCGCCGGATTTGTAGCTCGACGCCGCACCGCCGACGGAATTGCTGCGCTCGACCACCAGAACCTTGCGGCCGGCGCGTGCCAGGATCGCTCCGGCCGTGAGGCCGCCAAGGCCGGCGCCGACAATTACGACATCATAACGCGCCATTCAGCCTGGAATCCTGAAACCCATGACGGACGGATTGTTCATTGCCGCTCGGCTGCGGCATGTCAAATGCGCTGGCGGCATGGAGCGGTGCGCGGGAGGCTGCCTCAAAAGATTGGAAGAGGACCACAAGCCGATTAGAACCAATCGAGAAGGGAACGGCCGGAAAACCGCTATTTCCAGGCCGCTTTGTCGACGTCCCAGCGCTGACCCTTGAACTCCCTGGCGAGGGCTTCGACCGAACCATTGTCGTCCTCCGGCTCGCCGCCTTCCTCCTCGCCGCCGGCGCCTTCGGAAAGGTTCAGCTTGGGACCTGCGCCTTCGTCGATCGTCGATGTCACCGGGCTCGAGATCCACAGCATCAGCCGGTCCGATGCGCCGGGTTTGTCGGGCGAGACGAGCGCGGTGACCTCGATGCTGTCGGTGAGACCGAGCGCCGGATAGATCTCGCTCGGCCGCTTGAAGGTCAGTGTCAGCTTGCCGGTGTTGGCGTTCCACGCCGCACCCGCCGCCTTGGCCGCGAGCGTCTTCGTCAGCACCGCGGATACTGCGGCGGCGATCTTGTCCTTGTTGATCTTGTCGCCATCGCGCCAGTCGGCGGCGGCAAAACGGATGGTGCGGTCCATCTCGACGATGCCGGTGGTCCATCCCGCGGTGACCACGCCCGGTGTCGACCTGGCCTTGGCGATCAGCGCCGCTGACCGCTCCGGATCGGCGGTGAGATTGATGGTCTGCTCGCCGGCGCGGAGCGCGTCGCAGGAAATCGAGAGGCTGCTCAGGCCGAGCTCCACCTCCTGGCCCTTCAGGCTCTTGAGGAAATCCAGCGCCGCATCCAGCTTTATCCGCACGCCGATCGATTCCGGTGACACCTCGGTGAAATCCTTCGGCGCCGGCGTGATGCCGTCATCGGTGGTCTGGTTGTCCAAAAACTCCTTCTCGCTGAGATCGGAATTGTCGGTCGAGGCCACTTCCGTCACCGCCTGACCGATGGTGATCCGGCCGCGGAATTCGAAGCCGTCGGCGCTGGCCTTGCGCGCGAGGTTCACGGTGACCGGCAGCTTGTCGCCGATGCTTTGCGTCGAGCCGGTCAGGTTCGCCCCGCTGACGGTGAGGTTGGCGACGAAGCGGTCCTTGCGGTCGGAGCCTTTTTCGACGGGGTAGCAGACGTCGAGCACGGCCGCGGTGACGGTTTTGCCCTGGCGGATCTCCTTGAGGACGACGTCGGCGTTGCCGTTCATCAATCCGTCGATCGAGGTGAAATACCTGATTTCGCTGCCGCCGGGTGCCGGCGCTGCCTTGGAGGGGAGTTTCATCTGGGCCAAGGCCAGGTCCGAGGAGACCGTCGCCAGACCGAACAGGCAGAGCACGAGTGCGCGCATTGGAATTCCTCAGGGGAGAGAATCAGCGTTCGTCGTAAGTAGCAAACCTCCCATTCATTTCGCCAAAAAAAGAAGGCCGCCCGGAGGCGGCCTTCTATGATTGTTGGCATTGGTCGGCGGGGCTTAGAAGCCCATGCCGCCCATTCCACCCATGCCGCCGCCACCGCCGGGCATCGGCGGGGCCGGCTCCTTCGGCAGTTCGGCGACCATGGCTTCGGTGGTCACCAGCAGGCCGGCGACGGAGGAAGCGTCCTGCAGGGCGGTGCGCACCACCTTGGCCGGGTCGATGATGCCCTTGTCGACCATGTCGACATACTGCTCGGTCTGGGCGTCGAAGCCGAAGGTCTCGGACTTGTTCTCGAGGATCTTGCCGACCACGATCGAGCCCTCGACACCGGCGTTCTCCGAGATCTGGCGAACCGGAGCTTCCAGCGCCTTCAGCACGATGTTGATGCCGGCCTGAACGTCGGAATTGTCGTTCTGGATGCGGCCGACCGCCTTCTTGGCGCGCAGCAGCGCCACGCCGCCGCCCGGCACGATGCCTTCCTGCACGGCCGCGCGGGTTGCGTTGAGCGCGTCCTCGACACGGTCCTTCTTCTCCTTGACCTCGATCTCGGTCGCACCGCCGACGCGGATCACCGCGACGCCGCCGGCGAGCTTGGCAAGGCGCTCCTGCAGCTTCTCACGGTCGTAGTCCGAGGTGGTTTCCTCGATCTGCGCCTTGATCTGGCTGACGCGGGCTTCGATCGCCGGCTTCTTGCCGGCGCCGTTGACGATGGTGGTGTTCTCCTTGTCGATCACCACCTTCTTGGCGCGGCCGAGCATGTTGACGGTGACGCTTTCCAGCTTCATGCCGAGCTCATCGGAGATCAGCTGACCGCCGGTCAGGATCGCGATGTCTTCCAGCATCGCCTTGCGGCGATCGCCGAAGCCAGGCGCCTTGACGGCGGCGACCTTCAGTCCGCCGCGCAGGCGGTTGACCACCAGCGTCGCCAGCGCCTCGCCCTCGACGTCCTCGGCGATGATCAGCAGCGGGCGGCCGGACTGCACCACGGCTTCCAGCACCGGCAGCATCGCCTGCAGGCCGGAGAGCTTCTTCTCGTGCAGCAGCACGTAGACGTCCTCGAGCTCGGCGGTCATCTTTTCCGCGTTGGTGATGAAGTAGGGCGACAGATAGCCGCGGTCGAACTTCATGCCCTCGACGATGTCGACTTCGGTCTCGAGCGACTTGTTTTCCTCGACGGTAATGACGCCTTCATTGCCGACCTTCTGCATCGCCTGCGCGATCATCTTGCCGATGGCGGCATCGCCATTGGCCGAGATGGTGCCGACCTGGGCGACTTCGGCGGAGGAGGCGACCGGCTTGGCGCGCTTTTCGATGTCCTTGACCACGGCCAGCACCGCGATGTCGATGCCGCGCTTCAGATCCATCGGGTTCATGCCGGCGGCAACCGACTTGGCGCCTTCGCGCACGATCGCCTGGGCGAGCACGGTCGCGGTGGTGGTGCCGTCACCGGCGGTGTCGTTCGTCTTGGAGGCGACTTCGCGCAGCATCTGCGCGCCCATGTTCTCGAACTTGTCCTCGAGTTCGATCTCCTTGGCGACGGTAACGCCGTCCTTGGTGATGCGCGGGGCGCCGAAGCTCTTGTCGATCACGACATTGCGGCCCTTCGGGCCGAGCGTCACCTTCACGGCGTTGGCGAGGATATCGACGCCGCGCAGCATGCGGTCGCGGGCGTCTCCGGCGAATTTAACGTCTTTGGCAGCCATTTGGATCTACTCCTGAAAATGAACCCTCATCCTGAGGAGCGGCCACTTGGCCGCGTCTCGAAGGATGAGTTTGTGAATGTCGGGCCCTTCGAGACGGCAGCTTCGCTGCCTCCTCAGGGTGAGGGAGGCGGTGCTTAGACCAGCACGCCCATGATGTCGGATTCCTTCATGATGAGGAGTTCCTCACCGTCGAGCTTGACCTCGGTGCCCGACCATTTGCCGAACAGCACGCGGTCGCCGACCTTGAGGTCGATCGGGATCAGCTTGCCGGCTTCGTCCCGGCCGCCCGGGCCGACGGCCGTGATTTCGCCCTGCGAGGGCTTTTCCTTGGCGCTGTCGGGAATGATGATGCCGCCCTTGGTCTTCTCTTCGGCGTCGATACGCTTGACCACGACGCGGTCATGCAACGGGCGGAATTTGGATTTGGCCATGAGGTTTCCTCTTTGGAAGGCTTGGTTTCAGGTCTGATTGCCATCAAAATGGCTGCTAATGCCGGGTATTCGACTCCGTCCCGGGCGGGACGGCCAAACTCCTTACTTGGCTTAGCAATCGTCGCATTTGAGTGCTAATGTGTGGCCCGGGGAATATGGCTTGGCGCCGATCCTGTCAAGCAAGGGGGGTTAAGGCCCAAAAAAGGTTAAGGCCTTGGTGAGGCCAATATAGGATGCTCCCTGAGAAACCAAATCGGAGCGACGGCGTAATTTGATGGACGTCATTGCTCCGGCACGTGTTTTACGGTTGGCTGCAGGACGGGTGCGGCCAAAAACTTGTTTGGGGGAATGCGATGATCGGGTCCGGTAATGCGCGCGTGGTTGCCAATCTGGCGATCGCTTCAGCGCTCACGATACTCCTGGGGGCGTGCAGCAGCATGAGCCTGCCGTCGCTGTCATCAAGTTCCGCGCCTCCGCCCGAGCCGGGCGTGGCTCCCGACATGCCGGCGAGCATCCGCTCCGACGAGATCGTCGGTCGCTGGGGTCTCGCCTCGTACCAGAATCCGAACGACCGGGCCCGCACTGAAAAGATGGCCCGCGATCAGTGCCGGCAGCCTTATGTGATCACCGCCGGCACCTCCGGGGGCGTGGTCATGCATCTGGCCGACCAGGCGACCCCGCAGGAACTGCGCCTCAAGGGCTCTCCGAGCGGCAAGAATTATATCGGCCCGGCCGGACCGACCCCGGGCGAGCAGGACCGCGAGATCGTCTCGTTCGATGGCCGCGTTCTGGTGACCCGCTTCGTCGACAAGGATGCCGGGGTCCGTTACGGCAACATGGTCTACGTCCGCTGCGCGCCGCGCGCCTGAGCCGACCGAATAGTTCCGTCATTGCCTGCGACAAACGCGAAGCGTTTGCGCAAGGGAGCGCAGCGACGAAGCAATCCATGTCTCCACACGTGGCGCGATGGATTGCTTCGCTTCGCTCGCAATGACGAGTTCAACAAAAAAAACGCCGGCTTGAAGCCGGCGTTTTTATTTAGTCTGTGTTAACCAGCTCAATCAATCGAACAGCGCGTCGATGTCGTCCTGCGAGGCATGGCCGACGTCGCCGTCGAGCTTCGGACCGTTGAGCAGCTTGGCGTCGCCTTCACGGGTGTCGACGATCGGGGTCGCGTGCGCCTTCAGCGCGTCGACGCCACCCCAGATGTCCATCATGACGTTGATGTGGTTTTCGATGAACTTCATCGTGGTCATCACCTTGCTGATGCGCTGACCGGTGAGATCCTGGAAGTTGCAGGCTTCGAAGATCGCGATGACGCGTTCCTGGATTTCCTCGCTGAGCAGCTTCTGCTGGTCCGGCGAAGTGTTCTTGGACAGCGCGGTCGCCGCCTGGTCGATCGCCTCGGTGGCTTCGAGAATCTGCTGCGTGGCCTGCTCGGTACCGCCGACGACGGCGCCGAGTTCACCATTGACCTTGGCCATTTCGCCGCCGTCAAAGCTCTTGCCGTGCAGCGTTGCGATTTCGCGCTTGGTGCGGTTGATGGCGTCGTGAATGAGGTCGAGTTCGACCTTGAGCTTTTCGCACTGCTCGATCTGGGCACGATAGGTTTCCAGCAGCGCCTGGGCTTCGGCAACCTCGCGCGCCACCGACGCTTCCGCCGATTCAGTCACGACGGAGCGGCCTTGACCGCCCGCGGCCATCTGGGCGCGGATCGAGCGCAGCTCGCTCATGATCTCGCGATGCATCGGGCCGATGTCGCCGCCTTCGGCAGCCGCGGACACCGGTATTGGCACATCGCCCAAAATGGCCTGTTCGATACGAAAACGTTTGCGACTAACCGACATGATGTATTCCCACCCCTTACTCCGTGACCTGTTTTAGGCAGATGCGATTTAACGTGAGGTTCACGCGGGGAACACATCGCGACGTAGTCTTCCGCGAGGCGCACACCAGGGATTAACCATGCGTGCCCGGCGTTCACCCAAAATAAACGCTACCGGACAAATCAGCGCGCAATCGGCGACGTGGTGAATCGAAACGCCGTTCCTGTTTACCAAACCGATGTGGTTTTGACCCTTTATTGACCACGTGCAACGGCGCCGCTCAGGCGTCGCCAAACGCTAACAGTGACGAAACAGTACAGAGTACGTCGATGTTCAGAAAAATGTCTCTCGCGCTCCTTGCGGGCGTGTCGTGCCTTGGCTTCTCCGATTCTGCCTCGGCGATCGACGCCTCTCCGCTCGCCGAACCTACCGTGATCTACGCCAATCAGCCCGCGCAGCCTGCGCCGGTACGCACCGCTTATGCCGAACGTTCGCAAATGGGCGGCGGCTTCATCGAATTCCTGTTCGGCGACGGGCCGGCGCAGGGCGGCCGCTATCAGCAACAGCAGCCGGTCTATCAGCAGCAGCCGGATTACGGATATGGCGGCCGGCGCGGCACCCTGCCGCCGATGGATCCGCAACAATCGATGCGTCAGCAGCAGGAAGAAGCGGTCGAGCCGGCACAGCGCCCGGTCGATCCAAAGTACAACAAGCAGGTTGTCGACTACACCGGCAAGGAAGGTGTCGGCACCATCGTCGTCGATACGCCCAACAAGTTCCTGTTCCTGGTGCAGGGCGACGGCAAGGCGCTGCGCTACGGCATCGGCGTCGGCCGCCCCGGTTTCACGTGGTCCGGCGTCAAGACGATCTCGGCGAAGAAGGAATGGCCGGCCTGGACCCCGCCGCCCGAAATGCTGGCGCGGCGTCCCGATCTGCCGCGGCACATGGAAGGCGGTCCGCAAAATCCGCTCGGCGCGCGCGCGATGTATCTGGGATCGACGCTCTACCGCATCCACGGCTCCAACGAGCCCTGGACCATCGGCACCAACGTCTCGTCCGGCTGCATCCGGATGCGCAATGAAGACGTGATCGATCTCTACGGCCGCGTCGGCGTCGGCGCCAAGGTCGTTGTCATCTGAGCATAGCGTTTTCGAGCGAAGTGGGGATGCCGGTTCGCGTAAAGAAAACGCGTCAAAATTAGAGTCTACCAAACCGACAAAAACAAACGGCCGCTCGATCGAGCGGCCGTTTTGCAATTTATCCCATAGCCACAAATGTTTGTTGGCGTGTACGTCCGTTGCCACAGCTTCGCTTACCACGAGCAGCGGTGGTTATGGGTCCCGGCTCAAGGCCGGGACGACAAGGAAGAGAAATAAAAACGGCCGCTCCACCGAGCGGCCGTTTTCTTTTTCAGACGTGACGTCGTTCAGGCTTAGTCGTCGTCGCCGCCGCCGTCACCGTCGAAGCCGTCGGAGTCATGATCCATGTCGTCATAATTGTCGTCGTTCGATGTGTTGTCGAACAGCCCCGTGCGCGAACTTCCGGACGAGCCGATGTCGTTGGCGCCGGCCTCCCGCGCCAGGTCGCCGCCGGATTGATCGCTGCCGCCCGGCCGCCGGTCTTCAACGCTGCCGCGATGACCGCCGGAATCGCCGCCGAAGGCCGCCTGCTGGTTGCCGCCGCCGCCCATCATCGAGCGGATACCGCCGAGCAGCATCGATCCGCCGACCACGCCGGCCGCTGCTGCCGCTGCCGTTCCGAGGAACGAGCCGCCACCACCGCCGCCGAACGGCGGTTGCTGCTGCGGCTGACCATAGCCAGGCTGCTGCCCGTAGCCGGGCTGGCCGTATTGTCCGGGACCTTGTTGTCCCTGGGTCTGCTGCACCACCTCGCCGCTGTTCCAGACCGGGCGACCGCCCATGCCGGGCGAGCGGACGTTAGGTACGGAGCCGCGTGGCTGGCTCTGCCCGAAGATCGTGTCGCGCATCGAATCGAGGAAGCCGCCGGGTTGATTCTGTTCGCCCGCGTGTCCGCCTTCCAGTTGCTGGATGCGGTCGTTGGCGCGCTTCAGCGCCTCGTCCTGCACCAGCGCCGTCTGCACCAGCGCATAGACGGCATTGGGCGCAGCGCGCAGGCCCTGCATGATCGCGGACATGGCTTCGGGATCGCGCGGGGTGTTCTCCAGCTTGGCAAGGCGGTCGAAAAGATCGTCAATCAGTTGGCGTTCTTGCGGTGTCATGGCGTTCTCCATCGCGCCCGGTGCCTCGAAGCGCGGGGCAGATGTAGGGCGGGGTTTGTGTCGCAAGTAGTGGGAGGGCAGATTAAATTTCTGTATGCGACAAAACGACCGGCCGTTTTATTGAGCAAACTCAAGTCAGTGTAACATTGTTCCTTGCCAGTAGCGGCGGTAATTGCGCGCCGGCGAGAAACGCGTGCTCGCTTTCGCGCTGGGTGGTCATGGGATCGAGGCTGATGAGGGTTTCGTCGACGAAGCCCGGATGACACATCACGAGCCCGCCCTCCGGCATGCCCTGCAGGAATTGCCCCATCAGGACGCCGAAATCGGGCATCTTCGAAAAATCATAGGCGCCGGCAAAGGCCGGATTGAACGGGATACCGGCACGGGTGGCGAGCTTGCGAAACCGCGAGCTGAGGACATCGAGCAGCAGCGCCTTGGGCGCGCCGAGCCGTTTGGCCAGCGGCTGAAGCCGGCCGCCCTGGCGAACCCAAGCTCCGGGCGCGGCCTGCTTCACCGCCCGCAGAAACGCATCGCGAACCTGCGGGAAGAGCTGCGCATGCTGATGGGCGTCGACGAAATCCGGCGGGCGGCCGAACAGATCCTGGAACGCCGCCAGTTGATCGATCAATTCGGCATGGATCATCTCAGGATCGAGCCGCCGCAACAGGCCCGATCGCAGCATCGCCGGCAGCGGCAGAAACATGCCGCCATCGGTCGGCCTGAAGTGCATCGTCAGCGGCCGGAATGGCGCGGTCAGCGTCGCATGCAGGCCGATGGCGCAGCGCGGGCTGCCGGCGGCGGCGTCCTGCAGCGCCGTGACCTCGCCGCGGCCGATCGCCGTGCCGACCACCATCACCGATGTCGCATTGAGGCGGCCCTGGCCGATCAGCTCGCGAATGGCGCGATTGACGCCCTCGCTGATCCCGTAATCATCGGCGCACAGCCAGATACGGCGCGGCGGCGCGGCATCGTTCATTCCGCGGCGGTCCGTTCGGGGCTGGTCCGTTCAGAGGCGCTTGCGGTGGTCGTTTCGTCCGCGCGCTTCTCGGAGTGTTCGGCGACGAAATAGATCGGACGCGCTTTCAGCTCCGACAGGATCTTGCCGATATATTCGCCGACGATGCCGATCATGATCAGCTGCACGCCGCCGATCGTCATCAGGCCGATCACGAGCGAGGGATAGCCGGGGACCTGCTTGCCCGTGGTCAAGACTTCCCAGAGAATGGTCAGGCCGAACAGAAAGGCGCCCACGGCGAGCAGCACGCCGAACAGGCTGGCAAAGCGCAACGGCGCCACCGAGAACGAGGTCAGCCCCTCGATCGACAGGCCCACCAGCCGGCCGGCGCTGAAGGTGGTGACGCCGTGCGCGCGCGGCGCCGGCTCGTAATCGACGCGGATCTGGCGAAAGCCGATCCAGCTCGCCAGACCCTTGAAGAAGCGATTGCGCTCGGGCAGCTGCTTGAGCGCTGCCGCGGCGCGCGGCGACAGCAGGCGGAAGTCGCCGGCATCCTCGGGGATTTTTTGCCGTGCGCCGTAATTGATCAGCGCGTAGAAGCCGTGCACGGCAAGACGCCGCAGAAACGGTTCATTGTCGCGATGCGCCTTTGCCGTATAGACGACGTCGTAGCCGTCATCGATCCAGTGGCTGACCAGCTTCTCGACCAGGGTCGGCGGATGCTGGCCGTCGCCGTCCATGAACAGCACCGCGCCGCGCCGCGCATGGTCGAGCCCCGCCATCAAGGCGGCTTCCTTGCCGAAATTGCGCGACAGCGACACCACCTGAACGTCGAGCGCGTCGGCCTTCAGGGTGCGCGCGATGCTCAGCGTGGTATCGGCGCTGCCGTCATCGACATAGACCACTTCGCTGGCGAGGCCGTAGCGCTGCCGCAAGGTCCTGGCGAGGCCGATCAGCCGCTCGTGCAGCAATGCGAGCCCGGCGGCCTCGTTATAGACCGGCACGACAATCGACAGCCCCCGCGCCGCGGCGCTCGCCGCGGTGGTGGACAGGCCGGAAACGTCAGAGCCAAGCGTCATCGATCAGGTTCCATCATGGACAACAGCATATGTTACTCGTCGCAAGCTGTCGCTACGATGAATGAAATCTATGGCGTTTTCGAGCGAAGTGGATACCGGTTCGCATAAGAAAACGCGTCAAGACAAAGACTGAGCCCGGTTCTGATTTAATCAGAACCGGTCAGGCTCCAGAACCCGCTTTATTGTCGCAAGAACGCCTCAAGGCGGGCGAACAGCGGGTTTTCCCGGTCGAGCACATAGTCGAGGGCAGCCACCGAAACCGTGTCGGCGCCGTGCTCGCGCAGGAAGCTGCCGAGCGCGTAGAGCTTCGACGGCGGGCAGTGCAGCGTCAGCATGCCCGACGAGGTCGGGCCGCCGAACGGGGCGACGACACCGAAGCGGTTATGCGCCTCGGTCAGCAGCCTGTCGTTGCAGCCGGCAAAGCGGGTGCGGACTTCGCGATATTTGCTGGCGCGGGCACGTGCGGCGATGTGATCGAGGATGACGCGCGCGGTCTCGCGCGCCCCGCTCGACCAGTCGGCATCCTTTGAGGCGACGAGGTTGGCCTGGCTGCGCAGGATCACGCCGTCGTCGAGCACCTTGAGGCCGTTGGCGACGAGGGTGGCTCCCGTTGTCGTGATATCGACGATCATCTCGGCGGTGCCGACCGCGGGCGCGCCTTCGGTGGCGCCGGCGCTCTCGACGATGCGGTAATCGACCACGCCGTGGGTGGCGAAGAAGTTTCGGGTCAGGTTGATGTATTTGGTAGCGACCCGCATGCGCCGGTTATGCTGCGCGCGGAAACCCGTCGTGACGTCGTCGAGATCGGCCATGGTGCGGACGTCGATCCAGGCCTGCGGTACCGCGACCACGACATTGGCGCTGCCGAAGCCGAGATTGTCGATCAACAGCACGCGCTTGTCGGCGTCCACGATGCTTTCGCGCAGGAGATCTTCGCCGGTCACGCCGAGATGCACCATGCCGCGGGCGAGCTGCGAGGCGATCTCGCTCGCCGAGAGATAGGCGATCTCGACATTGTCGAGCCCGGAGATGGTGCCGCGATAATCGCGCGCCCCGCGCGGCTTGGCGAGGCTGAGGCCGGCGCGCGAGAAGAACGCTTCGGCTTCTTCCTGCAGGCGGCCCTTGGAGGGAACGGCGAGAACGAAGGGCGCGGTCATGATGCGTTCCCGACCGGTTTGCGGAGTTGCGTCAGGGCTTCGATCCAGACCGAGAAGCCGACCGCCGGGATCGGCGCCGCCGAGCCGAGCTGGGTCATCAGCCCGTCATAGCGCCCGCCCGCCACCAGCGGCTCGATGCCGTTACCCTTGCCGTGCAGTTCGAATTCGAAGCCGGTGTAGTAGTCGAGGCCGCGACCGAAGGCGGTCGAAAAGCGCGTCAGGCTGGTGTCGATGCCGCGCGCGGCCATGAAGCCGACCCGGCTTTCGAGCTGATCGATCGCCGCCGTCAAATTGAGTTTGGTGTCCTCGGCCAACGCGCGCAGTTGCGCCACCGCGTCATCGGGATCGCCTGCGATGGCAAGAAAGCGCTTGATGGTCGTGAGCGCGTCGCGCGGCAGCGCGCCGCTCTTGAGCGTCGATTGTTCGAGGAAGCGGTCGGCGATTTCGGCAACCGTGCGGCCGCCGACATTGGTGGTGCCGGCGATCGACATCAGGTCGGTGACCAGCGCCAGCGCGGCCTTGCGGTCGGAGCCGGCAAGGGCTGCCAGCACGCCTTCATATTCGTTGCGGCCGGGGGCGGTCGCCAGTGTCAGCTGCTCGATGTCCTGGGTGAGGCTGACCTTGCGGTTGAAATCCTTGATCAGCCGCCGCTTCCAGACCGGATAAAGCTCGAGCGCATCGATCAGCGCGGTGAACAGCGCGACGTCGCCGGTGCGGATTTCGACATCGCTCAGGCCGAACGCCGAAGTCGCCTCCAGCGCCAGCGCCAGCATTTCCGCATCCGCCGCGGCGCGATCCTGCCGGCCGAAGGATTCGATGCCGGCCTGCAGGAACTGGCTCGGCTGGCCGTCGCGATAACGGAACACCGGCCCAAGATAGCTGAAGCCCGCGGGCTGGCCGGCACGCCCCGAGGCCAGATAGTCCCGCGCCACCGGAATGGTGAGATCGGGACGAAGGCAAAGCTCCTCGCCGCTGGCGTCTGATGTCAGATAGAGGCTCTTGCGGATGTCCTCGCCGGAGAGGTCGAGGAACGGCTCGGCCGGCTGCAGTATAGCCGGTTCAGCCTGGACGTAGCCGGCCTGCGCAAACGACAAAAGCAGCGCGTCCGCCCATGTGGCGGACCCGGCGGCACCATCGATGGCGGCGGTTACGGTCATTTCGCGTCCAAATATCCCGAAAAACGGGTTCCAAGAGGTATCAAGCGTTTGTTGGCGGAGGCCTTAGCATGGCCGGGGCAGGGTTTCGACAGAGATTGGTGTCGTCACTTAACGCGGGGTTCAATGAGGCTTAACGGCCTCGGCTGCCTGACCCGGACCGGTCCAGTCGCCGAGCGCGGCCTGCACCAGCGCCAGCGCCGCGACGCCGGCCGTATCGGCGCGCAAAATTCGGGGGCCGAGCGAAAGCCGCAGCGTTCGCGGCTGGCGCAGCAACAGCGCGCGCTCTTCCTCGGCAAATCCGCCTTCGGGACCGATCAGGATGTCGATGCCGTCAGCCGTTAACCCGTTTTGCAGCGCCTGCAGCGGCGAGGTGGTTTCCGCCGCCTCGTCGCAGAAGACCAGGAGACGCTCCGGCTGGCGCTGGCTCAGAAAGCGATCGAGCGGCATCGGTTCGGCAACGTCGGCGAGACTCAGGATGCCGCATTGCTCGGCGGCCTCGATGACATTGGCGCGCATCCGCTCGCCATTGACCCGCGAGACCTGGGTGAAACGCGTCAACACCGGTTGCAGCTTTGAGGCGCCCATCTCGACCGCCTTCTGCACCATGTAGTCGAGCCGGGCATGTTTTAACGGGGCAAAGACGTAGGCGATGTCGGGCAGGCGATCCTGCGGCCGGTTCTGGATCAGGATCTCAAGGCTGTCGGGCCGCTTCCGCCCCAAAATCTGCGCCTGCCATTCGCCGTCGCGGCCGTTGAACACCAATATCGATTCGCCGGCCGATAGCCGCAGCACATTGCCGAGATAATTGCTTTGGTTTCGCTCCAGCGGGACCCTTTCGCCCGGGCTCAAGGGGGCATCGACGAACAGGCGAGGGGCACGAAAATCGAGTTCTGGCATCTGTGATTGTTCCGTTTGCGCCCGTTTTAGCCTAAAGGGTTAGAATCCGGGGACAATTTAATGATTCGGTGCGGCCCAGCGCCGCGCTGCCGCCTAAATCCACGGGTTGTTAAGGGCCGGCAGGAATCGTAAAAAGCCCCGTCGGAATTGTGCTTCGATCGGAAGTCGCCCGGGCCCTGCTGGACCTTTGCCGGAGAAACACCTTTGATAATCCGCCGTCTCATTGTGCCCCTGACGATTGCCGTCGTGACCATTCACGCGGGGCAGGCCTTTGCGCAGAGCGCATTTCCGGCGCCACTGCCCGGACAGGCTGCACCCGCAAGCAACGCATCGCCGTTCCCGCCGGTGAACGGCGCAGCCCCCGCGGCGTCGGTGGGTGGTCCTTCACCGTTCCCGGCGACCGGGGCCGCCCCTGTGGCGGGCGCGGGCGGGGGCTCGGCATTCGACCGTGGACCGCCGCCGCCACAAGCCGGCGGCGCGGCGGATGCCTGCATGAAGGCCTTCGTCCCCTTGCGTGAGGAAGCCGAGAAGCGCGGCAAGCTGATCAAGGCCGCAAGCGAGCGCAAGGCGTCGCCGGACGAGGCCTGCAAGCTGATCGGCAGTTACAGCCAGGCCGAACTCAAGATGATCAAATATGTCGAGACCAATTCCGCGAAATGCGGAATTCCGCCGCAGATCGCCGATCAGCTCAAGAACGGCCACAAGAACACCGAGAAAATGCAAAAGCAGGTCTGCACGGTCGCGCAGCAGGGAGCACAAGCGCAGCGAGCGGCCGCGCCGAGCCTGAGCGAAGCGCTCGGCTCTTCGGCGGCGCTGCCCGAGGCGCAAACCGTGCGCAAGGGCGGCAGCACGTTCGATACGCTGAACGGCAACGTTCTTACGCGATGACCGCCTTCCGATGAGCGACCTCACGGCCCGCGTTGCCGATGCCACCGGCAACTGGGTCGATACGCGCGCGCCGTCCTGGTCGCGGCCCTATTTACGCCTTGCCCGTTTCGACCGGCCGATCGGCTCCTGGCTGTTGCTGATGCCGTGCTGGTGGTCGGCGGCGCTGGCCACCGGCATCGCGCGCGACGCCGGTCAATTGCTGTTCGTCATCGTGCTGTTCTTCATCGGCGCGTTCGTGATGCGCGGGGCGGGGTGCACCTGGAACGACATCACCGATCGCGACCTCGACGCCAGGGTCGAGCGCACGCGGTCGCGGCCGATTCCGGCCGGACAGGTGAGCGTGCCGCAGGCACTTGCGTGGCTGGTGCTGCAGGCGCTGATCGGGCTCACCGTGTTGCTGCAGTTCAACCGCTTTGCCATCATGACCGGCATCGCGTCGCTGATCATCGTGGCGGTCTATCCCTTCATGAAGCGCATCACATGGTGGCCGCAGGTCGTGCTCGGACTCGCCTTCTCCTGGGGCGCGTTGATGGGATTTGCGGTCACGCTCGGACGCATCGATCTCACCGCGCTCGTGCTCTATGCCGGCTCGATCGCCTGGGTGATCGGCTACGACACCATCTACGCGCATCAGGACGCCGAGGACGACGCGCTGATCGGCGTCAAATCCACCGCGCGTCTGTTCGGCGCGGCGACGCATCGGGCGCTGGTCGTGTTCTATTCGCTGGCGGTGGTTCTGATCGGCGTGGCGATGGTGCTGGGCGGGGCGCGATGGCCGGCATGGATCGGGCTGGTCGCGTTTGCTGCTCACCTCGTCTGGCAGATCCGGCGATTGGACATCAGCGATCCCGCGTTGTGCAAGCGCATCTTCCACTCCAACCGCGATGCGGGGCTGATGCTGTTTGCCGGCTTGCTGGTGGATGCGGTGATGCGGGCGGGGTAGCCCATCATGAATTTCCGCCGTCATTGCGAGGAGCGAAGCGACGAAGCAATCCACGTCTCCACTGGCGGCGCGATGGATTGCTTCGCTTCGCTCGCAATGACGGGGCTTGTGATCAATCCCGTGCGATAATCTCGCGCTCGCCCTGATGCAGGTTCGCCGGGTTGAGCAGGTCTCCGGCGCGCCTACGCACCAAAAATTTCGGGCGGCGGGCGCGGATCGAATTGTGGCGGCGGCGGCGCTGGGCCGGTTCGCAGGCCTTGTCTTCCGGCAATTGCGGAAGCGCGAAAATCTCGCTCCACATCTGCCAGGCGGAAGAAATCTCCTCGGCATCGGAACTGACGCCGAGCGGAATGTTCAGCGAGGGATCGCGATGCACCAGCACCAGCATCTGCGCGTCGTCGAGACCGCGCAAAGCCACGCCAAGGAAATCGCTGACGCGAACGTTGACGGCCATCTGCATGCCCTTGACGGCACGGCGCAGCACGACGCGTTCGCGGTGAAGTTCGATCTGCCGCACGCCGCCGTCGGCACGCGTGTCCTGCGCATCGAAGCGGAGCGGAAGGGAAAGAGGGTCGAGCCGCAATGCGCGGCCCGACCCGGCGGGATTGATCCCGCTTGTTGCTGTTTGACGCCTCACGGCTTTTTAGTCTCCCCGCCGGAATTATGTTCCCGGTCGATGTGTGAGACCTTAGCCGAGCGGTTTCCGTTTCGGCTTAAAAAGGCTGGTTAACCCGAGGTCACCGGCGCCGCTTCTGCTCGCATGATTGACAAGACCTTGGCATGCATGATTGACGAGTCCTTGCTTTGAAGCCGAAAATGATTGGCTTTTGAGGCGTCAAAATGCTTGAAATCCCCGTGAATCAGGCACATCTCATGGGTCCAAAGATTTGCGTCCCAACTCGCTTCAATGTCAGGGATTTTGTTTGTGAACTCTTCACCATCCAAGACTTCATCCGCGACCTCGGACCTGTTCGACCAGTCGGGGCTCTCGACGCTGGCGCAGCGGCTGGTCGAGGCCGCCAAACGCGCCGGCGCCGATGCGGCTGATGCGGTCGCGGTGCGCGGCGTCAGCCAAGGCGTCGAAGTGCGCGATGGCCGCGTCGAGGAATCCGAGCGCTCGGAAGGCGACGATGTCGGGTTGCGCGTGCTGGTCGGACAGCGCCAGGCCGTGGTCTCGACCAACGACATCAGCGGCGATGGCATTTCGAAACTGGCCGAGCGCGCGGTGGCGATGGCGAAGGTCGCACCCGACGACAAATATGTCGGTCTCGCCGATCCTTCACTCCTGGCACGCGAGTTCGCCGATCTCGACCTGCTCGATCGCACGGTTCCCTCGACCTCCGAGCTCGAACGCCGCGCCGTAGAAGCGGAGGCCGCGGCGCTTGCGGTCAAGGGCGTGACGCGATCCGGCGGCGCGTCGGCATCGAGCGGCATCGGCGGCATGGTGCTGGTGACTTCGACCGGGTTCCACGGCTCGTATCTGCGATCGAGCCAGGGCATCTCGATGACCGCGATTTCAGGCGAAGGCACCGGGATGGAGCGCGACTACGACTACACGTCGGCGCCGCATGCCTCCGATCTCGCCGCGCCCGAAAGCGTCGGCCGCAGGGCGGGCGAACGCACGGTGGCGCGCGCCAATCCGCGCAAGGTTGAGACCTGCAAGGTGCCGGTCGTGTTCGATCCGCGGGTCTCGGGATCGCTGGTCGGCCATCTCGTCGGCGCCGTCAACGGCGCCTCGATCGCGCGCAAGACCAGTTTCCTGAAAGACCGCATGGGCGAGCAACTGTTCGCCAGGAACATCCGCATCATCGACGATCCCCTGCGGGTGCGCGGATTGCGTTCGCAGACCTTCGATGCCGAAGGCGTCACGGTGAAGAAGCTCGCGATCATCGACGAGGGCGTGCTGACCTCGTGGCTCCTGGACACCGCGACCGCGCGCGAACTCGGACTGGTCACGACCGGCCATGCGCATCGCGGCGTATCGTCGTCGCCGTCGCCGGGGTCGTACAATCTGCACATGGAGGCGGGCGAGCCGACGCCGGCCGAACTGATCTCTGACATCAAGCAGGGCTTTTACGTCACCGATTTGATCGGCTCCGGCGTCAACGGCGTCACCGGCGATTACAGCCGCGGCGCGTCCGGCTTCTGGATCGAGAACGGCGAGATCACCTACCCCGTCAGCGAGGTGACGATTGCGGGTCATCTCCTGCCGATCTTCAAGTCGCTGACACCGGCCAACGATCTGGAATTCCGCTATGGCGTCAATGCGCCGACGGTGCGCATCGAGGGTTTGACGCTTGGCGGACGCTGATACGGGCACGACAAAGGCGCGCGATGCCGCGCTGCTGACCGAGACGGTACGCGAGGCGGGGGCGCTGGCGCTGTCGTTGTTTCGCACTGAATTGAAGAACTGGACCAAGGGCGCCTCGTCGCCGGTGTCGGAAGCCGACATCGCCGTCAACGATCTCGTCGAAAGCCGGCTTCGTGCGGCAACGCCGGACTATGGCTGGCTGTCGGAGGAAAGCGTCGACGACGAGGCGCGCCTCGGCAAGAAACTGGTCTGGATCGTCGATCCCATTGACGGCACCCGTGCCTATCTGGCCGGCCGCGAGGACTGGTGCGTGAGCATTGCGCTGGTGGCCGATGCAACGCCGGTGCTGGCGGCGGTGTTCGCGCCGGCGACCGACGAATTCTTCTTCGCGATGCGCGGGCAGGGCGCCACGCGCAACGGCAAGCGCGTGTCGGCGACCGCAGGCACGGATCTGGATTTTTCCCGCATGGCCGGCCCCAAGCCGCTGGTGCAGCGGCTGAGCCCGTCATCCGATGAGATCACGCTGTTTCCGCGAATCGGCTCGTTGGCGCTTCGGCTGTGCCGGGTCGCCGACGGCAGCCTGGACGCCGCTTTTGCGGGTGGTCAGAGCCGCGATTGGGACCTTGCGGCGGCGAATTTGATCGTGCACGAAGCCGATGGTAGGATGACGACGCTCTCGGGGGACACGATTGAGTATAATCGCCGGGAGGTGACGCACGGGGTGCTGGTGGCTGCGGGACGTGATCGGCATGCACGCATTGTCGAGCATTTTCGAATCCGTCCGCTGCCCTGAACACGCCGGACCTGCGTCACGGTTCGTCACGCCACTCATCATGCGACACGCCTCAACAACCTTGCTTGCCGGGCACCTCGTTAGGAACAACCATCATGCCAGATAGTGCCCCGCCGCAACTGCTTCATCTCGTCATCGGCGGCGAGTTGACCGATCTCGAACACACGACGTTCAAGGATCTCGATCAGGTCGAGATCGTCGGCGTGTTTCCCAATTACGCCACCGCCCATGCGGCCTGGAAGGCGAAGGCGCAGCAGACCGTGGACAACGCCCATATGCGCTATTTCGTGGTCCACCTCCACCGGCTGCTCGATCCCGGACAGGATACCAAGCAAGACGCGAAGCCTGCCCGTTGAAACGATTCCTTCGCGATTTGCTGCGCAGCAGCTGGCTTCAGCGCGCGCTCGGTGTGCTTGCGGCCGAATATCTGCGGCTGGTCTGGCTGACCAACAAGTTCAGCTACGAACCGGCCGACGTCTACGACCAGGTCGAGCCCGCCATGCCGGCGATCCTCGCGTTCTGGCACGGCCAGCATTTCATGACGCCGTTCATCAAGACCAAGGAGAGCCATCGCGCCAAGGTCCTGATCTCGCGGCATCGCGACGGCGAGTTCAACGCCATTGCGGCTGAACGGCTCGGCATCGGAACCATCAGAGGTTCCGGCGACCATGGCGGCGCGTTTCACCGCAAGGGCGGCGTCGGCGCGTTCCGGGAGATGGTGCAGGCGCTTGAGGATAATTGGAACGTTGCGACCACCGCCGACGTGCCGAAGCGGGCGCGGGTGGTGGGGCTCGGCCTCATCATGCTGGCGCGGGAGTCCGGGCGGCCGATTCTCCCCTTTGCGATGGTGACCAGCCGGTTCATCCGTTTGAAGAATTGGGACTCCTCCACCATCAATTTGCCATTCGGCAGGGGTGCCGTGGTAGGCATCGATGCGGTTTTCGTGCCGCCGGACGCCGACGCAGAGACCATGGAAAAGCTGCGCCAACAGGTAGAGACTTATCTGAACGAAGCGACTCGCCGCGCCTATGCGGCTGTCGGACGTCCGGAGGCCGCCCTTGGTTAATTCGCTGCCGCTGCCGATGACGTTGCGCGTCTACCGGAGCCTGTCGTCCGCGATGGTGCCGCTGGCGCCTGCGTTCATCAACCGGCGGCTGAAGCTCGGCAAGGAAGATCCGGCGCGTGTCAGTGAACGCCGCGGCGTGAGCACCGATGTTCGCCCGGTCGGGCCGCTGGTGTGGATTCACGGCGCCAGCGTCGGCGAGGTGCTGGCCTCGGCAGCGCTGGTCGAGCAGCTGCGGGCGCTGAACCTGCGCATCCTCCTCACCTCCGGCACGGTGACCTCGGCGGCGGTTGTCGCCAAGCGGTTTCCGCCCGACGTCATCCATCAATATGTCCCCTACGACTCGCCGCGCTATGTCGCGCGGTTTCTCGACCATTGGCGTCCGTCGCTGGCGCTGTTCATCGAGTCCGATCTGTGGCCGAACTTGATCCTCTCGAGCGCGGCGCGGCGCGTGCCGATGGTGCTGATCAACGGCCGCATGTCGCCTCGCTCATTTCCGCGCTGGCGGCGTGTCTCCGGCACCATCTCGGCGCTGCTCGGCCGGTTCGAACTGTGCCTCGCGCAGTCGGAAACCGATGCCGACAGGTTTTCGACGCTTGGCTGTCCCAACGTCGTGACGACAGGCAATCTGAAGCTCGACGTTCCCGCGCCACCGGCGGACCAGGCCAAGCTGGAGCGGCTGATGTCGATGACGCGCGGCCGTCCGGTCGTCATCGCCGCCTCCACCCATCCCGGCGAGGACGAGATGCTGGCGGGGGCGCACAAGACGCTCGCCGGCTTCTTTCCGAACCTGCTCACCGTGATCGTGCCGCGGCATCCCGATCGCGGCGAAGCGATCGCGCGCATGGTCGAGGCGTCCGGCCTGCACGCGTCGTTGCGTTCGCGAGAGGAATTGCCTGTCGCTGCGACCGACATCTATGTCGCCGACACCATGGGCGAGCTCGGGTTGTTCTACCGGTTGTCGCCGATCGTGTTCATGGGCGGATCGCTGGTCGAGCATGGCGGACAAAATCCGATCGAGGCGGTCAAGCTCGGCGCCTCGATCGTCCATGGCCCGCACGTGTTCAATTTCGGCGACGTCTATGAGGCGCTCGATCAGGCCGGCGGCGCGCGAAAAGCTGAGACCCAGGAAGCCCTGGTCAAGCAACTCGGTCAGCTGCTCGCCGATCCCAGGGCGCGCGAAGTATCGCTCAAAGCCTCCGAGCGCGTGGTCGAACAGCTCGGCGGCGCGCTGGATCGCACGATGATCGCGCTGGAGCCGTATCTGTTGCAGCTGCGGCTCGAAATGGGAGCCGCGAATGCGTGAGCCGCGCTTCTGGCACGGCCCGCCTTCCCTCAAATCCAGTCTATTGACACCGCTCGCCGCCCTCTACGGCGCCATCGCCACAAGACGGATGCAGCGCGGGGGGCTGGATGCCGGCGTCCCCGTGTTTTGTATCGGCAATTATCACGTCGGCGGCGCCGGCAAGACGCCGACCGTGCTGGCGCTGGCGAAGCTGCTCCGCGAGCTCGGCGAAACGCCCGTCGTACTCAGCCGCGGCTATGGCGGAAAATTGCGCGGGCCGGTGCGGGTCGATCCGGAGCGGCATGCCGCCGCCGACGTCGGCGACGAACCGCTGATGCTGGCGGCGACGCTGCCGGTGGTGGTCGCGCGCCAACGCGCCGACGGCGTTCCGCTGGCGCGTTCGCTGGCGGCGTCGGTGATCCTGATGGATGACGGTTTTCAGAGCCCGGCGGTCGCCAAGGACGCCTCGCTGATCGTGATCGACGCCGGCCGCGGCCTCGGCAACGGGCAGGTGTTTCCCGCCGGCCCCTTGCGCGTGCCGTTGCCGCCGCAGCTGGCGCGCACCGATGCGCTCATCATCGTCGGCAACGGCACGGCGGCCGACCGCGTGGCGGCCGATATCGCCGCGCAGCACAAGCCGGTGCTGCGCGCGCGCCTTGTGCCGAACCAGGATTCTGTGGCTTCGCTGCGCGGCAAGCGCGTGCTGGCCTTCGCCGGCATCGGCGATCCCGCACGGTTCTTCGGCACGCTGACGGCAAGCGGCGTTGACGTGATCCGGCAGCACGCCTTCGCCGATCACCACGCGTTCTCCAGGACCGAGATCGACAGCCTGATCGCCGAGGCGGGCCGCGACGCGCTGACGCTGGTGACGACGGAAAAGGATCTGGCGCGGCTATGGTCCGGCGGCGGATTGCCGGATTGGACGACAGCGATCGTGCCGTTCGCGGTGACGCTGGAGTTTGAGGATGGCGCGAAGCTGAAGAGATTGGTGACCGATCAACTCTTCAAGGCCCGCGAGAAGAAATTCCGCACTTCGTCGTCTCGGGCTTGACCCGGGACCCATAACCACCGTCGTCAGTTGTTGAAGCGCTCTGGAGCTCCAGCTCGGCATAACCACGGAGAGCCGTGGTTATGGGTCCCGGCTCAAGGCCGGGACGACGGCTGTCTTTATCCCTGCGTCTTTAGCGCGCCGGGAAAATGCCGCTGCAATACCGCTGATGGCACCGAATAGGCTTCCTGCAGATCGACGCTCCAGTATTTTAACTCGTCGAGCGGGATCCGCACATCCGATATGGCGCAGCGCACATAGGTTCCCGGCGAGACCACGCGGAAATCGCCATCCAGATATTGCACCTGCGCTTCGCCATGTCCCGAGGGACCGAATTTATTCAGCACCGTAAACTCTCCGACAGGTCGGCCAAATTCACAGGGCCGACTAAAGTGTATTTTCCAAATCCGATCTATCACAGATAGGTTGGGCTGTCCGCTCCCGAAACCCACTCGATTGTGATGAATTTCCGCCGATTGCGCATGATAACCTCCTGATTATGGTACGCTTTGCCCCAAGCGCCATAACCACCCGGCGAACACGGATGCGCCCAGCGACGCTGCTATTCCTGATGCTGTTTGCCGCGGCCTGCACTGCCGTGCCGCGCGCCGCTTCTGCAGCGCCATTGCCGGCCCCCAGGCAGGTCGATATCCCCGCGCCAAAACTCAACTTGCACGCCCAGCTCTACAAGCCTGATGGCGACGGGCCGTTTCCCACGGTGATCGCGCTGCATGGCTGCGGCGGCTTGAGTGGGCATGCCGAGCCGGTGCTGCCGCGCTACCGCGACTGGGTCGAACAATTATTGAAGGCGGGACACGCGGTCGTGCTGCCGGACAGTTACGGCTCGCGCGAACTCGGCCCGCAATGCCGCGACAAGGAGCGCCGCGTGCTGGCGCGCCGCGAGCGGGTGGCCGATATCGTGGCGACGCGGCGATGGCTGGCGCAGCAGGCCTGGGTCGCGCAGGATCGCGTCAGCCTGATGGGATGGGCGAACGGGGCCAGCGCCCTGTTGTGGGCGGTGCGTCCGCAAGCCTGGCGCAACGACGGGCCGGATTTCCGCTCGGCGGTCGCCTTCTATCCGGATTGCCGGATTTCCGCCGGCCTCGGCTGGAGCGCGCGGGTGCCGACGCTGCTGCTGATCGGCGCCAAGGACGACGTCAGTTCGCCATCGGCCTGCCGCCAGATGGTGGAGGGCGCCCGCGGCCGCAGCGCGCTGGCGCGGATCGAAATCTATCCCGGCGCGCCGCACGATTTCGACCGCGCCAACCTGCCGCTCCGTGCGCTCGGCGGCGGCGACGCCGGCCAGCCGGAACGCGGCCACATCGGCACCGACGCTGAGGCGCGCATCGATTCGCAAAAGCGCGTGGCGGAATGGCTGGCGCGGTGAACCCAAGAATGTCATTGCCGGGCTTGACCCGGCAATCCATCTCCTTGGAAAAGCTTTTTGCGAAGATTGATGGATGCCCGGGTCAAGCCCGGGCATGACGAAGAGATTCTCGCCTAAAACAAACTGCCCTGATCGACCGGCTTGACCACGCGCCTGGGCGCAAGCGTCTTGGTTTCCCGCCGGGCAAGTGTCGGCTGGCTCGTCGGCGACGACGTCGCCGCCGGCCGGTCCGCATCCGCCGTCGCCGCGACGCGGCCGTCGGCGAATTCGATTGAGAGAGGCGCGCCGGGGCCGATCGAGGCGGCGGCATGCACGGCATGGCCATGTTCGTCGCGCACGAGGGCAAACCCGCGCGCGAGCACGCCGCGATACGACAGCGCCGAGAGCAACTGGCCGCTATGCGCGACGCGGGCGTTGAGCCGCGTCAACGCGGTCAGCAGGGCGCGGCGCGCGCGCTCGGCGAGGCGTTGCGTGCGCTCGCGGTCGCGCGCGATTGCATTTCGCTGTGCTTGCGCGTTGGAAAGTTTTGAGGCTTTCAGCCTGACTTCAAGCCCGGCAAAGCGATCGCGCCGGTTGCGCAACAATGCCCGTGCGGAAAGCCTGATGCGCTCGCCGGATACGGTGAGACGGTGCCCCGCCTGCGCGACCTGTCCGCGCAACACCTTCAACGTCAAGCCGGCGCTGAGCTGCGAGAAGCGGCGGTGATGCGCGTTGGTGTTGGCTTTCAAGCCGCGGGGCAGTGATGCACCCGCGCTGTCCAGCCGCTGCCGCGGGATCGCCAATAATTCGCTGGCCGCGGGCAGGGCGCGGGCCGCGGCGCGCAATTCATTGCGGCGGCTTTCCTGGCCGCGCAGCCAGCATACCATCGTGCGGCGCGCCAACCCAGCGACCTCGACCATCAATTCGCTGCGCACGGGGACGGCCATTTCGGCCGCCGCGGTCGGCGTCGGCGCGCGCTTGTCGGCGGCGAAATCGATCAGCGTGATGTCGGTCTCGTGGCCGACCGCCGAGATCAGCGGGATCATGCTTTCGGCGGCGGCGCGAACCACGATCTCCTCGTTGAACGACCACAGGTCTTCCAATGAGCCACCGCCGCGCGCGACGATCAGCAGATCCGGCCGCGGAATTTTGCCACCCTCGGGCAGCGCATTGAAGCCGCGGATCGCAGCCGCGACCTGTTCGGCCGAGCCTTCGCCCTGCACCTTCACCGGCCACACCAGCACGCGGCGCGGAAACCGGTCCTCCAGGCGGTGCAGGATGTCGCGGATCACGGCGCCGGTCGGGGACGTCACGACGCCGATCACTTCCGGCAGCCACGGCAATAATTGCTTGCGGGCTTCGTCGAACAGGCCTTCGGCGCCGAGCTTCCTCTTGCGCTCTTCCATCAAGGCCATCAGCGCGCCGATGCCGGCGGGCTCGATGGCTTCGATGACGATCTGGTATTTCGACGAGCCCGGATAGGTGGTGAGCTTGCCGGTCGCGATGATCTCGAGCCCTTCCTGCGGTTTGAAGCGCATTCGGGAATGCACGCCCTTCCAGATCACCGCCTCGATCTTGGCGCTCTCGTCCTTCAGCGCGAAATAGCAGTGCCCGGAGGAATGCGGCCCGCGGAAGCCCGAAATTTCGCCGCGCACCCGGACATGGCCATAGGCGTCCTCCACCGTCCGCTTCAGCGACGAGGACAGTTCCGAGACGGTGTATTCGGGCGCGTTGAGCAGGGGTTCGGTCGCGGGCATCTCGTCCAATCGAATCAGGCTTTTGGAGCTTCCACGCAAGGTAGGGATTTCGGCCATCCCCGCCAATCCAGCTTGCGTTGCAGATAACTCTGTTGTATAGAGTTATCTAAGATGAACCGAGTTGATGAGGAACGACCATGTTCAGGCAGTTGGTACGCGGCAGCTTCAGGACCCTGAAATGGGCGCTCAGCGCCGTTGGCGCGATCGCTTTGCTGATCACGGGGCTGGTCGCCACGCCATTGCAGCGCCCCCCGGAGCTGCCATCGATCTCGGCCGCCCGCGGCACGGTCGATCTCAGCACATTGCCCATGGTCGAGCGGTTTCAGGCACGAGACGGCACCGCGCTCGGTTTCCGCCACTATGCCGCGCATGGCCCGGCGACCGGTCGCGCCGCCATCGTGGTGCACGGCTCCTCCGGGTCGAGCGGCGGAACGATCCACGCGCTGTCGGCGGCGCTGGCGGCCCGCGGCGTCGAAACCTGGGCCGTGGATATTCGCGGCCACGGCACGTCTGGCACCCGCGGCGACATCGGCTATGTCGGCCAGCTCGAGGATGACCTCGCCGATTTGGTCGGCATTATCCGCAAGACCGCGCCCGCCAAGCCGCTGACGCTGGTTGGCCATTCCTCCGGCGGCGGTTTTGCGCTGCGCGTCGCGGGCTCGTCGATCCAGGACCTGTTCGAACGCACCGTGCTGCTCGCTCCGTATCTCGGACACGACGCCCCGACCGGCCGGCCCAATTCCGGCGGCTGGGCCAAGGCCGATGTTCCGCGCATCGTTGGTCTGTTCGCGCTGCGCAGCATCGGCATCACCTGCTGCGACGCGCTGCCGGTGCTGGCGTTCGCGGTGCCGCCGAATTCCGAGAAGAACCTGGTCGGAACCTACAGCGACCGCCTGATGCGCAATTTCGCGGTCCGCGACCGCGATTTCCGCCGCGATCTCGCGGCAGCCAGGAAGCCGATCACGATCATCTCCGGCGCCGATGACGAACTGATGTTCGCGGACAAGTACGCACCTTCTGTGCATGCGATAGCCCCCGCGGTTGACGTCAAGCTGATCGATGGCGTCAATCACATGGGCATCGTCAGCGTACCCCGCGCGGTATCTGCGATCGCCGAGGACGTCGCCACGCGCGGCATAACCGGGTCGTAACCGCGATCGAGGGGAAGGCGACATGATCGACAGCCAGCAAGCTTCCGAGGCGCTCGCGGATATCAGGGAGATCGCGCGCCGCGTCCGCCAGTCGCGGATCTACAATCTGGCGAGCTTGTTGATGATCATGTGGGGCGCGCTGGTGTTCATCGCCAATGCCGCCTCGTTCGGCTGGCCGCGCCATGCCGGCTACATCTGGATCGCGGTCAATGTGGTCGGCCTTGCGGGCTCGTTCGTGGTCAGCGCCTTCACCCATTCGCGGACCGGCGTGCGCACCTTCGACCTGCGGACGCTGATGGCGTTCCTGCTGTTCTTCGCCTTCGGGCTCGCCACCTGCATGCTCGCCCATTTCGGGCCGCGCGAGCTCGGCGTGTTCTGGGCGATCTATTTCATGCTGTTCTATACCATCGCCGGGCTCTGGGTCGGTCTCGCCTTTGTCGTCATCGGCGTCGGCATCTCCGCGCTGACCTTGATCGGCTATTTCCTGGCCGGCAACTGGTTCGAGCCATGGATGGCGATCGTGAACGGCGGCGGGCTCGTGCTTGGCGGCCTCTGGATGCGCCGGGAATAGCGATGGCCGGGCTCGACGACATCATCCACCAGCCGCTGCGCTTGCGAATCATGGCCGCCCTGAACGCGCTGCCGCCGGGTACCGGGCTCGAATTCGCCAAGCTGAAAAAGCTGACCGGCGCCACCGACGGCAATCTCGGCGCCCATATCGAGACGCTGTCGAAGGCCGGCTATGTCGCTGTCGACAAGGCCTTTGTCGGCAAGAAGCCGCAGACCACGGTGACTGCGACCGCGGCCGGCCGCGGCGCCTTCGCCCGCCATGTCGCAATGCTGCAGGAAATCATCGCGGGGTCGGGAACGTAGCAGCGACTTTTCATCGTCATTCCGGGGCGCTCGCAACGCGAGCGAACCCGGAATCTCGATGTATGGGCAGGGCGTAAGACAAGCTCGAGATTCCGGATCGGCGCGCAGGCGCGCCGTCCGGAATGACGGCGGTTATTGTTGATATCCCCTTGCAGACGGCGGGAGATTCGTGCGACCGACTGGCCATCGGTTCCCACATCTGGCTCCAGTCATGAACATCCTCCTGCTCGGTTCCGGCGGCCGCGAACACGCTCTGGCATGGAAGATTGCCGCGTCCCCGCTGCTCACCAAATTGTGGTGCGCGCCGGGGAATGCCGGCATCGCCAAGGATGCCGAATGCGTCGCGATCGACATCACCGACCATCCGGCCGTGGTCGATTTCTGCAAGGCCAATAAAGTGGATTTCGTCGTGGTCGGCCCCGACGCGCCGATCGCCGCCGGGATCGTCGACGATCTCAACGCCGCCGGCTTCAAGGCGTTCGGCCCCACCCAGGCCGCGGGCCGGCTGGAGAGCTCAAAGACCTTCACCAAGAATCTCTGCCGCGACAACAACATTCCGACCGCGGCGTATGAACATTTCACGGAAGCCGAGAAGGCAAAAGCCTATATCCGCAAGCAGGGCGCGCCGATCGTGATCAAGGCCGATGGTCTGGCCGCCGGCAAGGGCGTCGTCGTGGCGATGAGCGAGGCCGAAGCCCTTGATGCCGTCGACATGATGTTTGGCGGCGGTCTTGGCGAGGCGGGCGCCGAGGTCGTGGTCGAGGAATTCATGGTGGGCGAGGAGGCCTCGTTCTTCGCGCTGTGCGACGGTGAGCACGCGTTGCCGCTGGCGACCGCGCAGGACCACAAGCGCGCCTTCGACGGCGACCAGGGCCCGAACACCGGCGGCATGGGCGCCTACTCCCCGGCACCGGTCATGACGGAAGCGATGTGCGCGCGCGTCATGGACGAGATGATCCATCCGACGCTGCGCGCGCTCAAAGCGATGGGATCGCCCTACAAGGGCGTGCTGTTTGCCGGCGTGATGGTGACCAAGGATGGCCCGAAACTCGTCGAATACAACGCCCGGTTCGGTGATCCCGAAACCCAGGTGCTGATGATGCGGATGATGTCGGATGTCTTGCCGGCGCTGATCGCCAGCGCCGACGGGCAATTGAAAAATTTCAGCCTGCGCTGGTTCGACGACGTCGCGCTGACCGTGATCATGGCGACCAAAGGCTATCCCGGCAGCTACGGCAAGGGCTCGGTGATCTCTGGTCTCGACGACGCCGCCAAAGTCGAGGGCGTCGAAATCTTCCACGCCGGGACGATCGCGAAAGACGGAAAAATTCTCGCCAGCGGCGGCCGCGTGCTGAACGTCTGCGCCATGGGCAAGACGGTGAGCGAGGCGCAGCAGCGCGCCTATGCGGCCGTCGATCGCATCAACTGGCCGGAAGGTTTTTGCCGCCGCGACATCGGCTGGCAGGCGGTGGCGCGGGAGCGCTGACGCCGGCTGCGATACGCGCAGGGCTTCCCCGCGTCTTTGCGCTCTGGACACGCACCTGATGCAATGTCCACAATCGCGCAAAACGGAGGAACTGCCCCGATGGCGATTGTCGATTCCCAGGTTCATGCCTATGAGGCGAACACACCGAAGCGGCCCTGGGCCACGGTGCCGAACTGGCCCGATCACGTCACCGGCGACGAGATGGTGGCGGCGATGGACAAGGTCGGCGTCGACGGCGCGATCTTCATTTCCGCCTTTTCGATGTACCGCTACGACGCCAGCTATGCCGTCGAAGTGGCGCGCGCTCATCCCACCCGGCTCGCCATCGTCAAGCCGGTCGACCCCGATGATCCCAACGTCGCCGACGTCGTCGCCGACTGGAAGAAGACGCCGGGCGCGGTCGGCATCCGCATCATGCTGACCAGGGAGAACAAGCGCGAGCCCGGTCACCCCGGCCTCGACCGCATTGCGCGCGCGGCCGTTCAACATGATTTTCCGGTGAATCTGCTGTGCTGGGATAATCTCGACGCCGGCACGGCGCTGGTCGATCGTCATCCCGACACGCGCTTCATCCTCGACCATCTCGGCATCCTGCAGCCGCGCACGCCGCCGGCGCCCGCGCAGCCCTGGTCCCCTTGGGCCGAACTGCCCAAGGTGCTGGCGCTCGCCAAACGCAAGAACGTGGTGATCAAGGTCAGCGGCGCCTGCACGCTGTCCAAGGAGCCGTATCCATTCCCCGACATCTGGGATCCGCTGGCCCGCGTGTTCGACGCCTGGGGTTTCGATCGCTGCCTGTGGGGCACCGACTGGACCCGCGCCTTCGCCGTCGTCAATTACGAGCAGTCCGTCACGCCCTTCCTCAAGACGGATCGCCTCAGCGATACCGAGCGCGCGATGCTGATGGGCGGTGCCTGTGCCAAGGCCTATGGCTGGTCACCGAAGAAAGGTTAGTGCATTTCAATAAAGTCGCGGTCCTGTACCGGATGACTTGAATGTAGCGGCCCTAGCCTGGGACCATCGAGAGGACGGTACGGGCGAGATCGGCGGGAGAATCCACCAGCTGGTCTGCGCCAGCGGTTTCAAGTTCGCCCCTTGTGCCATAACCCCAGAGCACGCCAAGACCGCGCATCCCGACCGCGTGGGCGCCGAAAATATCATATCGGCGATCCCCGACCATCAGGCTGTCAGACGGCGAAAGCCCATGCCTGGACAGGATATGGGCGAGCAGCTCGGGCTTGTGATCCAGCTCGCCGCTCGGCACCGAGCCATGGATGCCATCGAAGTAGGTGGCAAACCCCAGATGCTCCAGAATGCGGCTCGCGAAAATCTCCCGCTTCGAGGTCGCGAGATAGACCCGCAATCCGCATCGCTTCATCTCTGCAAGGGAGTTGCCAATTCCCGGATAAGGCACGCTGCCGAGAAATCCGCTTTCACCGTAGTGCTGACGATAGGCAATGACTGCTTCACCGACCCGGTCGTCTCCGTATGACTGCAGCAGGATTTTCATGATCTCTTCGAGCGGGGGCCCGATGACGCGTTTTATGTCGAGGTTTTCATCCGGTTCATGTCCAAGGGCGCGCAGCGCCGCCAGGCAGCTTGCCAAAATGCCGGGAGACGAATCGATCAAGGTGCCGTCGAGGTCCAGAAGAACGGAGCACGCCATGATCCGAAGCTAGCGGCCAAAGCAAACCTGTACAAGTTCGTTTGATTTCGTTCCTGCGTCGGGTCATTCGCGGCAAGGCAATGCAGCGGCAAGTCCAGCCATATGGCGGTGAGGTCTCACCCGGCGCAGCCACCGTCCCCCATTTCCCGTTACTAGCCTAAGCCGATCCGATGGCTTATCTTAAGGCCCGGGGCAAGCAATGACACCACCTTCTGGAGCAGGCGGCGGATCGAAAAAGCCGCAAAGCCGTACGGCGAAGCCGCGAAAGCGCAGCATTGCGCCAAAGGTCGCGCGCGTCTCCAGGTCAGCGAAAACGGACGTCGAAAATCCAGCGCAAACCGAAGTCGAACAACTTGCCCTCGAACTTCAGCAAGCCAGAGAGCGCCAAGCGGCGACATCCGAGGTCCTGAGCCTTATTGCCGACGCACCGACCGATCTTGCGCCGGTGTTCGACCGGATCGTCAGGAACGCAGCGCGGCTCTGCCAGAGCGTGCTGAGCGCCGTCTACCGCCGGGAGGGGGACCACGTCCACCTGGTCGCGCACGATCAGTTTTCTGCGGCATCGGTGGCGGCGGTGCGCAAAGCCTATCCGGCTCCGCTCACCAGCAAGAATCTGATCTCGGTGGCGATCCGCGAGCGGCGCGTCGTGCATGAGCCGGATGTGCTGGTCTCCGGCGGCTACAGCGAACTGCAGAAGACATCGGGCTATCGCAGCATCCTGATCATGCCGATGCTGCGCGACGAGGTTGCGATCGGCGCGATCGCGGTGATGCGGCTCGAGCCGCAATTATTCCCCAAGGCGCAGGTCGAGCTCTTGAAGACCTTTGCCGGGCAGGCGGTCATCGCCATCGAGAACACGCGGCTGTTCACCGAGTTGCAGGAACGCAGCCGGCAGCTGTCGCAATCGCTTGACGATTTGCGCGCCGCGCAGGGCAGTCTGGTACAGACCGAGAAATTGGCCGCGCTGGGACGGCTGGTGGCGGGCGTCGCGCATGAGATCAACACCCCCGTCGGCACCAGCCTCACCGTGGCCTCGGCGTTGATCGACAAGACCAAGCGATTTGAGGCCGATGTCGCCAAGGGCGACGTGCGCCGCTCGACGCTCTCGGAATTCATTGCGGCCAGCCGCGAGGCGGCGTCGCAGATCATGTTCAATCTTGGCAACGCGGTCGAGCTGATCCAGTCGTTCAAGCAGGTTGCCGCCGATCGCAACGTTTCGGATCGCAGGCGCTTCGATCTCGGCGAGGTGACCGAGCAGGTCGTCAGGGGACTACGGTACGGGCTGCGAGGTCAAAACCTGACGGTCGCGGTCGAATGCGAACCGAATCTTTCCATGAACAGCTATCCCGGACCTTACGGCCAGGTGCTCACCAATCTGGTTCTCAATTCCGCCGCGCACGCCTTTCCGGACGGCGGCGGTGGATCGGTCCATATTGCGGCGCAGGCATCGGGCAAGGGCAATGTCGAGGTGCTGTTTTCAGACGACGGCTGCGGCATGACCCCCGAGGTCAAGCGCCAGGTGTTCGACCCGTTTTTCACGACCCGGCGCGACCAGGGCAACACCGGCCTCGGGTTGCACATCGTGCACAACATCGTGACCAATCGTCTGGGCGGACGGATTCATCTGGAAACCAAGCCCGGTGCCGGCACGAAAATCCAGATCATCGTGCCGCGCGAAGCGCCGCGGGAGTCGGCGGCGGAGTAGGGCGGGGCTCTCACGCCTTGTCATTCCCCGATGCGCAATTGCGCATCGGGGAATGACAGATTAGTTTGGACGTCGTCCTCTCCGCGTCATTGCGAGCGCAGCGAAGCAATCCATCTTGCGCCAAGCCGAGGCATGGATTGCTTCGCTGCGCTCGCAATGACGGTTGGCTGCGACAAATCAGCCCGACGGGCAAATCAGTTCTGATTGTCAGAATTCGTGTCAAGCCCCAAAATAAAAAATATTTCTGTTTACCAGAACACAAATCAGGGGCATATATTCGCCCATCCCGTCCCACTCAGAGGGCGTCGGCCGTCGTCACGGACGTTGGACGGGTTGCGGTGGACGCTGGTTTACGCCTCGACGACGGCGTGGATAAGCGTACGGCAAAACCGTGTGGTCCTGGCGCCCGTTGCTGGCGTCAAGCCGTCGGCTAAGCGTGAGCTGAACCGGTGGTGACGGAGTCAACCAAGAACTCGTCTCCGGGGAGATCACGGCATAAGCCGTAAAGCCATTGCGCAGGGAAGGCCGGGTGTTCTCCGCTGCCCTGTATGCTCGTGTGCAGCCTACTTAGTGCAAACCGCACACGGGACCGCGGGTGCAGCGCGCACCCGGTCTTCCCTGCGCCCTCTATTTTCGAGGGCAAGGAAATGAATGGCAAAGCTCGGGCGCAATGCGTCGCGAGAAGGCGAACTCACGTTTTGAATAATTGCGCGTCTACAATCACCGCCGTCGTCCCGGCCTTGAGCCGGGACCCATAACCACAGGAAGAAGTTTTGCGAACGGTCTCTGTTACCGAGCCTCTATCGAGAGATCACGCGGTATGGGTCCCGGCCTTCGCCGGGACGACAAAAACTCACGCCCCGCAGGAATGCGCGGCTATGGCGGTCGAATTATTCCTGCACGGGTTTGTGTCCGGAGTTTCGAGCCATTCAAATTTTGAAACGCAGTCGGTCGCTTGATGGCAATCACGTCAGGGCGTATCGATTGTCCGGCGCTGACGTTGGTCGCGCAGGGTGCGTTTCTCTGAGCACATTGTGGCCTTCGCGGCCGCCCGCCATGGGCGCGAACAAGGAAGAGGATCCGAGCAGTCATGCAATCAGACACGGATAGCGAATCTGCCGGCGCAGAGATGCATCGGTCCATTATGACGGCCTTCTGCGATGTCCTTCGTACCACCCAGCTGCCGCCCATGACCGTCATGCGCCTTGCCGCGTCCGCGCTCGGAGCCGTCTACAGGGAAGTCGCCGATCAGCATCGTTGTGATGATGGTTGTCCCTGCGGCTGGAAGCCGAATCTGCGTGCCGATGTCGAGGCTTTGCAGGCGGCGCTGGCAGCGAAAACACAGACTGTCCCGTCCAGTGACTTGCGCGTCATGCAAGCCGTCGGACGTGCATGAGTCATGCGCGACCCCGGCCGACCTTGTGCGTAGCGGTTGGCTTTGAACGCCGCCGTCTACGTTGATCCCGCCGTCTGCTTCGGAAATATTGTCATGTTCACGGCCGGTGATCGACGGGGGCGGATCGAAGGCGCGCCCCGAGCTTGTGCTCGCCGGTGTGCCTGCGCCTGGCGCCAAAATGGCAAATGACGGCATCGAGGCTTTCGCCGGGCATTCGCAACCTGCGCCCATGCTCGGCCAGCCAGACCTCGATCGTTGCGATCGACGCCTTCCCAAGCCCGGGTATTTCCGAAAGCTCGTGCTTTGTGTGCAACGACAGTATTTCCGGCAGGAAAGCAGCGCGATCGGCCGTGTGCCGTACCACCAACGGTGCGTACGGCGCATTTTCCGTCAACTGAATGATCCGATCCGGCAAAGCTGGTTCAGGTTTAACGGTCGTGCTCTTTGTCTTGGCCATATGAGACAGACTCACCTTTGACATGACGGGCAGGCTGAATTGGATCGCTTCTAGGTCTGCTCGCAAAAAAGCGCGGTTGCGTCAAATCTTACGGCGCATTCATGCGTGTGCCTTGCAGGAGAGGTTTGGAATATTTCTAATGGTGACAGGATGTTCGGCTTGTTGCTCCAATGACTGGGTTTTTAAGCAGGGCGAGCGAGCCGTCTGGATCGTTTTCGATGGTTCTTTCAAATTGTTCTAAGCTTGGTTCGATACCAAATTTTGATCGATTCAAGATCGACTTCACCCTATGCGATCGTCCTGATGTGAGTGACAACGATCAGGTTCCTGTCCTTGCGACTCGTCCCTGGTGTTATGTGATGTCATGATCAACGCCCGAAATCGGGGCCTATTGAGCTGAACGTGATGAGCATGAGCATGTTTTTGGCTGAGCGGGAATTGACGGAACTGATTGCGTGGCGGCACCGGCTCCACAGCAAGCCCGAATTGTCAGGGCAGGAAGAGAAGACCGCGCAAGCAGTGCAGGCGCTTCTCCATGCAACTGGTGCCGACAAGGTCGTCACGGGACTTGGCGGGCATGGCCTGCTCGGGATCTACCAAGGAGATGCACCAGGGCCGACGATCATGCTTCGCGCCGAGCTGGATGGATTGCCGATTCAGGAGATCTCGGCTCTGCCGTATCGGTCGTCGGAACCAGGAAAAGCGCATCTTTGCGGTCACGACGGTCACATGACGATTTTGGCGGCGGTGGCGCGCGGCTTGGATCGTCAGCGCCCGCAACGAGGGCGGGCCGTACTGCTGTTTCAACCGGCGGAAGAGGATGGATCTGGCGCCGCTGCTGTCCTCGCCGACGAGAAGTTTGAGCAGGTGCAGCCCGATTTTGTGTTCTCGTTGCACAATTTGCCGGGACTTCCGCTTGGGCAAGTTTCGATCGCTGAGGGGCTGGTCAACTGCGCCTCTCGCGGTATGCAGATCAAACTGTCCGGGCGAACCTCGCACGCGTCGAGCCCCGAACTCGGTGTTTCGCCGCAAGCCGCAATCGCCAGACTATTGGGTGAGGTCAGCGCGCTCGGACGAGGCGGGGCGCTCGACGAAGATTTCTCCATGGTGACGGTCACCCATGCGAGGTTGGGAGAACCGGCGTTCGGCATCTCGCCCGGTCATGCCGAGGTCTGGGCGACACTCAGGACGCTGACCGATTCGAAAATGGACGCCCTTCGCGCGCAGGCCGAAAGCCTGGTCCAGAGCGTGGCGGCAAGCGAAGGTCTGAAGGCGGAGATCATCTATCGCGATGTGTTCAATCATTGCATGAATGACGCGGAGGCCGTCGTCCATCTCCGGAGCGCGCTGGAGGCAGAGGGCGTGCCGTATTCCGGGCAGGGGCTGCCGATGCGGGGGTCGGAGGATTTTGGACGTTTCAACTACCGGTCAAAGGCCGCGATGTTTTTCCTGGGGGCGGGCACGCGGCATCCCGGCCTGCATCAGCCGGACTATGATTTTCCGGACGAATTGATCGAAATCGGCTCGCGGGTCTTCATCCGTGCATTACGTAATCTGTTGGGATGAGTTGGCGCGCAGCTGACGTCACGCACGTGATTGAATTTCGCGCGCAGCTTGCAAATTTAGAACGCTTAAAAACTCAGGTATAGTTTAGAACGATTAGAAACTGCGCGGTGTTGCTCGATCGCCACTGATGCAATCTGTTGTGCGCGCATAGCGTTACCTTAGATAGCTTCTACTCGCTGTTTCCACTCGCGAAGATAGAACGGCCTCAGGGACCTGCTTACGGGCTTTGGGGTGGAAGTATGACGTATAAGATTGCGACCAGAAATGTTGTGCGCGCTGTTTCGCTGGGCGCGGTAAGTTATCTTGCTCTTTCGCTCGATTTTGCCAGCGGTCAGAAAGCGTTCGCGCAGAGCTTGCCGCCCGTCACGGTGGATGCCCCGACGCAGCAGCAGCGGGCGCGGCCCGCGGCACGAAGGACGCAAACGTCCACGTCGCGCGTGCAACGCCGCGTCGCCGCGCCGCCGCTTCGCCGCGTCGAGCCGGTGCCGTATCTGACACCTTCGACCGGAGCTCTCGGTGCACCTCCCGCCCCCTATGCGGGCGGGCAGGTTGCGACGGGATCCCAGCTCGGATTTCTAGGCAATCGCGGCGTCATGAACACGCCGTTCAACCAGACCAGCTATACCGCGCAGACGATTCAAAACCAGCAGGCGCGCACTGTCGGCGACGTCCTGATGAACGATCCCTCGGTCCGGATGAAGACGCCCAGCGGCAACGGCATCGACGGCGCCTATATTCGCGGCTTCTACTACGACAGCGGCGACTATTCCATGAACGGCCTCTATGGCATGGCACCGTTCTATTCAACTTCGGCGAATTACCTTGAGCGGGTCGAGGTTCTGAAGGGGCCGGGCGTACTGCTGAACGGCATGCCGCCCGCAGGGGCCGTCGGAGGAAGCATTAACCTGGTAACGAAGAGCGCTCCCGACTACGACATCACGCAGCTGACAACCAGATACATATCCAAGTCTCAAGTCGGAGCGCTGGTCGATGTGGCGCGGCGCTACGGCGAGAACAAGGAGTTCGGAATCAGATTCAATGGCGGTGGAGGAGGCGGACAGACCGCGTTCGACCGGCAGACCGACCAGATCGGCAATGCCGTGCTCAATATGGATTACCGTGGCGAGCGTGTGCGCTTCTCCACGGATCTCGGTTATCAGGCCGAAAATCTGAACCCGCCGCTGCGGTTCCTGACGTTCACCACCAGCCCTCCGTTTGCGACCACCATTCCGGTTCCAGCCTTGCCGAAGCCCGGCACCAATTACATGCCGGACTGGGCGACATGGAAGCCCAGGGATGCGTTCGCGATGGCACGCGGCGAGGTCGATCTGACCGATTCGGTCACTGTATATGGCGCGGTCGGGTACCATAAGAGCGAGATCGACTACATCTACCCATCGCCGCGCATCACGAACGCCAACGGCGCCTGGACGGCCGCGCCCTTCAATGGACGCGATGTCTATGACAATTATGCGGGTGAGGTCGGCGTTCGCGCCTCGGTCGACACCGGTCCCATCAACCACCTCGTGACGGTCAACTACTCCGCCTTCGAGCGCGACTACAACTCGTTCGGCAGGGCAGGCGCGGCGGTCAATTCAAATCTGTATAACCCGGTCGCGATCCCGTACCCGAACTTCGCCACCATCGTCCAGAATCTCGAAAGCCAGACAAAGCTTAGCAGTGTCGGCATCGCCGACACGATGTCGATGTTCAACAATCGACTTCAGGTGATCGTTGGGGCCAGGCGACAGACGGCGGGCGCGGACAGTCTAAACCGCCTGACAGGCATCCCATCTAGCGTTGAAGTTCCGACGTGGAGTCCCGGCTATGCAGTCATCGTGAAGCCGCTGGAAAACATCGCGCTTTACGCCAATTACATCGAAGGACTGAAGGCGCCGGAAGTCGTCGCCGGAGCCACGACGTACTCGAATATCGGAGAAATCCTCCCGCCCGCTCAGACCAAGCAGATGGAGGCCGGCGTCAAGATCGATATGGGCCGCATCACCGCCACGGCGAGCGTGTTCGATATCACCAGCCCGAACGCGATAGCAGTTGCCGTGCCGGGGCAGGCCCTGCCCGCAAGGCGACTGTCCGGCGAGCAGCGCAATCGTGGCATGGAGCTGTATGTCTTCGGTGAGGTGACGCCCACGATTCGGGTCCTGGGTGGTGTGACTTTGATCGATGGCGAAGTGGTTCGGCAATCGACCTCGGTCGGAGCATCGATTTTCAACTACAATGGCAAAACACCTGTCGGTGTGTCGGCGGTCAATATCAACTTCGGCACCGAATGGGACACGCCTTTCCTGAACGGGCTCACGCTGACGAGTCGGGTCATTTATACCAGCGAGAGCTACGCCAACGATGCGAATACGCAGGAGTTGCCGTCATGGACGCGGGTTGACCTCGGTGCGCGCTACACATTCCTGTCTCCCTGGAACGGCAAGCCGATCGTCATTCGCGCCAATGTCGAGAACGTCTTCAACGAGGCGTACTGGAACTCTTATCGTACGGTCAGTAGCGCCGTATCGCTAGGCGCGCCGCGTACCTATCTGGTGTCGACGACGTTCAACTTCTGAGCGCTGCGTCGCTTTCATCGCCGACAACAAGTGCCGTCGCGGATTTCATCCGCGGCGGCATTTTCCTGTTCGGATGTCGCGCCGTTCGCATTCGGCGGAGTTGATGACAATGTGATGAAAAAATGCCGAGAGTTAGTGCGCGTTTATCGAGAACGAAAAATGTTCCAGCATGAAGATTAGAATTCGACAAAATACGGATCGCCTTGCAAATCAGTCACTTGCCGCGCGCGCCCGGTCGCTGCGCGGAGGTTGTATTTTCCACTAACGCGCCACCTTGGAGCTATTAAAAACTGCGTCGCCGATATTGCTTTGACCATCATTTGCTTCTGACCTAGTCAGACGCCGTTGCTTCGTTTTTCTGAAAGGTGCCGGCCATGATGGTTTTTGACAGAGACGACGTCACCTTCACCGTCGTCGTCAATCACGAAGAGCAATATTCGATCTGGCCGACGTTCAAGGACATTCCAAACGGTTGGACGGCAGTCGGCAAGACCGGCACCAAGAAGGAATGCCTGGATCACATCGAGCAGGTGTGGACCGACATGCGTCCCCTGACGCTGCGCAAATTCATGGACGAAGCGCCTCCTGCGCCGAAATCGGCTTAGCAAGCGGAGCCCGTCTTCCGATGCGGCTTTTTTGTCTGCCATACTCCGGCGGCAGCGCCATGTTCTATGCGCGGTGGCGCAGGCTGCTGCCCGCTTGGATCGACGTCCGGCCGGTCGAGTGGCCCGGACGCGGCGCGCGGATGGACGAGCCATTGGCGACCGATCCGCGAGCACTCGCCGCGCAACTGGCCGCAGAGATCGACGCACAGCTTGATGGTCCTTATGCGCTGTTCGGGCACAGCCTCGGCGCGCTGATTGGGTTTGAGGTTGCCCACAGCCTGCTCGATCGCGGCGCATCCGCGCCGGCCATCGTCTTCGGGTCGGGCACGGAGGCGCCGGCCGTTCGAGACGGAAGCAAATGGCGCCTGCCGCTGAGCGACGAAGCGCTGCTGAAGGAACTGCGCAATCTTCAGGGGACGCCCGACGAAGCACTGGCGAATGCGGAACTCATGCGATCGGCGCTGCCGGTGCTGCGCGCCGATTTCCTGATGTGCGGCGCCTATACCTATCGGCCGCGGCGTCCGCTGCCGTGTCCCGTCCACATCTTCGGCGGCATCGACGACGAGACCAGCCGCCAGTCGCTGGAAGCCTGGCAGCAGGAGACCTCAGCCGAATTCGCGCTCGACATGCTGCCGGGACATCACTTCTTCATTCACACGCAGCAAGCCGAACTGCTCGACCTGGTCGGCTCGGCCCTGGCCCGGCAATCGGGACGGTCGATGGGTTCGCATTGGAGCAAGGATCATGAGCGCATTCTCCGTCCTGCCACTCGTTGAAGGCAAGAGCCTTCCGTTGTTGCTGAAGGCCGACAAGGCCGGGCAGCCGCTCGGCGCGGCGCTTCCGATGCTGCGCGATACCATCGACCGGCATTTGACCGATTGCGGCGGCATCGTGTTTCGTGACTTCTCTCTCGATGGCCCCGACGCGTTCCGGGCTTTCGCGGCCGATTTTGGCCATCCGCTGCTCAGCTACGAGTTCGGATCGACGCCGCGCTCGCAGGTCACTTCCGGCGTCTACACGTCCACCGAATACCCGCCGCACCAGCATATTCCGCTACATAACGAGCAGGCCTATACAAGGGATTGGCCGATGAAGATCTGGTTCTATTGCATGCAGCCGGCACAAGAGGGTGGCGAGACGCCGATCGCCGACAGCCGCGCGATCCATCGAGACATGCCGTCAGCCATTCGGGAGCGTTTCGCCGAGAAGGGCGTGATGTATGTCCGCAATTACGGCAACGGCCTCGATGTCGACTGGCAGCAGGTGTTCGGCACCGATTCCAGGTCGGAGGTCGAGGCCTATTGCGCCCGCCATGACATCGACTGTGAATGGAAAGAAGACGGCGAGCTGCGGACGCGCCAGATCTGCCAGGGCACGGCTCGTCACCCCGTAACGGGCGACTGGGTCTGGTTCAATCAGGCTCATCTGTTTCACGTCTCGAATCTCGAGCCGGAGGTGCGTGAGAGCTTGCTCGACGTTGTCGGCGACGAGGTCGAGCTGCCGCGCAACGTGTTCTACGGCGACGGGGCGCCGATCGACGACGAGACGCTGACCACCGTGCGCAACGTGCTGGAGGCGCACAAGATCAGCTTTCCCTGGCAGGCCGGCGATGTCGTCATGCTCGACAACATGCTCACCGCGCATGCGCGCGCACCGTTCAAGGGCCCGCGCAAGGTGATCGTCGCCATGGCCGAGGCGCATCGGCAGAGCTGATCGTCCCTCGCTGCGCGCGAGGCGGGGATTTCCGGACTGGATTTCGAGAAAATGTATCAAGACAGTCTCGTCGAACGACTACGCGGCCACGCAGCGTTGCGTCCGGATCGGGTGGCGTTGCGCTTCCTCGAAGGCGATGATGTCGCCGGCGAATTGACATTCGCCGCTCTCGATACAAGGGTTCGCGCCGTCGCGTCCCGGTTGCAACAATTGGGCGGCGCCGGCGAGCGGGCGGTCATCCTGCTGCCCAGCGGGCTCGACTATGCCGTGGCATTCTATGCGTGTCTGTACGCGGGTGTGATCGCGGTTCCGGCGTATCCGCCTGAAGGTGCTGCCGATCGCTATGCAGGTCGCCTCAACGGCATTCTGCGCGACGCGACGCCGCGCTTCATTCTGACGGAAACAAATCTGCGTGCTGTCGTAGAGGCGGCGCTCCCCGAACAGGCCAATGTCCGGATTATCGAGGTTGATGCGGTTTCGTCTGAATTCGCTGCGCAATGGCGAGAGACAAGTCCTGCGGCGAATGCTGTCGCTTTCCTGCAATACACGTCGGGGTCGACGTCGCAACCGAAGGGAGTTTGCGTCTCGCACGCCAATTTGACGGCTAACGAGAAGGCCATCCAGGCCGTCGCAGGAGGAACGCTCGACGATGTTTTCGTCAGCTGGCTGCCGCTCTATCACGACATGGGACTAATCGGTGGACTGCTGAATCCACTGTTCACCGGCTTTACCGCTGTCTTGATGTCGCCGCGCAATTTTCTCGAGCGGCCTCGACGGTGGCTTGAGGCTATCGACCGTCACGGCGGAACGTTGAGCGGTGGACCCGATTTTGCCTACGCGTTGTGTGCCGATCGGGTTTCCGATGACACGATCGGCCGGCTCGACCTGAGCCGTTGGAGATTCGCATTCTCCGGCTCGGAGTTTGTCCGCAAAACCACGCTTCAGAGATTCGGCGAACGATTTGAGCGGACCGGTTTTGATCGACGTGCGTTAACCGCCTGCTACGGACTGGCTGAGGCGACGCTGCTGGTGACGGCAGGAAGCCCAACGACCGAATCCGTCAGCCATACGCTCGATACAGCGGCGCTCGCGGCGGGTCGTATTGCGAACGCCGGTGAAGGCACCGACCTGGTTGCCTGCGGTCAAACGGTCGGCGATCATGTCACGCGCATCATGCGCACGGATGGATCGACGGTCACAGAGGCTGACGAGGTCGGCGAGATCTGGGTCGCCGGTCCCAGCGTTGCGCTCGGGTATTGGAATAATCCGGAAGCCACGTCCAAGGCATTCGTCGAACGGAATGGCATGCGCTGGCTGCGCACCGGAGATCTCGGCTTCGTTCAGGACGGCACGCTGGTCGTCACCGGCCGGCTCAAGGATCTCCTGATCGTTCGCGGTCAGAACGTCTATCCGACGGACGTCGAGCAGGCGGTGGAGGCCGACGTCAAGCTGGTTCGCAGCGGCCGGGTGGCCGCGTTTGCGGTCGAGATCGACGGACGGGAAAGCATTGGAGTCGCGGCCGAGTTCAGCCGTGTTGTTCTCAGGCGCAGCGATCCCGAAGCTCTTGCGCAAGCCATCGGCGAGGCTGTGCTTCGACAGGCTCAGGAATATCCGGCTGTCATCATCCTGTTGAACCCGCAGGGGATGCCGCTGACGACCAGCGGGAAGCTGCAGCGTTCGGCCTGCAGCGCGCGTTGGGCCGACAACACGCTCGACAGTTTCATGGTCTTCGAAAGAGGGCGCCGTCGCGATGGCGCCGCATTGACGGTGCCCGCGGGCGATACCGAGCGTGCCCTGGCGTCGATCTGGCGCGACGCGCTCGGCGTGCAGGCTGTCCACCGAGAGGACGATTTCTTCGTATTGGGCGGAAACTCGATCACGGCCGGACAGACCGCCGCCGCGATCCGCGAACGTTTCGGCGTAGAGCTGGAATTGCGCAGCTTCTTCGATGCGCCGACGCTCGCAGCCTTCGCGGGGCGGATCGATACCCTGGTGGGTGAAGGCGCGGGGCGGGCTCTCCCGCCGATCCAGCGGGCGGCGCCGGCAAGCCGCATGATCTTGTCCCATGCCCAGGAACGGCTGTGGTTTCTCTGGAACATGGACCCCGGCGGAACGGCCTACACGGTTGCCAGCACGGTCCGTCTGAAAGGAAAGCTCGATCATGCCGCCTTGTCGCGGGCGATTGCGGAAATCGTCCAGCGCCATGAGGTGTTGCGCACCACGTTTGCCGCGCACGAAGGCCGCGCAGAGCAGGTGGTTCATCGCTCGCTGAGTGTTGCCATCCGGCACAAGGATCTCCGCCCATATCCCGCGCACGCCCGTGCCGAACACGCCGCGGGGCTCGGTCAGTCCGCACTCGCCAAACCGTTCGATCTCGTCAATGGGCCGTTGTTGCGGGCGACCCTGTTGCAGTTTGCAGACGATGAGCACGAACTGTTGCTGCTGGCCCACCACATTGTCGTCGATGGCTGGTCGCTCGACGTGATGCTCCAGGAGTTGGCGGGGCTTTATCGCAGCTTCATCCGGGAGGGCGTCGGTCCGCCGCCGGTGCCGATGGTTCAATATGCGGATTTCGCAAGCTGGCAACGCGATTGGCTTGCGGGAGGTGAGGCAGACCGGCAGCTGGCTTATTGGCGTTCAAAGCTGGGTGACATGCACCCGGTGCTGGCTCTGCCTCATGATCGGCCGCGTCTGGCGGCGCAAAGCCATGGCGGAGATACGATCGGCGTTACGATCGACGGTGCGTTGGCCGCCCGGCTCCGCGAGATCGCGGGAAAACATCGCGCGAGCGTCTTCATGCTGCTGCTCGCTGCGTATCAGGGGCTGCTATATCGCTATACGGGCCAGAGCGATGTGCGCGTCGGTGTGCCCGTAGCCGGGCGTCGTCACGCGCAGCTCGAACGATTGATCGGTTGCTTCGTCAATACGCTGGTGCTGCGTGCCGAGATCATCGATGGAGCGACGTTCCCGGACCTGCTCCAACAGGTCAAGGGAGCGGTGATCGATGCGCTCTCCCATCAGGATCTTCCGTTCGAGATGCTGGTCGATGGTCTGCGGCCTGAACGCAGCGGTGGTCATAACCCGCTGTTCCAGGCGAAGTTCAACTATATGAAGGCGCCGAGCGGATTTGACGGCGTCGAAGGACTTGCTGCCGAGATCGACATCCTGGACCTCGCGGGTTCGCATTTCGATCTCGCGCTTGATATCGTCGATGGCGCCAATGGCATGAAGGCGACCTTCAACTACGCCACCGATCTTTTCGACGCCGCGACGATCTCGCGGCTGGCGACACAGTTCGGCTCGCTGCTCCGCCAGATCGCGGAAGACGCAGAACGCCTTGTGTCGGACTTCGTCATCGACGATGCGAATCGGCAGCTGGTGCCGAGCCAGACCGCTGCGTTCCGATGCAGCGATGTGGTCAGTCTTTATCGCGCCTCGACGGCCGATCGACAGACCGCGGTTGCCATCCAATGCGGCAGCGAGAGACTGACTTTCGCGGACCTCGAGCGGAAGTCGGAGGGTATCGCGCGCATGCTCGCTGCCAGGGGCGTGACACGGGAAACGCCTGTTGGGCTCTGGATCGAGCGCTCGCCGGGCTTCGTGACGGCGCTGCTCGGCGTGCTCAAGGCAGGCGGTGCCTATGTGCCGCTCGATCCGAAATGGCCGGTGGAACGGGTCCGAGGCATCCTGGCGGATGGCGGGATCGAGATCGTGTTGGCGTCCGGTGAGAAGCTGGCCGAGGCGCTTACGCTTGATTGCCTTGTGCTCGATGCGGACGCCGACGCCACCTCTGAAGAATTGTCGAGCGCGCCTCCGGGCAGCACGATCCATCCGGCGCAGACCGCTTATGTGATCTACACGTCGGGATCGACCGGGGCGCCCAAGGGCGTCGCCGTGTCGCACGGTGCGCTGGCCAATTATGTCCAGGCCCTGCTGCAACGCGTGCAGCCGTCGCCGAGTGCAAGCATGGCGATGGTTTCTACCGTCGCGGCCGATCTCGGCCACACCGTGCTGTTCGGCGCACTTGCCTCCGGGGCGACGCTGAATCTATTGGCTCCAGAAGCCATCCTCGATGCGGATTTGTTTGCGAAGGCGATGCGGGATGGTGACGTCGGCATTCTCAAGATCGTGCCCAGTCATCTGCGCGGCCTGTTGCAGGTGTCACGCTCGGCCGATCTCTTGCCCCGCGATGTCCTGATTCTCGGCGGTGAGGCCTGCGACGCTGATCTGTTGAACGAAATCCGTCAATTGCGGCCGCAATGCCGAATTCTCAATCACTATGGTCCGACGGAAACGACGGTCGGGGCGGTTACGCATGAATGGGAGCCTGCAGGTGAGGCAGGTCCGGTTCCGATCGGCTTGCCGCTCGCTAATTTGCGCGCCCATGTGCTGGACGACACGCTAAGCGAGGTGCCGATCGGCGTCACCGGTGAACTCTATATCGGAGGTGCCGGGCTCGCGCGGGGCTATCGTGGTCAGCCTGGGCTGACCGCCGAACGCTTTATCCCGAATCCGTTCGGACCGGCCGGAGAGCGGCTCTACAGGACCGGGGATCGGGTTCGTTGCGATCAGTCGGGGCGGTTGGTGTTCCTCGGCCGTGGCGACGATCAGATCAAGCTGCGTGGCTATCGCGTCGAGCTTGGCGAGGTGGCGCGCGCGGTCAAGGCGTTGCAGGAGATCGACGACGCGGTGGTGATTGCCCGCGCCATCGGGACAGGCGCCGAACGGCAGGAGCTCGTCGCGTACTGCGTTCCCCGCTCCGGCATGGCGCCGACGGCGGAGGCAACCAAGCAGCAACTGGCTGCCGTCCTGCCGGAATACATGGTGCCGTCGCGCGTCGTTCTGCTGGAGCGCCTGCCGCTCACGCCAAACGGCAAGGTGGATCGCAAGGCGCTGCCGGAGCCGGATCAAGACACGGTTGTCGCGAACTACGCGGCCCCCGAGGGAGAGACCGAGGAGGCAATCGCTGCGATCTGGCGCGAGGTGCTCGGCCGGGAGCAAATTGGCCGCAACGACAATTTCTTTGAACTCGGCGGCGATTCAATTCTCAGCCTGCAGATCATCGCGCGGCTGCGCAAGCGTGGCATTCGTCTGACGCCGAAACAGGTCTTTGGACAGCAAACCGTGGCGCGCCTGGCAACGGTAGCGACGATCACAGCGGTGCCTGTCGCAAGGAGAGAGAAGTCGAAGGCGGAGACCATCGCCGGGAGCGACCGGGTAACCGGCGGGCATCGCCTGCTGCCGATCCAGACCCGTTTCTTCGATGAGAACGCCGGCAACCGGAATCACTGGAACCAGGCCGTGCTGCTGGTCCCGCAATCGCGGCTGGACTGGGAGCTGCTGCGACGTGCGCTCGCTGCGGTCGTGGATCATCATGATGCCCTGCGCTTGCGGTTCGAGCAGGTAGACCGCACGTGGCGGGCAGAATATGGCGCAGCGCCGGCGCCGTCGGAATTGGTGTGGGTTCGCACCGATGTCGGCGACGCTGCGCAGGTCACGGCGATTGCTTCTGCCGCGCAGGCGAGCCTGTCGCTGTCATCGGGGCCCTTGTTGCGCGCGGCAGCAATGGATCTTGCCGATGGCAGTCAACGACTGCTGATCGCGATTCATCATCTGGCGGTTGACGGCGTGTCGTGGCGGGTTCTCCTGGAAGACCTGGCCGCAGCTTATGGCCAGCTGAAGCAGGGCGCTGCGACTGTCTCGCTGCCGCCGAAGAGCGAAACCTATGCGTCGTGGGGGGAGCGGCTGCACGCCTATGCGGCCACCCCGGAGCTTGCCGATGAGCTGTCGTTCTGGCTCGCGCGCGGAGCGGGTGCCGACCTGCCATGCGATAATGATCACGGTGATCCGGATCTCGTCGGGGACGGCGAAGAGGTGCCGCTGGTACTCGATACCGAATTGACGTCGAGGCTGCTGCAGCAAGCGCCATCCGCCTATCGGACGCAGGTCAATGATCTGTTGCTGGCGAGCCTGGTGCGCGCTGTCTCGCGCTGGTGCGGGCTCGAAGATTTGACGATCGAACTCGAGGGGCATGGCCGTGAGGACATTTTTCCCGCGACGGATATTTCCCGCACGGTGGGCTGGTTTACAACAGCGTTCCCGGTGCGGCTCCATGGTGGATCAAGCGACGACGCATCACTGATCAAATCGGTCAAGGAAGAACTCCGCGCCGTCCCGAACCGTGGAATTGGTTACGGCGTGTTGCGCTATCTCGGTTCCGAGGAGCAGCGCAGTGCGCTGGCGCGACTGGCGGAGCCGCAGATCGTGTTCAACTATCTCGGCCGGTTTGATGGCAGCGTAGGTGCTTCCTCGCTTTTCGACTTCGCACCTGAGAGTTCAGGCCCATCACGTAGTGATGCAGGTCATCTCAGAGGTTGTCTGAATATCACGGGTCAGGTGCGCGAGGGATGTTTGCTTCTGTCCATTGGATACGGGCGCAAGCGTTATCGGCGGGAGACGGTCGAACGGTTGGCGCAAATGTACGAGACTGTCCTGCGTGAACTGGTGACGCATTGCTGTAGCGGTGCATCCGGCTTTACGCCGTCCGACGTTGCGTTGTCCGGCCTTGACCAGGCCGATCTGGACAGGCTGGGGACTGTTCTGGACCTGCGCGGTGTCGAGGACATCTATCCGCTTTCGCCGATGCAGCAAGGCATGCTGTTCCACGCGCTCCGGGATGGTGCTGACGACGTCTATGTGAACCAGGTCGGGCTCGAAGTGTTTGGCTTCGATGCCGGCAAGCTGAAAGCTGCGTGGCAGGCGGTGAGTGACCGGCACGCCGCATTGCGGACCGGCTTTGTCTGGGAGCATTTGTCGGGCTCAGCGCAGCAGGTGGTGTATCGCCATGTGGCGGTGCCCTTTGTCGAGGAAGATTGGCGCGATCGGGCGGCGGCGCTGGATGGCGGCGGCGAACGCGCCGAGCTGAATGCCGCGCTGGCCGAAGTATCTCGGCGTGAGCGCGAAAACGGTTTTGATGTCTCGCGCCCCCCACTGCAGCGGGTGCGCTTGATCCGGCTCGATGACGCCAGGCACTGGCTGATCTGGACCCATCATCACATCTTTATCGACGGCTGGAGCTCGGCGCGGCTGGTTGCGGAGGTGCTGCAGCATGTGAGCGGCGGCACGCTGCCGACGGTGCAAGGCAACTATCGCGACTATATCGCGTGGCTGCAGGGCAGGGATCATGCAGCGGCAGCCACGTTCTGGCGTGATGCGCTGGGAAAGCTGGATACGCCAACCTTGCTGGCGAATGCGCTGGCATCGAACGGCATGGCGCCGGAGGCCAAAGGTCATGCCAGCATCGCGCTTGCGGTGAGCGCAGAGCTGACCGAACGGTTGAAGTCATTTGCGAAGCGAGAGCGCGTGACCCTTAACACGCTCATTCAAGGAGCGTGGGCGCAGCTGTTGCGGCGGCGTTCGGGGCAGGGCGCAATCTCGTTCGGGGTGACGGTATCGGGCCGTCCGGCGGAACTGGCAGGCTCCGAGGAGATGGTCGGCTTGTTCATCAACACGCTGCCGATCGTCGACACACCAAACCCGGAAGCCAGTGTCGGCGATTGGCTGCGCCAGTTGCAGGAGCAGAACCTGGCCTTGCGCGAGCACGGCTGGACGACGCTGTACGAGATCCAGCGTCTTGCCGGTCATGCCGGGCAGACCCTGTTCGACAGCATCCTGGTGTTCGAAAATTATCCGATCGATGAAGCGTTGCGGAAAACCGGCGAGGGCGGTCCTCGCCTCGGGCGCGTGGAGCACGTCACGCCCACCAACTATGCGCTGGCGGTCGCGGTGTTCGCCGGAGCGGATGCGCTCAATCTGGAGTTCAATTACGACCGGGCCCGTTTTGACGGAGCCGGGATCGGGCGTCTGCGCGACAGCTTGCGCGGATTGCTGGAGCAGATCACGGCCAATGCCGAGCGGCCGGTGGGTGATATCGGATTGCCCGACCATGATGAAGCAAGGCGAATTCTGGACTGGAGCTGTGCCTCGAACTTGGCGGCATCGCGATCTTCCTATGTCGGCGTCGTTGCGCAGATCGAGGCGCGTGCCGCGCAGGCGCCTTCGTCGGTCGCGCTGGTGTGGGGCGATGCGTCCGTCAGCTATGGTGAGTTGAACGCCCGCGCGAACCGGCTGGCGCGACGGCTTCGTCGGTGGGGCATTGGTCCGGATCGCCTGGTCGGCCTGGCGCTGGCACGCAGCCCGGACATGATGGTCGCGCTGCTGGCGGTCCTGAAGGCCGGCGGCGCCTATCTTCCACTCGATCCGGACTATCCGGACGATCGCCTCGCCCACATGCTGCGCGACAGTGCGACGAAGTTGGTATTGACGGAAAGCGCGCTGCTCAAGCGTCTTGCGCCAGTGCTCCGCGACACCGGGGTCGAGGCCTTGCGTCTGGACGAGCCGCAGCAGTGGCGCGCCGGTGACGATGCAAGCAATCTCGATGTCGAAATCCACCCGGACAGCCTGGCCTATGTGATCTACACCTCGGGTTCGACGGGAACACCGAAGGGCGTGGCAGTCTCGCACGGACCGCTCGCCATGCATTGCGAGGCGATCGGCCGGCTGTACGGCATGAACTCAGGCGATCGGGAGTTTCAGTCGGCCTCGATCAACTTCGACATCGCCCACGAAAGATGGTTGGTGCCGCTGATGACAGGCGGATCGCTCGTCCTGCCGTCCAGGCCAGGTCTGCTGATCGACGACCTGGTTGGCGAAATCGAGCGTAATTCGGTCACGGTGCTCTTCCTGCCTCCGGCCTACGCCGACCAGTTGAGTGAGGCGTTACGGCACAGCGGCCGACGCCTTTCGCTGAGAGTCTGCATCGTGGGCGGCGAGGCATGGTCGGATACGGGAATCAGGGCGTTTCGTCGGGCCGTCAATGTCGGTCTTCTGATCAACGCCTATGGTCCGACCGAGACGGTGATCGCGCCGACGGCATGGACTGTCGACGAGGCGACGTTGACGCCGGGTCAGTACGCGCCGATCGGACGGCCCGTTGGTCTCCGGTCCGCCTACATTCTCGACGCTGAACTCAACATGGTCCCCGCCGGCGTAATGGGCGAGCTGTTCCTCGGTGGCGTGGGGCTGGCGCGCGGCTATCTGAAGCGCGGCGCACTGACGGCGGAACGGTTCATTCCGGATCCGTTCGGCGGTAATGGCGGGCGTCTCTACCGGACCGGTGATTTGGCGCGGTGGCGGGCGGACGGCGTGATCGAATATGTCGGGCGCGCGGACCACCAAGTGAAGATTCGCGGTTTCCGGATCGAACTGGGAGAGATCGAAGCGCGCTTGCTGGAGCAGCGCGGCGTAGCCGCTGCTGTCGTGGTGACGCGCGACACAAGGGCGGGACGTCAGTTGATCGCCTACACCAGCGGCGAGCGGACGCTGGACGGCCAGGTGCTGCGCCAGGCGTTGTCGGCCATGCTGCCCGACTACATGGTTCCCACGACAATCGTGGTGCTCGAGCAACTGCCGCTGACCCCGAACGGCAAAGTCGATCGGCGGGCGCTGCCGCCGCCAGACGAACATGCTGCGGCGCGCCGCCGCTATGCGGCGCCCGAGGACGAAATCGAGATCGCGCTGGCGGAGATCTGGACCGAGTTGCTGGGCGTCGAACGGATCGGACGCAATGATCATTTCTTCGAACTCGGCGGACACTCACTGCTCGCAGTGCGGCTGCTCAGCCGGGTGTCGCAGGATCTCGGCGTGTCGATCCAGATTTCGGATCTGTTCGTTCATCCGGAGCTCGCCCAGTTCGCCCGGATCGTTTCGATCAGGCTGATCGAACGCGAGTTCGATGCAGAAGAACTTCAAGATCTGATCGCATCGGGATTGTGACAATGGCAGATTTATTGAAACCCGATTTGCGGGAGCTGGATGCAGAAGGATTGAAAAAACTCCTGGCGCTGGCCAAAAGCCGGAGCCGCAACGCCAACAGGGGAGAACCCGTCTCGATACCGGCGGTGCCGCGCGACGGGCCGCTTGCATTGTCCTTTGCGCAGCAACGGCTTTGGCTGCTGACGCAACTCGACGGCACCAGCACCAACTATCACATTCGCGGCGCGCTGCGCCTCTCGGGCGATCTCGACGTTACCGCCTGGCGTCGCAGTCTGGACCAGCTGTTTGCGCGTCACGAATCCCTGCGTAGCATTTTTCGTGTTGCCGATGGACAGCCCAGCGTCGAGCTGTTGCCTGCCGGTCAGGGCCTGCCTTTGCTCGTACATGATTTGCGGGCCGAACCGGAGCGCGAGCAGGTGCTTGAGCGCCTGTGCGGTGACGAGGCGAATACGTCCTTCGATCTCTCCGAAGGGCCGTTGATCCGCAGTCGTCTCATCCGGATCAGGGAGTGCGAATATCTGTTCCTGCTGACCCAGCACCATATCGTTTCGGACGGCTGGTCCATTGGTGTGCTCGTGCGCGAGCTGAGCGCCTTGTATCGCGCCTTCATGGCCGGCGAGGGCGATCCGCTACCGGCGCTGCCGATTCAGTATCCTGACTATGCCGCCTGGCAACGCCAGTGGCTTGCGGGCGAACGATTGCAGCGGCAGGTCGACCATTGGCGGCAGACGCTGGCGGGTGCGCCGGCCTTGCTCGAACTGCCGACCGATCGGCCGCGACAGCCGGTCAGGTCTCTCGCCGGCGTGTCATTGCCGATCGAGATCGACGCCGAGCTTGCCCGTGGCATCAAGCAGCTAATCCAATCTCATCGCACGACCGCATTCATGACGGTGCTGGCGGCATGGGCGGCTGTGTTGTCGAGGCTGTCAGGTCAGAGCGATGTCGTGATCGGTGCGCCGACGGCCAATCGCAACCGGCGTGAAATCGAGGGTCTGGTCGGCTTCTTCGTCAATATGCTGGCGCTCCGCGTCGATTTGTCGAGCGAACCTGACGTGGCGGAGCTGCTGAGCCGCGTGCGCGGTGCGACGCTGGCGGCTCAGGACCATCAGGATTTGCCGTTCGAGCAACTCGTCGAGATCATCCAGCCGCCGCGGCGTCTGGACCATGCCCCGGTGTTTCAGGTCGTGTTCGCCTGGCAGAATAACGAGGCGGCAACGTTTGAATTGCCGGGCCTGAAAGCCGAGATCACGGACACTGCTCTGAGCGAGATCAAGTTCGATCTTGAGCTCAACCTGAGTGAGACCGACGGCCGCATCGTCGGGGCCCTGAACTACGCGACGGCACTGTTTGACGGGGCAACCGTCGAGCGTCATCGGGACTATCTGCTTGCCATGCTGCGAGCCATGGTCGCTGATGCGGGTCAGGTCGTCGACCGGATCGATCTGGCTGATGTCGAAGAGCGCGAACTCGTTCTGGAGACCTGGAACCAGACCGCTACGCCGTACCCGTCCGAACATTGCGTCCACGAATTGTTCGCCGAGCAGGTCCGAAAGGTACCCGATGCCACTGCGCTGGCGTATGAGAATCTCCGCCTGAGTTACGGCGAACTGGATGCAAGGGCCAACCAGCTCGCGCACTATCTGATCGAACGGGGCGCGGGTCCGGACCAGCCGGTCGCGATCTGCCTGGAACGCGGCATCGCCATGGTCGTCAGCCTGCTGGCCGTACTCAAGGCGGGCGCCGCCTATCTGCCGCTGGATCCCGTCTATCCGTCCGAACGGTTGCGGCAGATCGTCGATGACGCAAAGCCAAAATTACTGATTTGCGACGATGCCGGGCGCGCGGCGCTCGCAAATACGACCTGCGAGATCGTTGATCTGGAGGCGGCCGCACCTGTTATCGCCGGGTTGGCGAAATCAAATCCGGAGGTCGCGGGCCTGACATCGCGTCATCTTGCCTACATTATCTATACGTCGGGTTCGACCGGAACGCCTAAAGGCGTGATGGTCGAGCATCGCGGTGCGGTAAACCTGGCGCTCGCCCAACGGGCGCTGTTTGAAGTTTCCGCGCGCAGTCGCGTCGTTCAGTTCGCTTCCTTCAGCTTTGACGCCAGCACCTGGGAAATCGTCATGGCGCTGTGCTCCGGGGCCGAATTGTTTCTGCTCGGCCCGCGAGAGCATCGCAACGCGGCGGAGCTGCTGGATTATCTGGCACACAACGGTATTACGCACGCGACCCTGCCGCCGGCCTTGCTCCAGGGGCGCACGGACCTTGATCGCCTGGCATCGCTGCAGGTGCTTGTCCTCGCCGGTGAATTGCCCAAGGCCGAGTTGATCAAGGGTGTCCCGTCAGGTGTGGCCGTTTTTAACGGTTACGGCCCCACAGAGATAACCGTCTGTGCCACAACCTGGCTGCGGCCGATGGACTTTGAAGGCGGCGTCGTCCCGATCGGTCGACCGCTTCCGAATGCGCAGGTTTATCTGCTGGACAGGTTCGGTGCGCCGGTTCCGCTCGGGGCGATCGGCGAGATCTATGTCGGCGGAGCCGGGGTCGCCCGCGGGTATCTCAATCGCGCCGATCTGACCGCGGAACGCTTCGTGTTCGATCCCTTTAGCGGTGAAGCAGGGGCGCGGATGTATCGCACCGGCGATCTCGGCCGCTATTTGCCGGGTGGCAATATCGAGTTCCTCGGCCGCAATGACCATCAGGTCAAGATCCGCGGCTTCCGCATCGAGTTGGGCGAGATCGAATTTCGCCTGAACGAGCACGCCGGCGTGGCCGATGCGGTGGTGCTGGCGCGCCAGGATCACGACGGCGACCAGCGGCTGGTTGCCTATGTGGTGCCGTCGGCGCCGGATGACGACGGCGGCGATTTCGCGGCTGCAATGCGCAGCCACCTCCGCGCCTGCTTGCCGGAGTATATGGTGCCGTCGGCTTTCGTGCGCCTGGGAGCGTTGCCGCTCACGCCGAACGGAAAGGTCGATCGAAAGGCGCTGCCGTCGCCTGAGGACGATGCCTTCGTGCGCCGAAACTATGAAGCACCGCAAGACGAACGCGAAGAAACGGTTGCCACGGTCTGGACCGAGCTGCTCGGCGTCGAGCGCATTGGGCGGAACGATCATTTCTTTGAACTCGGCGGCCACTCGCTGCTCGCAGTCCGCATGCTGGAGCGGTTGCAGCGGCATTCGCTCAGCGCGGACGTGCGCACGCTGTTCGCCAAACCGGTGCTGGCTGATTTCGCGGCGAGCCTTGATGGTGGCGGCGCGGCTGACGTGCCGGCCAACCTGATCCCGATTCAGGCTGTTGCGATTACACCTGGGATGTTGCCCTTGATCGCGCTCGAGCAACCCGACATCGACAGGATCGCGGCGAAGGTTCCTGGTGGCGTTGCCAACATCCAGGATATCTACGGATTATCGCCGCTTCAGGACGGCATCCTGTTTCACCACCTGCTGGCAGTGGAGGGCGACCCCTATCTGCTCGTCGGCCAGATGGCGTTTGCAAACCGCGATTTGCTCGAGCGCTATCTCGCAGCCGTTCGGCAGGTGATCGATCGTCACGACATTCTTCGCACCTCGATTGAATGGGAGGGGCTGTCCACCCCGGTGCAGGTGGTCTGGCGACAGGCTCCGTTGATCGTCACCGAGGTCGAGCTGGACCGCGAAAGCCCGGCGCACGAACAGCTTGCGCAGCGTTTTGATCCGCGACGAAACAGGATCGATCTTGGCCAGGCACCGCTATTGCGCTTTGCGGTGGCCCGGGATGCCGGCAAGGATCGCTGGCTGCTGCTGGTCTTGCTGCATCACCTGATCGGCGATCATTCCACCCTGGAGGTGATGCATGACGAAGTCCGGAAGATATTGTCCGGGCGTGGTCATGAACTGCCGGCTTCGTATCCGTTCCGAAATCTCGTAGCCCAGACGCGGGGAGCGGAAGCTGCGGCCGGGCATGAGCGTTTTTTCCGCAGCATGCTGTCGGATATCGATGAACCGACCACGCCGTTTGGTTTGGACAGGGTGCACGGCGACGGCCGTGGCGTGGCGGAAGCCCGGCGAACGCTGTCGCAATCGCTCAACGGACGGCTGCGGGTTCAGGCGCGGCGTCTCGGTGTAAGCCTCGCCAGTCTCTGCCATCTGGCTTGGGGTCAGGTGGTGGCGCGGAGCAGCGGTCGCGAGCACGTCGTGTTCGGCACGGTGCTGTTCGGCCGCATGCAGGCCGGCGCCGGTGGCGACCGCACCATGGGCCTGTTCATCAACACATTGCCGCTGCGGCTGGACCTCGACGGCACCGCGGTCGAAGACAGCGTCCGCCGTGCGCATGCCCGGCTCGCCGAACTGATGGCGCATGAGCACGCCTCGCTAGCGCTTGCGCAGCGATGCAGCAAGGTTGCGGCGCCGGCCCCCTTGTTCAGTTCGATCCTGAACTACCGTCATAACGCCATGCCGGCCGGCTCGACCGCGGATGAGACCGCCGCCGGTGTCGACGGCATCGAGTGGCTTGGCGGCGAAGAGCGTACCAATTACCCCTTGATGCTGTCGGTCGAGGATTACGGTCAGGCACTGGGTCTGACGGCGCAAGTGATCCATCCGCTGTCGCCTGAACGCGTCTGCGCGTTGATGCAGCATGCGCTCGAGCAACTGGCCGATAATCTGGAGCGACGGCCGCAGTTTCCTGTCCGGCAACTCGACATTTTGCCGCCTGAGGAGCGCGAACTCCTGCTCGATACGTGGAATCGGGCGGACGCCGGGTATCTGCGAGACCGCTGCCTTCATGCGCAGTTCGAAGAGCAGGTTCGCCGGTCCCCGGATGCGATCGCGCTGGTGTTTGGCGATGCGGAGCTGAGCTATGGCGAGCTGAACACGCGCGCCAACAGGCTGGC
>NZ_JAFCLX010000020.1:0-121914 GCF_018130205.1 Bradyrhizobium sp. AUGA SZCCT0222
AGCTGAAACGGCAGTGACGGAGTCAACCAAGAACTCGTCTCCGGGGAGATCACGGCATAAGCCGTAAAGCCATTGCGCAGGGAAGGCCGGGTGTTCTCCGCTGCCCTGTATGCTCGTGTGCAGCCTACTTAGTGCAAACCGCACACGAGACCGCGGGTGCAGCGCGCACCCGGTCTTCCCTGCGCCCTCTCTATGAGAGGGTGGGAAGTTTCTGGCAAAGCTCGGGCGCAATGCGTCGCGAGAATGCGAAGGCGTGTTCAGTGCACAGTGCGGCAACAAATTCCGCCGTCGTCCCGGCCTTGAGCCGGGACCCATAACCACAGGAAGCAGTTTTGCGAAAGGTCTCTGTTACCGAGCTTCTATTGAGAGATCACGCGGTATGGGTCCCGGCGTTCGCCGGGACGACGAAAGAGAAGCGCCGACATTCTCGCAACTCGTTCTCTTGCGCCGCGTTAGCTGAACGCATTCCGCAGCTTCTGCGCCATCTCGAGCAGGGCCGGATTATGCTTCACCATGCGCTTGGTACGGTTCAGGCCCGACATCACGCCCGCGGCGAGCTTGCCGCGCTGGCTCAGCGAGATAAAACTGTCGAAGATCGGTTCGTCGTCCTTGCAGAACAGCCGCTTGTAATCGTCCGATCCGATGCCGAGATCGAAGGCGCGATAATCTTTGGCTGCGAAGTGATCGATGATGTCGCGCATCAGGATCAGGCCGGGGCTGTATTTCGAATTGGCCGACATCGTATAGGTGTTGAACATCATCGAGAAGCGATGGCCGTCGTCGACGCCGGTGAAGATCGCGATCACTTCGTCGTCGCATTCGAGCGCGTGGATATCGATGACGCGGTTGCCGCCGGCCACTTGTGCCGCGCAGGCGCTGCGGATGAAATCCTCGATGCCGGGCTCGGCGAATACGTCAGGCAGTTTCTGCTCGGCCATCCGCAGCGGCTTGATGCGGAAGAACCAGTCGAGCAACCGCGTGATGTCGGCGTCGGTGGTGGCGACGTAGTAGCGATAGCCGGGCAGGGCCTGCAGCTTGCGCGCCTTGCCCTTCAGGCGCTGCCGGAACGACTTGCTGATCAGCGTCGTGGGCTCAGCACCGGGCTCCATCTTCAGGAGCGGGCAGTCGTTGGCAGAGGGTTGATGCGGCAGCAGCGCGATCGGGTTCGGCAGATCGCGCCAGCGTAGCGGCTGTTGATGCAGCGCCAGCACGTCGGCCTCGGCGCGTTGCGCGATGGCCGCGATCAGGCCCTCGATATCGGCCCGCGTTGCGGTCGCGGCAAAATCCTTGTCCCACAGCGCCATGTTGAAGGTCGAGTGCTTGCCGCCCATGAAGCTGGCGCAGCGCGCGCCATAGACATGCCTGACCGCGAGCGGCAGCAGCATCAGCGGCCGGCGCTCCGCGTCGTAGGCGATCACGATGAAGGGGGTGAGGCCTTCGCGCGCGCCGACATTGCGCTGCCAGGCGCTGACGAAGTCGAAACGCTGAAAGGGCGTCGAGGATTGCTGCTGTGCGTTTTCCAGAGCGCGCCAGATCGCTTCGGCGCCTGCGAGATCGCGGATGATGTCGATGCCGGCGATGCGCCCCGGTTTCGACCAGGTTTGCGTATCCGCCGTTCCGTTTTCAATCGCGGCAGCCATGGTCATCGCAGAACCCTGTAGGAAATTGTTTACAATTTTCGGCTTTGGCGCGACCTTCGCAGGGAAATGTCAACAAAGAGTAATAACAATGCGGGCGCGGCGAGGCACCGCGCGACCGTGTTTGGGGGCGGGACGTTGGGTCAGGACGTCGGGTTTTTGAAGCGGGCCCAAATGGAGCTCGCTTATTTCAGCGGCTACGCGCGGCTGAAGCAGCGCGGAAGCGGCGGCGCCGGTGTCGTGCTGCGGTTCGAACGCGTGCGCGGGCGGCAGCCGCGACGGTTCCAGCCGCTCAAAGCTGATGAAATCACCCCGCAATTTCTCGACCGGCTGATCCGGGCTGTGAAGCGCTGGAAATATGACATCGTCTCGATGGACGAGGTGTGCCGGCGTGCGGTCACGCTGCCGACGGCCAATCGGTTTGTCGCGCTGACATTTGACGGCGGCTACAAGGACGTGATGACGGCGGCCTATCCGGTGCTGGCGAAGCACGCTGTTCCCTTCACCATCTACCTCCCGACGGCGTTTCCGGACGGGCTCGGCGAGGCATGGTGGCTGGCGCTGGAAGAAATGATCGCGCGGGAAAACCGCATCAGCCTCGTGATCGATCGCAAAGAGCGGCATTTCGCGACGCGAAGCGCTTCCGATAAATATCAGGCGTTTGATTTTTTTTCGAGCTGGATGCGGACGCTGTCGCCGCCGGATCTTTCATTCGCCATCAACGATCTCTGCAAGCGCTATTCGGTCGATCTTGCGGGCCTGTCGCGCGGCGCGTCGATGGACTGGGACGACCTGACCAGGCTCGCGGCCGATCCGAACGTGACGATCGGCAGCGCCACGGTGAACTATCCGGTTCTGTCGAACCTGAAAGACGCCGACGCCCAGCGCGAGATGACGATGGGCAAGGCGGTGGCGGAAGCCGCCTTCCACCGCACCATCAAGCATTTCGCCTATCCGTTCGGCGATCGCGACGCCTTTCGCCGGGCGCACGTGGCGATGGCGCAGGAGATGGGTCTCGCCAGCGCGGCAACCGTGCTGCCGGGCGTGGTCGCTTCGAAGGGATATACCAATCTGCACGCTTTGCCGCGCGTCGCCTGGGACGGACGGCAGCGTTCGCTGCGCATGATGCGGGTGATGCTGTCGGGGGCGTTTCTTCCGCAGGTAAAGGCGAAACGAACCAATTGGGGGTGAGTGCAAAATTCAGGCGTCGGGCCGCGACATCCAGCTGATGATCGGCATCGCCGGCAGCACCCATCCAAGGCCCGCCACGACGTAGAAAATCGATTGCAACAGCCCGGAATTGGCCAGCCAAGGCGTCTGCGCGATGGTCATGCCGAGCAGAGACCAGACCACGACGAGCACCAGCAAAAAGATGGTTCCGACGAATTTGCGGGTACGGATTGTCATGGCGGATATGTGAAGCCTTTACTGAGCTTAGAGCCTGTTGCGCGCGGGAAGGGGCGGACTATAAGGGGCGCAGCAATTCAATCAAGCATGGGCATCAACAGGGTTCAATGACCGGTATTTCCGCCAACGAGGGGCTGCCAAACCGCGCCGTCAGATGGTGGCTGTTTGCGGTCGCGGCCCTGATCGCGATCATGGTGCTGGTCGGCGGCGCCACGCGGCTGACTGAGTCCGGATTATCGATCGTCGAGTGGAAACCCGTCACCGGAACCTTGCCGCCGTTGACGGATGCGCAATGGGCGCAGGCGTTCGAGGGCTACAAGACCATTCCGCAATACCGCGAACTCAACGCCGGCATGAGTCTTGGCGAGTTCAAGACCATCTTCTGGTGGGAATGGAGCCACCGGCTGCTCGGGCGCGTGATCGGCGCGGTCTATCTGCTGCCGTTCCTGTTCTTCCTCTGGCGCGGCATACTCGGGCCTGAGCTGAAGCGGCGGTTGTGGGTGATCTTCGGCCTCGGCGCGCTGCAGGGTGCGGTCGGCTGGTGGATGGTCGCCTCGGGGCTCACGCACCGGATCGAGGTCTCGCAATATCGGCTGGCGACGCACCTGGTGCTGGCGCTGGTGATCTTCGCGGCGATCGTCTGGACGCTGCTGCGGTTGGCAGACCGGCCGCAACCCACCGCGTCTTCGCGGCTCAAAATCACCAGCGTGGCGCTACTGGCGCTGACCTTCGTGCAGATCTATTTCGGCGCGCTGGTCGCGGGCCTGCGTGCGGGCAGGGTATACAACACCTGGCCGCAGATCGACGGCGCCTTCATTCCATCCGCAGCAAGGCTGTTCTTCGAAGATCCATGGTGGCGCAATCTGTTCGACAACACGCTCACGGTGCAGTTCGAGCATCGCATGACCGCCTATGCGCTGCTGGCGCTGGCGGTGCTGCACGCTATCGATGCGGTCGCCTCGCGCGCCGGGACGGCCGTGGTCCGCGGCGCCTGGTGGCTGGTCGTTGCGATCGTCGTGCAGGCGGTCCTCGGCATCCTCACGCTGCTGCATCAGGTGCCGATCGACCTGGCCCTGGCCCATCAGGCGGTCGCGATGGTCGTCCTGACGCTGGCGATTTTTCAGACCGAGCGCCTGGTCGCGCGCCGTACGGAACCGCGCCGCGAAGGATTGGTTCAGCCGGTGGGGCAGCCCGGCTGAAAGGGAGAACTCTAAAGCTATTCTAATCTAATGCGATGGCTTGACGCGCTTGTGTCGGGCGTCGCGCTTTACTTGAAATATCCGGACGATAAAACGAACCGGAAATCAGGGTTTCCATCATGTCCTCAGCATTCATCCAGGCCGCAATCATCCTGCTCCGCGAGGGGCTTGAAGCCATGCTGGTGATCGCGGCGCTTGCGGGCTATCTGAGAAAGGCCGGCTCTGCGCACCGTGTCGGCGCGCTGTATGGCGGCGCACTGGTGGCAGTCGGCGCCAGCTTCATCGCCGCCTGGGCGTTCGCCGTGTTCAATTCCGGCGACCACAGCGACGTTCTTGAAGGCGTCATCATCCTGTTCGCCGCCGCCTTGATGCTCTATGTCAGCGGCTGGCTGATGGTGAAGCAGGATCCGCGCGGCTGGCAGGATTATCTGGCGCACAAGGCCGACAGCGCGCTGGCGCAGGACACGGTATGGGCGGTCGGCGCACTGGCCTTCCTCGCCGTGTTCCGCGAGGGCGCCGAAACCGTGCTGTTCATCAATGCGCTGGCGAAGACCGAAGGCGGCTGGAGCGCAGGCCTGTTCGGCGGGCTCGCGGCCGCGACGGTCGGGCTTGCCGTGCTGTTCTATTTCATCAACATGATCGCGCAAAAGCTTCCGCTGCGGCCGCTGTTCGTCATCACGTCCGCTTTCCTGTTCGCGATGGCGATCAAGTTCATCGGCGAGGCCGTGCAGGAATTCCAGGAGCAGGCGATCATCACGGTCACCGAGGTCAAGGGCAGCGCGTTCTTCACCGCGATCGGGCTCAATCCGAGCGTGGAAGCGCTGTCGATCCAGCTCCTGGTCATTCTGTTTACGCTCGCGACCTATTCGGTGTTCCAGCGCAATGCTCGCCTGATGCGCGAGGAAAAAACCTCGGTGCGCGCGGCCGAGTGATCCTCAAGCGGCCTGCCTCTTGAGATCGAGATAGTCGAGCCCGATATCGAGCGCGGCCGAGCTGTGCGTGATCCAGCCGGCTGAAATCAGGTCGACGCCGGTCGCCGCGATCGCCTTGGCGGTGGCGGCGGTGATGCGGCCGGAAGCCTCGGTGATCGCCCTGCCGCCGGTCATGGCCACGGCCTGCCTGAGCTCCTCGTTCGACATGTTGTCGAGCAGCACCGCGTCGACGCCGAGTGCCAGCACCTGTTCGAGCTGCGCCAGCGTGTCGACCTCGACCTCGATCTTGACGAGGTGACCGGCATGGGCCTTCGCGCGCTCAATGGCGGTGCGGATGTCGCCGGCCAGCGCGATGTGGTTGTCCTTGATCAGGATGGCGTCGTCGAGGCCAAAACGATGATTGCCGCCGCCGCCGGCGCGCACCGCATATTTTTCCAGCGCGCGCAGCCCCGGCGTCGTCTTGCGGGTGCAGACGATCTGCGCCTTCGTCCCCTTCGCGGCGGATACCAGCGAGGCGGTGGCCGTTGCAACGCCGCTGAGGTGACACAGGAAGTTCAGCGCCGTCCGCTCGCCGGTCAGCAAACCGCGTGCGGGGCCTTCGATGGTCGCTATGACTTCGCCCGGCGCGACGACGCTGCCGTCGGGCCGCTCCGCACGGAGCGTGATGGCTGGCGACGCGAACTGGAAGGCGCAGCGCGCGATGTCGAGGCCAGCCACGACGCCGGGCTGCCGCGCGCGCAGCACCAGCGCGGCCTGCTGGTCGGCGGGAACGATCGCATCAGCCGTGATGTCGCCGGCGCGGCCGAGGTCCTCCAGGAGGGCGGTTCGCACGATCGGTTCGTACATGATGGGCAGGAGGGAATTGAGGGTCATGATTGGGCACTCCCAAGAGACAGGGTGTCGGATTCCACAATCTCGCGAGCGGCGTCCAGCGCCTCGGAAAGCGAGATTGATGACGGCGTGGCCGACGGCAGTGTGTCGGGATAATCGGTACGAAAGTGTCCGCCGCGGCTCTCCTCGCGCTGGTATGCGGCGACGGCGATCATCAATCCCACCAGCGCCGGGTCGGATGCCGCGCCATCTCTGTGGGCGATCGGGAAGAGGCTATGAACCAGCCGACCGGTTGCGCTGCGGTCGCGGAGCACGCCGAGGCCTTGCGACATCATCGGCCGTAGGGGCGATGGATCGGAGGCGGGCAGGGGCGCAAGGGGCGCACGCGCCTTCAATGGCCCGCGGCTTGCTCTGCTGACGCTTCCGGCAACCCACTCGGCGCAGACGATGGCTTCCATCAGCGAATTGCTGGCGAGACGATTGGCGCCGTGCAACCCGGTGCGGGCGACCTCGCCGCAGGCCCAGAGGCCGCCAACCGTGCTGCGGCCCTCGAGATCCACGGCAATGCCGCCCATGTGGTAGTGCACGGCGGGCCGCACCGGAATCGGATCGGTCGCAGGATCGATCCCGGCCATCTTGCAGAACGCGGAGATGACGGGATAACGCCCGGCAAAATCCTTGCCCGGATGCTTCCGTGCATCGAGGAACACCCGATGCCCTTCGGCGCGGCGTCGCCAGACGGCACGCGCGACGATGTCGCGGGCTGCGAGCTCGGCGCCGGGCTCATCCGCCATGAAGCGCTCGCCGGTCTCGTCGATCAGGGTTGCGCCGTCGCCTCTGATAGCCTCGGTCAGCAACGGCATCGGCCGCGAGGGTCCGTCGAACGCGGTTGGATGAAACTGGATGAACTCGATATCCGAAAGCTTCGCGCCCGCGTGCGCGGCCAGCGCGAGGCCTTGGCCGAAGCAGCCGGCCGGATTGGTGCTGTCGAGAAACAGCCCGCCGATCCCGCCGGTCGCGATCACGACGCGGCCGGTATCGATCACCAGCGGGCCGTGCGTGTTGACGGCGAGCACGCCCTTGACGGCGTTGTCCTCGACGATCAGCCGGCGCGCCTCGACACCCTCGAGAAGCGTGATCGACGGACAGCGGCGTACCGCCGCGATCAATGCCCGCATGATCTCCCGGCCGGTGCCGTCGCCGGTGGCATGAATGATCCGGTTGCGGCTGTGGGCGGCTTCGAGGCCGAGCCTCCAGCGTCCATCCGGCCGCCGGTCGAAGGCGACGCCGAGTTGCACGAGATGTTCGACCGCCGATGGCGCCGCGTGGACGATCCGGCTTGCAGTGGTTTCGTCGCAAAGCCCGGCGCCGGCAGCGATTGTGTCGGCGAGATGCAGCGCAGGGTCGTCGTCCGCGCCCATCGCCGCGGCGAGCCCGCCTTGCGCCCACAGGCTGGAGGCTTCCGCCCCCAATGGGGCCTTCGACACCACCAGCACCGGCTCCGGCGCCAGTTGCAGCGCCGTCATCAATCCCGCGGCGCCGCCGCCGATGATCACCGGCCGGTTAGCCAGCGCTGAAATATCCGTGCTCATATCGCCAGCATCCTCTCGACGGCGCGCCGCGCGGGGGCGGCGATCGCGGGATCGATCGTCACCTGGTGCTGATTGGTCTCCAGCGCATGGCGGATATTTTTCAGCGTGATCCGCTTCATATGCGGGCACAGATTGCAGGGCCGGATGAACTCGACATCGGGATGCAGCACCGCGACGTTGTCGCTCATCGAGCACTCGGTCAGCAGCACGACGCGGGGCGGGCGCTGCTGTTCGACATAGCCGGACATCGCCGCCGTCGAGCCGGAGAAGTCAGCTTCCGCCACCACCTCGGGCGGGCATTCCGGATGCGCCAGAACAGTGACGCCGGGGTGGTTCTCCCGGATCTGCCTGATGTCGTCAGGCGTGAAGAGTTCATGCACTTCGCAGTGGCCCTTCCACGCGATGATCTTCACGTCGGTCTGTCTGGCGATGTTCTGCGCCAGATATTCGTCCGGCAGCATGATGACGCGCTCGACGCCGAGCGACTCCACGACCTTGAGCGCGTTGCCCGAGGTGCAGCAGATGTCGGATTCCGCCTTCACGGCGGCCGATGTGTTGACATAGGTGACGACGGGCGCGCCGGGGTAGCGTTGCCGCATCAGCCGCACGTCCGCCGGGGTGATCGAATCCGCGAGCGAACAGCCGGCCGCAAGATCAGGGATCAGGACGGTCTTCTGCGGATTGAGCAGCTTGGCCGTCTCGGCCATGAAGTGCACGCCGGCGAGCACGATGATATCGGCGTCAACCTTGGTGGCTTCGCGCGCGAGCAGCAGGCTGTCGCCGACGATGTCGGCGACGCCGTGGAAGATTTCCGGCGTCTGGTAGTTGTGCGCCAGGATGACCGCGTTGCGCTTCCTCTTGAGGTCGAGGATGGCGTCGACATCACCGGCGAAGGTCGCCCATTCGGGCGGCGGGATCACGCGCTTGACCCTCTCATAGAGCGGCGCGGTGCGGGCGAGGGCGTCGAAACTGAGACTGGCCATTTATACTCTCCATGAGCATATCATGGCTTATACTTATCCTGAGCATAACCTAAGTCAAGTGCGCGAGAGCGGCAGCTTGGTGCCGGCGACGGCCCGTTCGGCCAGGACGGCGTGGCGGAAGCGGAACAGCTTGGCGGGGCGGCCGACGGTGTCGGCGGCGATTGCGCCAGTTTCCTCAACGAGTTGCTGTTGTTCCATCAGGCGGCGGAAGTTCTGCTTGTGCACCAGCCGTCCTGCAAGCGCTTCAACACTGCGTTGCAGTTGCAGCAGGGTGAATTCCGCCGGCATCAGTTCGAATACCACGGGGCGGTATTTGATCTTGGCCCGCAGCCTGGCGATTCCGGTCGCGAGAATTCGGCGGTGATCGGCCGTCATCGGTCGGCCGGGCACCCGCGTGGCCGCGTTGCCGCCTTCGCGAACCGCTTCGGGAATTAGCGCTGCCTCAAAGAGCAGTTCGTAGCGTTGCAGCACGAGTTCTTCATTCCACTCGCGGTCTTCGAACCCGAAGGTGATCGCGGCACGCTGCCAGCGCTCCCGCTGCAGCGCTGTGGAGGGGGCGGATTTCGCCCATGCGCGCAGTCGCGGCGTCAGCAGTTTCGCCAGCAGAGAAGGCGGCCCTTCGCGATGATCTTCCCAGGGGAAATAATCATACCAGCCGGACCAATGGGCCTCCGCCCCCTCGCCAATCTCATCCTCGCGGGTCAATCCCAAATAGCTGATCGAGATGCTATGCGGTGACCGGGCATCGCCGGTCCGTCCGCGATCGGCGAAAGTGTACAACTGCTCGACATAGCCGAGCGGATGGCCGGTTTGCGCTTCGACCCACGCCCGCAAACCCGATTGCAGCGAGCGGTGCTTGAATTCGAAAGGCCCGCTCGGCAGCGCACCCGCATTGGCGATCGTCATGATCTTGGGTTGGCCGTCGGTCACCGCGACCAGCACGGCGACCAGGTCGGCGGTGATCGCGCGCGCGGAATCCGGTGTTTTAGTTTTTCGCGGTGGCCCTGCCACGTCCAAAAGTCCGTTTCTGTTGCAGTCGCGGCTAGCGATAGCCGTAGACGCCGCCAGCATAAGGCAGGCGGCTCCAGTAGGGCGTGTAGGGGCCGCCGTAATAGGGGCCATCATAGCTGTAGGAGTGACTGGTGCCGTAATAGCCCGGAAGGGTGTTGGAGCCCGGCAGCAACGGCACACCGTACACACGCGGCGCATAGGGGACGACGCCGACCGGTGTGAACAGCACGTCCGGATCTTCTTCCTCGACCACCACCAATTGCCGGCCGCGGCGCACATATAGAGGCGCCGCCGCGGGGGCGACCGTGGTGCGGTAGTTGTAGTGCGCGCGGGGCAGGCCCGGCGGCAACTGCCTGGCAGCGCGAACCGCGGCGCGCTTGGCGGCGGCGGGGTTATCGGCGCGCTTCGTGGCGGCTGGGCTTTTGGGGGATGTGGTAGCGGCCGGGGTGTCGGCAGGCTTTGCTGCTGCGGTGCCATCGGGGGCCTTGGCGGCACCGGGGCTCTCGTCCGCGGCAGCAGTTCCGATCGCGAAAATCGCGACCAGAAATGGCGTCATCCAGCGCAGCATGGTTTGCTCCGAATCATCAAGGGCGGCTCAGCGCCACTTTATGCCGGAATGACCGTTAATGAGAGGCTTGTGATGGTCAGTACCTAAGGGCAAGCCGTCATGCCTGGCCTTGTGCCGGGCATCCACGTCTTGCTTGGTCTTAGCGCGAAGACGTGGATGGCCGGGACAAGCCCGGCCATGACGACTTGATGGGCGCAAACCGTTACGCCGTCAGCGCCTGCTCCAGATCCGCGATCAGGTCTTCCTTGTCCTCGATGCCGATCGACAGCCGGACCACGTCGGGGGCGGCGCCCGATTTCACCTTGGCGGCGTCGTCGAGCTGGCTGTGCGTGGTCGAGGCCGGGTGGATCACCAGCGAGCGGGTGTCGCCGACATTGGCGAGGTGCGAGAACAGTTTCAGGTTCGACACCAGGTTGACGCCGGCGTCATAACCGTCCTTGAGGCTGAAGGTGAACACCGCGCCGGCACCCTTCGGTGCGTATTTGCGCGCAAGGTTGTTGTACCTGTCGCTGGCGAGACCCGCATAGTTCACCGCGGCGACCTTCGGATGGCCGGCGAGAAATTCCGCGACGGCCTTGGCGTTCTCGCAATGCTTCTGCATGCGCAGCGGCAGCGTCTCGATGCCGGTGAGGATCATGAAGGCGTTGAACGGCGATAGCGCCGGGCCGAGGTCGCGCAGGCCGAGCACGCGGCAGGCGATCGCGAAGGCGAAATTGCCAAAAGTCTCCTGCAGCTTGATGCCGTGATATTCGGGGCGCGGCTCGCTCAGCATCGGATACTTGTTGTCCTTCGACCAGTCGAAGGTGCCGGCATCGACGATGATGCCGCCGAGCGAATTGCCGTGGCCGCCCAGAAATTTCGTCAGCGAATGGACGACGATGTCGGCGCCGTGGTCGATCGGGCGGATCAGATAGGGGGTGGCAAGCGTGTTGTCGACGATCAATGGCACGCCGGCCTTGCGGGCGACGGCGGCGATCGCCTCGATATCGGTGATGCTGCCGGAGGGGTTGGCGATCGACTCGATGAATATCGCCTTGGTGTGCGGCGTCACCGCGCGTTCGAAACTTGCGATATCATCGGAATCCGCCCATGCGACGTTCCAGCCAAAGCTCTTGAATGCATGCGTGAACTGGTTGATCGATCCGCCATAGAGTTTGCGCGCGGCAATGATCTCGTCGCCGGGCATCAGCAATTGCTGGAACACCACCACCTGGGCGGCGTGTCCGGACGCGACCGCAAGCGCGGCGGTGCCGCCTTCGAGCGCGGCGACGCGTTCTTCCAGCACGGCGTTGGTCGGATTGCCGATGCGGGTATAGATGTTGCCGAAGGCCTGCAGGCCGAACAGCGACGCAGCGTGATCGGCGTCGTTGAAAACAAAGGACGTGGTTTGATAGATCGGCGTCGCCCGCGCGCCGGTGGTCGGATCAGGCTGCGCGCCCGCATGCACGGCAAGGGTCGAAAATCCCGGGTGGCGATCGGTCATTCTATGCATCCTGTTTTTGGTTCGTCGAAAATGCGCGGCATGCTGATCGCAAGCCGCGTCCGCCGTCAAGGCGACCGTTTCACATATCGTGGATTAGGAACGGACGTGCTTCAGGGAGCCTGTAGACGGGCGGCGCTCCGCGCCGTTGGCCACGTTTGGGAAACAATCGTTTCGCATTTGCGTTACGGCAGAGCCTGGTCGGCTCTGTTTTTTGTTTTGACGCGTTTCCTGGCGCGAACCGGTGCCCACTTCGCTTGAAAACGCTATGGCTCGCTCTTGTTTTTCGCGGCGCGGTCGGATGCAGCGGTTTCACCGCCGCCGACGCTCATCCGGTTCAGCGACAGACGCATGCCCTGCGTCGGGATCGGCGCGCGCTTGGAGCTGAGCGTTCGCGAATTGACGCCCATCCAGGAAATCTCTGATGACAGCCGTCCATATTCGATCTTCGGGCAGCGGTTCATCACGACCTGGATGCCGGCGGCTTCGGCTTTTTCCGCAGCGGCGTCGTCGCGCGCGCCGAGCTGCATCCAGATCACCTTCGGCAGCGGCGACAATTTCAGGGCTTCATCGACCACAGGCATGATGTGGCTGGAATTGCGGAAGATGTCGATCATGTCGATCGGGCGGTCGATATCCCCGAGCGAAGCGACGAAGGGTTTGCCGAGCAGGCTCTTGCCGACATGGCCGGGATTGACCGGGATCATGTCGTAGCCGCGCTGTGCCAGATATTTGAACGCGAAGTAACTCGGCCGCACGTTGACCGGCGAGGCGCCGACCATCGCGATCGATTTCACGCTGTTGAGGATCGCGCGGATGTAATTGTCGTCGTAGGCGTCGTGGTTCATTGAAAATCTTTGTCCGTTGGGCTCCGTCATTCCGGGATGGTGCGTTAGCACCAGACCCGGAATCTCGAGATCCCGGGTTCGATGCTTCGCATCGCCCCGGGATGACGGCTTCGCGGCTCGCGCCGCTGCGCCATCATCTATCCTGCCATTTCGGCTCGCGTTTCTCGATGAAGGCGCCGATGCCTTCCTCGGCGTCGCGCGCCATCATGTTTTCGGTCATCACCTCTGCCGCGTAGCGATAGGCGTCGGCGAGGCTCATTTCGGCCTGGCGATAGAAGGCCTCCTTGCCGAGCTTGACGGTGTAGGCGGATTTCAGCGCAACCTTTTGCGCCAGTGCAATCGCCGCATCGCGTTCGGTGCCGGGTGGAACCACGCGGTTGACGAGGCCGAGGCCCTGCGCCGTCGTGGCGTCCACCGGCTCGCCGGTGAGCAGCATTTCCATCGCCTGCTTGCGCGGCACGTTGCGCGACAGCGCCACCATCGGCGTCGAACAGAACAGCCCGATGTCGACGCCGGGCGTGGCGAAGCTTGCGGCTTCGGAGGCGACCGCCAGATCGCAGCTCGCGACCAGCTGGCAACCGGCGGCGGTGGCGACACCCTGAACCGCGGCGACCACCGGCTTCGGCAACTGCACGATCGCCTGCATCATCGCGCTGCAGGCATTCATGATCTCTGCGAAATAGGCGCGGCCGCGATCAGCGTCGCTGCGGCGCGCGGTCAGTTCCTTCATGTCGTGGCCGGCCGAAAACGCCGGGCCGTTGGCGGCGATGACGAGTGCGCGCACATTCTTGTCGCCGTGAATGTCCTTCAGCGCCGCATGCAGTTCGGCGATCAAGCCCTCCGACAGGCTGTTGCGCGCCGCTGATCGGTTCAAGGTAAGCACGGCGACGGTGCCGACCCGCTCGCGCAGCAGGATCGGCGATTGAGGGGCGGGCGCGCGGGCGGTCTGGGGCGACATCTCAAAAATTTCCGCTCAATGGTTTTCTTGGGTTTTGTTTGGGCTTTGATGACAACTTAATGTAACAGGCGATCTGAAGCGAGGGCAGGGGTCAGCATGGCGGCAGCGAAAATGAGCGTGGCTGAACTGGAGAAGTTCCTCCACGACGAATTCCCGCAGGCGTTCAAAGGCGGCGATATCACGATCGAAAGCGCGGATGGCGAAACCTGCCTGCTGCGCCAGCGCTACAACGAGAACATGCTCCGCCCGGGCGGCACGGTGTCGGGCCCGACCCTGATGGCGATGGCCGATTTCGCAATGTATGTGCTGCTGCTGTCGGCGATCGGACCGGTTGGGCTCGCGGTGACCACCAATCTCAACATCAATTTCCTGCGCAAGGGCCAGCCCGGACAGGACGTGCTGGCCGCAGCGCGGCTGTTGAAGCTCGGCAAGCGGCTGGCGGTGGGGGAGGTCAACCTGCTGTCGGGCACGTCGCCCGATCCGATCGCACACGTAACGTCGACCTATTCCATTCCAAACAAATAGGCTTTTATACGGTAATATAACACCATATTTGTAAGTAATTGTTTTTGCTGTTGTAATTATCGCCATTCGGCATTGACGCGCCGCGCGCGGTTCTCTAGAAACCGCGCAGTTCGGCGCAGCCTGCGCCGCAGTCCCCTTTCACGGATTTCCTCACATGAAAACCTTTTCGGCTAAGCCCGCCGAGGTGACGAAGAAGTGGGTGCTGATCGACGCCAAAGGTCTGGTGGTCGGACGGCTCGCTACCCTGGTCGCCATGCGCCTGCGCGGCAAACACCTGCCTACCTACACGCCCCACGTCGATTGCGGCGATCACGTCGTCATCATCAATGCGGCGCACGTCGTCCTGACCGGTCGCAAGCGCGACCAGAAGGTCTACTACAAGCACACCGGCTTCATCGGCGGCATCAAGGAACGCACGGCGAAGTCGATCCTCGAGGGTCGTTTCCCCGAGCGCGTCGTCGAGAAGGCCATCGAGCGCATGATCCCGCGCGGTCCGCTCGGCCGCGTGCAGATGGGCAATCTGCGCGTTTACCCCGGTGCCGAACATCCGCATGAAGCCCAGCAGCCCGAGACGGTTGATATCGCTTCGATGAACCGCAAGAACATGAGGGCCGCATAAGATGTCCGATACCATGCAGTCGCTCGACCAGTTGTCGTCCCTGAAGACGGCTTCGCCGGACGCGCCGAAATACGTCAAGAAGGTCGACAAGTTCGGCCGCGCTTACGCCACCGGCAAGCGCAAGGACGCGGTGGCCCGCGTCTGGATCAAGCCGGGCGCCGGCAAGATCCTGGTCAACACCCGCGAGGTCGAAGTCTATTTCGCGCGTCCCGTTCTGCGCATGCTGATCCAGCAGCCGCTGGTCGCAGCTGCCCGTGCCGGCCAGTACGACGTCATCTGCACGGTCGCCGGCGGCGGTCTGTCGGGCCAGGCGGGTGCCGTGCGTCACGGCATCTCCAAGGCGCTGACCTGCTTCGAGCCGGATCTGCGCGGCGTATTGAAGAAGGGCGGCTTCCTGACCCGCGACTCCCGTACCGTGGAGCGCAAGAAGTACGGCCGCGCCAAGGCGCGCAAGTCGTTCCAGTTCTCGAAGCGCTAATTGCTTCGCTAAAATTTGCAGCGATTGCTGCATTCATCAACGAGGAAAAAGGGCGCTTATCAGCGCCCTTTTTGTTTTTTGGTTTAGAGATGAATTAACGCAGATTTTCGCGAAAACTTTCGTGCGCGTACACACGAATTTGGAACCCGCCAGTCTTAGCGTGCCAGAACTGCGGGGGCGCAGCATCACATTTCCAAATGCGCTCGCAGCTTTGCATCACGCTTTCACGGTGGGGCTCATGTCGTTCGATACGTCCACGCTATATCTGTTCGCGACCATGGTTGCGGGCATGCTCGGGGCCATGCTCATTTTCTTCGGCAAGCAGGAAAATGTCCCGGCGCTGAAATGGTGGGGCACGGCCTATCTGCTCGGTGCGGCCTCGGTCGCGATCTGGACCGTCGGCGGCGCCAGGCTTGGCGAGCCGCTGACATTGGCGTTGAACGCGGTCGGTTTCATCGCCTGCGGCATGGTCTGGAATGCCGCCCGCGTATTCCTCGGCCGCAAGCCCAATCTGCCGGGACTGGTGTTCGGCGCGATCGCCTGGGTCGGCGTATCCGTGGGCTTGCCGTGGCTGGATCCGGCGATGCGCCTGACCGCCGGTGCGGCCATCGTTGCGATCTACGCGGCGCTCACGGCCTCGGAATTGTGGAGCGAGCGGCGGCGCAGCATGCAGAAGCGCTGGCCGACCATTGCGGTGCCTGTCATGCACGGCTGCGTGCTGATGCTGCCGATCCTGCTCGGCGATCTGCTGCGTCCACACGACGAAACCTTCTACAGCAGCATCTGGGTGACGGCGTTTTCGATCGAGCTCGTGCTCTATGCGATCGGCACCGTGTTCGTGATCTTCATGCTGGTGTCGGATCGTGCCGTGACCGTGCACAAGACGGCAGCGTCGATCGATCCCTTGAGCGGCATGTTCAACCGCCGTGGCTTTGCCGAGGCCTGCGCGCGGGTGATCGAACGCGAGGCCAACGCCGGCCGGCCGGTGACGGTGATGATCTTCGACATCGACCATTTCAAGGGCATCAACGACCGTTTCGGTCATCCGGCGGGTGACGAAATCCTCAAACTGTTTGCCACCGTCGTGGTCAATAATCTGCGCATCAGCGATCTGTCAGGCCGCATCGGCGGCGAGGAGTTCGCCGCGCTGTTGCCGTGTGCGCTGGAAGAGGGCGTGCTGGTGGCCGAGCGCGTGCGTGAAGCGTTCGAGGCGTCCGGAATCGTGTGCGAGGAAGGGCCGGTCGATACCACCGTCAGCATCGGCGTGGCCGGCGGGCCGGCGGGCACCGAACTCGAGGTGCTGCTGGCGGCGGCCGACACCGCGCTCTATCAGGCCAAACGCAGCGGCCGCAATCGCGTCGAGGCAGCGGAAGAGCTGCCGCTGTCGCTGGAACACTGGCGGCGCAAGACCGCAGGCCTTCCGGCGCCGGCCCGTGCGCAGGCTGCCGCGACCTAGAGCTGATCGGTTTTGATTTGATCAGAACCGAAGCTCCAGACTCTTGTTTGACGCGTTTTCTTGACGCGAACCGGTAGCCATCCCGCATCAAGTGCGGGACAGGCTTTCGCTTGAAAACGCGCTGCAGGAAAACGCGGCGGTAACCTCTCGTTTACCATTCTGTCCATATTATTTACTTATGGAGATACGCTCGCGAAACCCCCAGGCTGCCCTGATGTCGCTCGAAGCGGCCGCAGTCTCCGCCCGTGGCGGCTTCGCCTGCATGTTCTCCAGTTCGGAAGAATTCGAGACGGCGCTCATAACCGAGCGTCGGGCGCAGGGCCGTTACGATCAGCGCAGAACGCGCTGGCCTGCCATCCTGTTCATCGGTTGCGCGATGATGGTTGTGGGCGCAGTGTTGCTGTTCAACTGAGGCTGACTTTCGGGATGCTGATGCCGGGCGCCGCGAGGCGCCTTTTGCTTTGCGCCGGGCTGGGTTAGAGCGTTTTCCAGCGAAAGCCCGTCCCGCACTTGATGCGGGATGGATACCGGTTCGCGGCAAGAAAACGCGTCAAAACAAGAATCTGGAGCCCCGTTCCGATTCCATCGGAACGGAAAAGGCTCTAGAGACGATTGTTCCCAGCAGAAGGCCTTCATCAATGATCACCGAAATCGCACAGATCGACGTCAAGCCCGGCACCGAGAAGGATTTTGAAGCCGCGGTGGCCAAGGCGCGTCCGCTGTTCCTGCGCGCCAAGGGCGGCAAGGGGTTTGAGCTGCACAAGTCGATCGAGAAGCCGCAGCGCTATCGCCTGATGGCGCAATGGGAAACGCTGGAAAATCACACCGTCGACTTCCGCGGCTCGGAAGATTTCACGGCATGGCGCGGCCTGGTCGGGCAGTACTTTGCGGCGCCGCCCGAGGTCGAGCACACCGAGACGGTGCTGACGTCGGCAGGCTAGGCCTACGCCATCGTCCTTTCGGCCTTGAAATGGTCGATCATGACCTTGGCGATCGCCATCAGGGGAAGCGCCAGCGCCAGCCCCCAGATGCCGAACACGACGCCGAGCAGGATCTGGAACGCGAACAGCGTGGCGGGCGGAATATCCAGCGCCTGACGCTGGATGATCGGCGTCAGCACGTAGCTTTCCAGCGCGTGCACGCCGAGGAACAGGATGAACGCGCTGAGCGCCGCGACCCATCCTGAGGCGAGGCTCGCGAGCACCACGATCAGCCCACCGAGGATCGCACCCACGGTTGGAATGAAGGCGAGCAGCCCGGCCTGGATGCCGAGAATGAACGAGCTGGGGATGCCGATGATGGCAAGTCCGACCCAGGTGACAAAGAACACCGCGGCCATGGTGATGATCTGCGCGATCAGCCAGCGCTCCAGCGTCCAGCCGATGCGGTCGATGATGATGGTGGCACGGGCGCGGTGCTTGGCCGGCGCCATGAACAACAGCCCATTGCGGTAAACGCTCGGCTGCACGGCAAAGGCGAGGCCCAGAAACAGCACGATAAAGAAGTTTCCGACCGCGCTCACGGTGCCCAGGATCAGCTTCAGGCTCTGGCTGAAAATGGCGCCGCCGCTCGAAGCAATCGTGCTCGCGCTGGGAAGGCTATGCGGCGTTGTTGGCGCCGCCGGCGCAGACGCATCCGAAGCCGCATTGAGGCTGCCGAAGTCGAAAAAGCTGGTATCGACCCCATTCCTGTCCAGGAAGGCTTTGAGGTCGACCAACTGCGACTTGATCGTGTCGCTCAACACCTTGGTTTGTTGCGCGATGGTGGCGCCGCCGAGAAAAAGAATACCCGACAGGAGCCCGGCCAACACCAGGCCCACGACGGTTAGCCGCAGCGAATGAGGAAGTTTGACGACACGGCCGAGCATATTGGCCATCGCGGTGAGGGCGACGCCGAGCAGCACGCCGGCAAAGATCAGGAACAGGGTTGCGGCGAAATACCAGGTGAACAGCAAGAGTGCCGTGAACAGCACGACACCGATGCCTCCGACCGAGATCGCCCACGCCAGATCGTTGCGGGCCAAAAGACGATCGTCAGCCGGACCTGTCACGTTGATTCCTTCCTGCAGAATATCCTGCGCCAGTCTTTCGCGAAAATTCGCCCGGGATCAAGCGGCGAGGCACGCGCCGGTTTGACGCTGCCACGCCCGGTGTGCCAAGCGGTGCAGGCTAACTTCCAGCGAAGTGGACGCCGGTTCGCGTCAAGAAAACGCGTCAAATCAAGAATCTGGAGCTCCGTTCCGATTCCATCGGAACGGAAAAGGCTCCAGCGACAGGCACGTCGGCGAGGATGAGATGAATTTCAAATGGTTGGGGCCGGTTGCGCTGCTGGCGGCGATCTATATCGGCGACCAGATCAGGATCAACCGTCCCAGCCACAAATATCGCTTGACCGTCGAAGTCGAGACCCCCGATGGACGCAAATCGGCGAGCGGAATCGTGGCGGTCCACCCCTATCGCGGCTACAGCGGTATCGGCCCAACCCGCACCGTGGGAGATGCCGTCTTCGTCGATCTCGGCGGCGGCAAAAATCTCGTCGCGCTGCTGGCGCATATCGACAAGAAACTCGAACTCGAGGGCATCAATTACGTAGCCCTGCGCGCCTATACGGCCGCCGCCGGCGACGGCAAGCGCGTGTCGTTCAACGAAATGAACCGCCAGACCGGCATCGTGCCGGTAACGGGCGCGCTGACCCCTGTGCTCGTGACGTTTGCCGATCCGGCCAATCCCGGGACCGCGCGCAACGTACAGCCTGACCAAGCGGAGGCTGTACTGGGGAAGGGATATCGCCTCCACGGGATATCAGCCGAGGCCGTGCCTAACGGGTTCTGGCCGCTCGATTTCGGCGGCGCGCTGGGCGAGCCGGTGACCCGCGCCATCCAGGCGAAACTGCCGTGGCTGAATGGCGCCGACAATTCCGCCGCGACCGCGCTTCGGGCGGCGGGTCTGCCCGGCGTCGAGGCTGTTGATGCCAGGGAAGCCTTTACGCGGAAGTAGCTTGCCTTTGCCGCGCGTCAGGCCGCCCCACGAGCCAAAATGCGTGCCTTGCGCCTATTCTGACGCCGGGCTTGCCGGCACGGCCTGGGATTCGCGCGGAGCTGCAAAGCAGAAGTGGGCAGCATATCATGTTGATCCGGCACGTTCTCGCAGGCATGATCGGTCAAAATCATGGTTCAACCTAGAAGATCCTTGCGCAGGACGATGAAAGCAGAAATTTGGCGATGAGACGGCCCGTGGTCGGTGTGATCGGGAACGCCCATCGCATCGAAAATCGTTTCACAACCCAGATGGTCGGAGAGCGCAATCTCCGCGCTGTAGCCGACGTGTCGGGCGCACTGCCGCTGATGTTTGCGGGATCGCCGGAGATTACCGATATCGGCGCCTTGCTTGACGCCGTCGACGGGGTGGTGCTGACAGGCGCCCGTGCCAATGTCCATCCGACCCGCTTCAAGACCGAGCCGCATGAGAGGCACGAGCCCTACGATATTCACCGCGACGACGTCGCCCTTGCGCTGGCGGAAGCCTGCGTCGCCCGCGGCGTGCCGATCTTCGGTATCTGCCGCGGCTTGCAGGAAATGAATGTCGCCTTTGGCGGCTCGCTGCACCCGGAGATTCGCGAAATTCCCGGCCGCATGAATCACCGCATGCCGCGGCTGGAGAACGGCGAAATCCACCCCGATCCGCTCGTCATCTTTGCCGACCGGCATGACGTCCATCTCACGCCTGATGGCGCCTTTGCCAAGCTGCTCGGCTGCGAAACCATTCGCGTGAACTCGCTGCACGGGCAAGGCATTCTCGATCCCGGCGAGCGCGTCGTCATTGAGGGCGTGGCGGAAGACGGCACCATCGAAGCGATCCGGATTGCCGATGCAGCGAGCTTTGCGCTCGGCGTGCAGTGGCATGCGGAGTACGATCCGCAGCGCAATCCGATCAACCGTGCGCTGTTTGAGGCGTTCGGCGAGGCGCTCAAGGCGCATCAGCGGGCGAGCTAGCAAGCGCTTCGAACGAACAGGCGGCCGAACAACGGTCGGGCGACAAAGGGGGAGGGGTGCGATGCGGGACCGCCGATGGTCGAGACGCGACCTGTTGAAGGCGTCGACGGCTTCCGTTGCCGGGCTCATATTCGCCGAGCCGGTCAAAGCCGCGGCGCCGCCGCCTTCCGAAGTGACGCCCGCGCTGATCGAAGCTGCCAGGAAAGAGGGCAAGGTATCGTTCTATACGGCGCTTGAACTCAACACCGCCGAGCGGGTGGCGCGGACGTTCGAAGCCAAATATCCGGGCATCAGCGTCCGGGTGGAGCGTTCCGGCGCGGAGCGGATCTTCCAGCGCATCGCGCAGGAGCAGGGCAGCGGCATCAACGCCGTTGACGTCGCCAACTCGACGGACCCGGCGCATTATCTCGACTGGAAAAAGACCAACTGGCTCGCGGCCTACCTGCCGGCGGAGGTCGCCAAACATTTCCCGGCCGATCAGATCGACCCCGATGGCATGCACGCGACATCCTGCGCCTGGCTGGAGGCGATCGGCTACAACACCAATCTCGTCAAGCGCGAGGAAGCGCCAAAGAGCTATGCCGATTTGCTCGACCCGAAATGGCAAGGCAAGATCGTCAAGGGTCATCCCGGCTACAGCGGCGCCATCTTGACGGCGACCTTCGTGCTGACGCGCGATCTCGGTTGGGTCTATCTGGAGAAACTCGCGCAGCAGAAGGTCATGCAGGTGCAGTCGGCCGCCGATCCACCGAAGAAGATCCTGCTCGGCGAGCGTGCCATCATGGCCGACGGCAACGACTACAATCTGGTGCTGGCCAAGGACCAGGGCAAACCGGTCGAGGTGGTCTACCCGACCGAGGGGGCGCCGTTGATCATCGTTCCCTCCGGAATCTTCCGCGGCGCCCCCAATCCGAACGCGGCAAGATTATTTCAGAACTTCTTTTTCAGCGCCGAAACCCAGCAGATGCTGGTCGAAATGTTCGCACACCGCTCGTTTCATGCGCAGGTGAAGGAGAAGGGCGAGCACATCCCGCTGGCGAATCTGAAATTGCTCAAGGCCGATCCCGCCGCCGTGCAAGCGCAAAGCGAGGAGATCAAGGCGCGTTACACCAAGATATTCGGGGTATAATTTGATTCGAAGTATCCGTTTCTCCGGGACGTTGTCCGTAATTCTACGGAATCGAAAATCTGGGATCGCGGCTGAGAACTCGGCTAAGCATTGGGGTAGCTGAGGACGCCGAACAAAAGGCATGCATTGACGACATTGGCGCGCAGCGCCGGACGCGCTTTCATACTCGCACCTATTGTCGCGGCCATTTCCTGGGCGGCTTTCTGGCGGTTTTCTTAGTGATTTTATTGGGCAGTTGGTCGTTATGACTTTATGGAGCCGTCTTGCATTCGCGATGGTGTTCCTGGTTGTGGGCACCATTTGCGCTCTTGCTTTGTTCGGTGATGGTTTTGGCCGCACGACATTCATCGTCGGAGTGGCCGCGATTTTGGTCGCGCTGGTGCTTGCGGCCGCCATCGCGGGCTCGCTGTCCCGACAGTTGACCCAAATGACCCGGGCGGTCGAAGGGTTGTCGCGCGGCAAGCCGGTTGCGATGCCTTCCGAAGGTAGCCGGGAGATGGCCCCGCTATCAGCGGCTTTCGCCGAATTATCGGGCCAGCTCGGCGCCAGGCCAAACCTGGTGGAAAACACGGTCGAAAGCATCCGCGATTGCGTTGTCGTGGTCGACGAGAATGCGGTGGTCGTCGTTGCCAACGGCGCAGCCCGCCAGCTGCTGGGTGTGGACCGCGGCTTCGACAGCCTGACGGGGGTAAGAAAATTCGCCTGTTTCCTTGTCGACGGTACCACGCCGCTGCCGATCCCGGATTCGCCGCTGGCGCGGGCGCTGCGCGGCGAACATGTCGATGATTTCGAACTCATGGTGCAGTCCGAAGGATCCAGCGCAAAAGCCTACATCGTCGCCAACGCCCGGCCGTTGCGCGACGAACGCGGCAGGCTTTCCGGGGCGGTGACCGTGCTCCGCGACGTCACCGAACAAAGGCGCGCCCTGCAGGCTCTGGTCGACAGCGAACAGATGGCGCAGACCATCGTGAGCACCGCGCTCGACGCCTTCGTCCAGACCGACGAAAACGGCTTCGTTCTCGAATGGAGTCCGCAGGCCGAAGCCTTGACCGGGTGGACGCGGGCGGAGACGGTTGGTGTGAAGCTGGTCGAGCTGGTGTTTCCCGGACACCTTCGCGCGGCGCACCGGCAGCGGATCGCCAAATTCCTGCGTGAGACCGCCGGCGGCGCCATGGGCATGCGCTATGAGGCGCCGGCGCTGCACCGGGACGGTCACGAATTTTTCGTCGAAGTGTCGCTCACGGCGCTGCGCCGCGGCGACGGTTACATCATCAACTCCTTTGTCAGGGACGTCACCCAGCGGCGCCTCGCCGAGGAGCGACTGATTCAGGCGCAAAAGATGGATACGGTCGGGCAACTGACCGGTGGCATTGCCCATGACTTCAACAACATGCTCACGGTGATCACAGGCACGATCGAAATTCTGGCCGATGGCGTCAAGGACATTCCGCACCTGGCATCGATTACCAAGCTGATCAGCGACGCCGCCGACCGTGGTGCAAACCTCACCGCCAGCCTGCTGGCGTTCGCCCGCAAGCAGCCGTTGCAGCCGGCCGAGATCGACGTCAATGATCTTGTTCGCGAAGCCGTTCGATTGCTCGCGCCAAGTCTCGGCAAGAATATCGAAATCGAGGCCGCCTTGAGCGACGACGCGTGGCCGGCATTCGTCGATCGTAGCCAACTCTCCTCCGCGGTCGTCAATCTCGCCATCAATGCCCGGGACGCCATGGCAAATGGCGGAAATCTGACCATTGCGACCGGCAATATCACCCTGGGCGTGCCCGAGGCCGTGGCCCGCGGCGTCGAGCGCGCCGGCGATTATGTCGCCGTTGAAGTGAGCGACACCGGCACCGGGATTCCGCAGCCCATTCTCGACAAGATATTTGAACCGTTCTTTTCCACCAAGGAGGTCGGCCAGGGAACAGGGCTCGGGCTCAGCATGGTGTTTGGCTTCGCCAAGCAGTCGGGCGGAAGCGTCGACGTGCGCAGCGAGGAGGGAAGCGGCACGACGTTCACGATCTATCTACCCAAAGCCGACACCAGTGCGCTTCAACCGTCGACACGCGACGAGGATCTGCCGGTGCAGGGCGGCAGCGAAACGATCCTGTGCGTCGAGGACGACCGCAAGATCCGCGACTATGTGACGATGCAGCTCGAGAGCCTCGGCTACAAGGTGATCGTGGCCTCGAATGCCGACGAGGCCCTCGCCATCGTCGATCGGGGCGCCGCGTTCGATCTGCTGTTCACCGACGTTGTGATGCCCGGCAGCATGAACGGCAGGCAACTGGCCGAAACGCTGATGGCCGGGCGTCCGTCGCTCCGGGTGCTCTTCACCTCCGGCTACAGCGACGGCGCGCTGCCGCTAAAAAACCGCGCGGGGCACGGGATTCCGCTTTTGACCAAGCCTTATCGGCGCGCGGAGCTGGCGCGAACGTTGCGCCGTTGCCTCGACATTGCGGTCGATCCGGCCGGCGATCCGATACCGACGCCTTATTCCGTGCAGCCGGAGCTCGAGCGTTTCCTGCGCAAATATCCGCCGAAGGAGGGGTAGAGTTTATTCGAGGTGCCCAAGGCGAGGCGTCGCGCGCAAACAAAGATTCACTTCGGACAACATAGGCTTCCACATCAAACTGTGAGTTAGCTCACACAATATGTGCAATTTCTAGTTTTTCTGTTGCCGGGGGTACCCGGATGATAGCTTCGAATTTATTGCTGGTTAGGACCGTACCGATGCGCACCGTTAGAGCAGCCGCCTTCGTCGTCACTTCAATTTGGCTTCTCATTCAGCCGGCATTTGCTGAGAATCGGATCGCGCTCGTCATCGGGAACGGCTCCTACGAAAAGGTACCGGAGCTACCAAATCCGCCTCGTGACGCAGCGGACATTGGGCGTGCTCTTGAACGATTGAATTTCAAGGTCACGCAAACAAAAGACGCGACCGCGCACGAAATGCGAAAGGCCATCGTCGATTTCGGCCGCGCTGCCGAAGGCGCGGAAATGGCCGTCGTGTTCTATGCCGGACACGGTATGGAGGTGGGTGGCGAAAATTGGCTGATTCCGGTCAATGCCGAACTGCGTAGCGATGCTGACATCGAGAGTGAAGCCGTCAGTCTGCGCTCGATTAGTCTCCAGGTTTCAAAGGCGCGGCAGCTGGGTCTCGTTATTCTTGATGCATGTCGTAATAATCCCTTTGCTGCAAAGATGAAGCGCTCGCTCAGCACCCGGGCGGTGGCTCGCGGGTTGGCTCCGACAGAACCCTCCGACAACGTGCTGATTGCATATGCCGCTCGGGACGGCACAACAGCGAGCGACGGCGAAGGCCGTAACAGCCCTTTTACGATAGCCCTTCTTCGACACATTGAGACACCTGGACTCGAAATCTCCTTCCTGTTTCGCCGAGTCCGGGATGACGTCATGGCGGCAACCAAGCGCGAACAGCAGCCGTTTGTGTATGGATCACTGTCGAAGGAGGAGATTTATCTTAGAGCTCCCGCTGCCAGCGCTCCAACACGGCCTGCCGCTGGTCAAGTTGCGGCAGTTCCGGCGGAAGATGAGCAATTTTGGCAAGCTGTGCGAACGTCAACGGTAGCTGGCTTGTACGAGGAATTTCTCTCCAGATATCCAAAGAGCAGTCACGCCGCTGAAGCTCGTCAACGGATTAAGGACTTCAGATCCAAAGAGGTTGCTGCAGCATCTCCCACGACTGTCTCTCCTCGACTAGAGGACAATGCGGGCACGATCAAAGCAGGCGAAAATTCAGGTGCGCGGCCGTCCGACCGAAACCTGTTTTTGGCCGAAGACAGTCAAAAAGTGGCAGCGATTGGGGTGGCTCAGCGATTCGATATGCCGAAGTTCACTATCTCGCCCGCTCAGGACGATCCTCTCGGCGCTGGCTCCAGGTTTGTCGGAGTGTGGTCCAGCAAGCACGGCTGGGCAAATGGCAAGGGTCGTAACACTATGATGATCATCACAGAAGTTTCCGCTACCGGCATGGCACGCGGATACTATCTTTGGGGGCCCCCCACAAAGCATTCATGGACACGGGATGCGGCGGGGCACAAATGGTTCGCCGAGTACATTGTGAACGACAAGTTTTCCATCAAGACGGTTCCGGAGATCAATGTAAAACTAGACAACAAGAACGTTCTTACATTGCTCACAGCCAAATCAGACAAGCCCGCTGATAAGAGCAGCATCGAGCTTCGCCCAATCTGGCAACTCGTAAGATTGCGTGGGGATGCCGAACCATCGGCCAAGCGTAATCAGGCTCCGCAAAATGGTCCAGTACCCAAACAGGAGCCTTCAGAGCGGCGATCCGCGATATCAGAGCCCACGATCAAGCCGAAACCCGCGGGCCCGAAAGTTGCGCAAGAGAGCGATCCACGACAGGGCAAGGTCGCCGGTACGTCTATGGAAGACCGCTATCGGGCATGTCGAAAGCTGGTTAAGGGTTTCGCCCAGCGGGACGCGTGTGCGCGCAACGGAGGCATATGAGTTTCAGCCCGTGGGGCAGATGAGTTAACCCGTCCACATAACAAAAGGCGCCCCGTTCGGAGCGCCTTTCGCGTTTGTGAAACCGTGACATCAGGGGCGCGAACGCCGCGAAAATCACAGCGAATAGTACATGTCGAATTCGACCGGATGCGGGGTCATCTCGAAGCGCTCGACTTCGGTCATCTTCAGCTCGATGTAGCTGTCGATGAAGTCGTCGTCGAACACGCCGCCGTTCTTGAGGAACGCGCGGTCCTTGTCGAGGTTTTCCAGCGCCTCGCGCAAGCTGCCGCACACCGTCGGGATCTGCTTCAGCTCTTCCTTCGGCAGGTCGTAGAGATCCTTGTCCATTGCCGGGCCCGGATCGATCTTGTTCTTGATGCCGTCGAGGCCGGCCATCAGCATCGCGGCGAAGCCGAGATACGGATTGGCCATCGGGTCGGGGAAGCGGACCTCGACGCGCTTGGCCTTCGGGTTGGCGGTGTAGGGGATACGGCACGAGGCCGAACGGTTGCGCGCGGAATAGGCGAGCAGCACGGGCGCTTCGTAACCGGGGACCAGACGCTTGTAGGAGTTGGTCGACGGGTTGGTGAAGGCGTTGATCGCCTTGGCGTGCTTGATGATGCCGCCGATGTAGTGGAGGCAGGTCTCCGAGAGGTCGGCGTATTTGTTGCCGGCGAACACCGGCTTGCCGTCTTTCCAGATCGACTGGTGGACATGCATGCCCGAGCCGTTGTCGCCATAGATCGGCTTCGGCATGAAGGTGGCGGTCTTGCCGTAGATGTGCGCGACCTGATGGATGCAATATTTGTAGATCTGCATCTGGTCGGCCATCAGCGTCAGCGTGTCGAACTTCATGCCGAGCTCGTGCTGGGCGGAAGCGACTTCATGGTGATGCTTCTCGACCTTGACGCCCATCTTGGCCATCGCGCCGAGCATTTCCGAGCGCATGTCCTGCACCGAATCCTGCGGCGGGACCGGGAAGTAGCCGCCCTTGGTGCGGATGCGGTGACCGAGATTGCCGCCTTCATATTCGGTGTCCGAATTGGTCGGCAGTTCCGAGGAGTCGAGCTTGAAGCCGGTGTTGTAGGGCGTGGACGAAAAGCGCACGTCGTCAAATACGAAGAACTCGGCTTCCGGTCCGACGAACACGGTGTCGCCGACGCCCATCGACTTGACCATCGCCTCGGCCTTCTTGGCCATGCCGCGCGGGTCGCGGTTGTAGGGCTCGCCGGTGGTCGGCTCCAGCACGTCGCAGGTGATGACCATGGTGGTTTCGGCGAAGAAGGGATCGATCGTCGCGGTGACCGGGTCGGGCATCAGGCACATGTCGGATTCGTTGATCGCCTTCCAGCCGGCAATCGACGAGCCGTCGAACATGGTGCCTTCGGCAAAGATTTCCTCGTCGATCATGCCGATGTCGAAAGTCACGTGCTGCCACTTGCCGCGCGGGTCGGTGAAGCGCAGGTCGACGTATTTTACGTCGTTGTCCTTGATCGATTTCAGGACGTCTTTGGCGGTCTTCATGAATACCCCTTTTGGTTTCCAGGACTCTGCGACAACGACATTTTCGCAAACAACACGCACACACAGACAGAGTGGTGAGATATCGCAAACGAAATCAGGCCGCCGAAGCAGCCCTTTTCTTGTTTTTCAGTCGCAAAATGCGGGATAGCACCCGGCTTAGATAGCGTCCAGCCCGGATTCTCCGGTTCTGATCCGGATCGCTTCTTCGATGTTGGAGACGAAGATTTTGCCGTCGCCGATGCGGCCGGTCTGGGCGGCGCGCCGGATCGCATCGATGGCTTTCTCGACCAGTTCGTCTGATATCACGATCTCGATTTTGACCTTGGGCAGGAAGTCCACAATGTATTCCGCACCGCGATACAGTTCGGCGTGGCCTTTTTGCCGGCCGAAACCCTTGGCCTCGGTCACGGTGATGCCCTGCAGTCCGACCTCCTGAAGCGCCTCTTTCACCTCGTCGAGCTTGAACGGCTTGATGATGGCTTCGATTTTTTTCACTGAGCGCCTCCCGGGCATTTCAAATTGCAGAGCAGATAGTTTCGATGTCGCGCGTGGCGCCGTCTGGTCGTCGATCCCTGATCAGGGCCCGAAACGCTCGCAATTGCCGCGAACGACGACGGCCCTGAACCGGCTTCCTTACCGGCTTCCCCAAAAGCAGGGTCTATGCCAAGTTGTTAATGCGCCTGATTTTGGAATGTTATCAGACTTTTAACGGGCAATCGGCAGAGGTCGAACCGGACACTGCATGATACCCAAGCCTACCAAATAGGCAAATCGATCAATTGGTATGCAGCTATTGGAAAATTGGCTGCGGCCGGTATCGGAAATGCCTCCGGAAAAGGCTGATAGATCGAGGATTCGGCATGGAAGTTCTAACCACCACTGAGATGGAGCGTGCCGACCGAATGGCCATTGCCTCCGGCACGCCCGGCTTCGCGCTGATGATGAGCGCGGGCCAGGCCGTTGCCGAAGCCGCGATGGAACTGGTCGAGGAGGGTCCAATCGTGGTGGTTGCCGGCCGCGGCAACAATGGCGGCGACGGGTTTGTCGCTGCGGCCGAACTGGCCGCGCGCGGCCGCGAGGTTTCGGTGATCCTGCTCTGCGAGCGGGACAGTCTGACGGGCGACGCGGCACTCGCGGCCAAGGGCTGGAAATACCCGGTGCTGCCGTTCAATCCGCAGGCGATCGGGAAGCCGGCGCTGATCATCGATGCGCTGCTCGGCGCCGGTCTCAACCGTCCCGTCAAGGGCGATCCGCTCGACATGATCGAGGCGATCAACGCCAACGGCGCGCCGGTCCTCGCCGTCGATCTGCCGAGCGGTATCAACGGCACCACCGGCGCTGTGATGGACGTTGCGATCAACGCCGTCGAGACCGTAACGTTCTTCCGCAAGAAGCCGGCGCATCTGTTGCTGCCGGGACGCATGCATTGCGGCCGCGTCCGCGTCGCCGACATCGGCATCGATGCGCATGTGCTGGGCGAAATCCAGCCGCAGACAACGGAAAACGTCCCGCAGGCCTGGCAGGGATGCTTTCCGGTGCCGCGTATCGATGGCCACAAATATGCGCGCGGTCACGCTGTCGTCGTTTCCGGCGACATGGCCTCAACAGGCGCGGCGCGGCTGGCGGCGCGTGCCGCGCTGCGGGCCGGCGCTGGCCTCGTCACGCTGGCCTCGCCGCGCGAGGCGCTGGCGGTCAATGCTTCGGCCCTGACCGCGGTGATGATCCGCGCGGTCGATAGCGCGGTCGAATTCGCTGATGTGCTGAACGACAAGCGGCTCAATGCCTGCGTGATCGGGCCGGGCGCCGGAATCAGCGCCCGCACGCGCGATCTCGTCCACACCGCCTTGTCGGCGAAACGTCACCTTGTGCTCGATGCCGACGCGCTGACGAGCTTTGCGCAAGAACCGGAGCGTCTGTTTGAATCGATCAAGGCGTCCAGCGATCCTCAGGTCGTGCTGACCCCGCACGAGGGCGAGTTTCCGCGGCTGTTCAGCGACATCAGCAACAAGCATCCGGGCCGCTCCAAACTCGAACGGGTGCGTGACGCCGCCTTGCGCTCTGGCGCGGTGGTGCTGCTGAAGGGGCCGGATACGGTGGTGGCGTCGCCCGATGGCCGCGCCAGCATCGCCGCCAACGCGCCGCCCTGGCTCGCCACCGCCGGCGCCGGCGACGTGCTGGCGGGGATCATCGCAGGGTTATTGGCGCAAGGCGTGCCGGCCTTCGAGGCCGCCTCTGTCGGCGTCTGGATGCACGGCGAGGGCGCCCGCGAGGCGGGACCCGGCCTAATCGCGGAAGATCTGACCGAGGTGCTGCCCGCGGTGTTCCGGCGGCTCTACGATGAGTTCGGGATTGAGTATTAGGCAACTCGAACTGGCCGACATGGACGCTGCGGCGCGGGTCCATCGTACAAGCTTCGACCATGCCTTGCCCTGGCTCACCGGTCTGCACACGCCCGAGGAAGATTGCTGGTTCTATCGCGAGCGCATGTTCAGAACCTGCAAGCTGTGGGGAGCCTTCGATGACATTGCGATGACCGGCGTGATCGCGTTCCGCGACGACAGGATCGAGCAGCTTTATGTGCTGCCGGAAGCGCAGGGGCGGGGCGTCGGGAGCGAATTGCTTGACGTCGCCAAGCGAGCTTCCGAGCGGCTGCAGCTATGGACGTTCCAGCGCAACGCACCGGCGCGCCGCTTCTATGAAGCGCGAGGCTTTGTGCTGGTCGAGCAAACCGATGGCGCCGGCAATGAAGAGAACGAGCCGGACGCACGCTATCTCTGGACGCGCGAAAGGCGGTCGTAGGGGACAACCAGCTAAAGGATGGCTTCAATACCCTTGCGGCGGATAACGTCGAGCAACACGAGGGCGGGTCCGCTTGGACGCTTTTCACCGCGTTCGAGCTTGGACACGTAGTCCGCCGTCAAATTCAGGTAGGTCGCAAAAACGGCCTGACTGACGTGGCACTTCTCGCGGAGGGCCTTGATTTCCTCGCCTGTAAGGGGGGCTGTAACAGTTGGCGCAACGCCGGTGTGCCGCATGGTGATCTTTTCATGCGCGGCCTTGGTCAGAAGCCCGCTTTTGCGCATGTCGCGCACGGTTTCCAGCAATTCCTGGGTTAGCCGGCTCGCCTTTACCTTCGCTTTTTTTGCTTTAGTTGCCATATTTCACCTCGATCAAAGTTCCATCTTTCAAGGCTTGTGCAATTGTTTTGTCGTCAGCGTTCAAGAATGACGCGCCAATTTCTCGCAACGTCACCAATTCGGCCTTGTCGATGTTCTCGCGCTCGTTCTTGGCGAATGCGAACAGAAAGATGGCCCGATCGGAACGAATTCCGATGATCATGCGGAAGCCACCTCGCTTGCCCTGTCCCGGCCTGGCGACCCGCTGTTTGATGATTTGACCGCCAAGGTCAGCATCAATCGAGCCTCGGATAGCCCTTTCGACGGCATCGACGAGGCTGTCATCGCTGGTGCCGTTTTGCCGCAAACTTCGCGAGCGTTCTGGTCTTGAAAATCCGCACAGCTCTTCTCTAGCTCTACAAACTATAGTTCTTTGAGCTATCTTTCAAGGAAATTAGCGCCGCCCACTTCGTGGACGATGGCGTCACACGAGATATTTCGCCACCGCCGCCTCGTTCCATTCCAGCCCGAGGCCGGGACCTCGCGCGGTAACCGTGCCGTCGATGATCTCGGCGGGGTGGGCGAGGATGACACCGGCGAAATCGAGGAATTCGAGCCAGTGCACTGAGGGCGTCACCGCCAGCATGTGGGCGCTGGCTTCGGCGAACAGATGGCTCGACATCGGAATGTTGGCGGCTCCCGCTTGCGCTGCGACTTGCAGCCAGCCGGTGACGCCGCCGCATTTCATCAGGTCGGGCATGATGAAGTCGCTGGCGCTGGCTGCGATCGCCTCGGCAAAGCCGCGCGGGAACCACCAGTTCTCGCCGGCCTGGATCGGCGTCGGCGACGTCTCGCGCACCTTGGCATGCCCCAACAGATTTTCCTGCGGCACCGGCTCTTCGATCCAATGCAGGTCATAAGGGGCGAGGCGGGCGATGCGGCGGCTGGCTTCCGCGGGATCGAGCGACTGGTTGAAGTCCAACATCAATGCGATGTCCGGGCCGAGCAAAGCGCGCACGCCCTTGACCATCCGCTCGTCATTGGCGGCGTCGCCATCGCCGCCCTTGATCTTGATGCCGCGAAATCCCTGCTCCAGCGAGCGGCGCAGCGCCTTCTCATCCGCGATCGGATCGACCACGCCATAGCTGTCATAGGCCTTGATCGGCCGCGGCGCGCCGCCGAGCAGCTCGGCCAATGGCCGACCCGCAATTTGGCCGAGCGCGTCCCAATAGGCCATGTCGAGCCCGGACACCGCCATGCCGACGAGGCCCTGCCAGCCGAGCAGGCGGAATTTGGCGTCCATCGCCTTCATGAGATCGTATGGCGCGACCGGACGGCCGACGAGGTCGCGGCCGATCCCCTCGATCAGATGCACCAGCGGTTTCACCGTCAGTTCGGTGTAGGCGAAGATGTAAGCGTGACCGGTAACGCCCTGATCGGTTTCGACATCGATCAGCACCATGTGGGCGGCTTCGATGAGGGCGAATGCGGTCTTCACCGGTCGCGCGATCGGCACCACGAGGCCGCGGGCGGTGACGCTGCGAATGGCGGCAACGGTTTTGCTCATGCTGGCTTCCTCACTCCACACTGTACCATCGCACCAGCCGGGGGGCGGCCCAATCGGTCGCGACGGATTCGATCAGCCAGCGTCCGGCATATTCAGCGGCGAAGGCGATGCGCTGGGTTTGGCCGGGTTCGATGGCCAGCGTATCCAGCCAGAACGGCTTCCAGCCGTCATCGAGCCGGTCGAGCAGCCGGAAATGGTGGCCGTGGAGGTGGAAGACCGTCGGGAGCGCGCCGCGGTTGGTCAGGGCCAGCACAACCGTGCGTCCCGCTTTGGTACGGAACGCGGGCGCTGTGGTCGCGGCGAAGCTCGGCGGCGGCACCCAGTCGCCTTGTGGCCCGCCAAGGGTCAGTTCGGCCCGGGTTGAGCCCTTCAGGTCGAGGCGCTCCGGCAGGCCGTTGGAAGGTAACGGCGGCGCCGGGGAAAGCGGGGCGGCGCGGACCGGCGGTTCGCCCGAGACGATCAGCCTGCCGATCGGGCGGGCCTCCTTGCCGTCGTGGACCAGAATCGCTGCGGTGGTCCCGGCGGGCGCCGTCATATCGATAAATGCATCGACGCGGCCGCCAGGGGGTAGCACCAGTGCGCCGTTGCGTGCCTGGAACGGCTCGGAAGGTTGACCGTCGATGGCCATGACGCGGACGTCGATATTCTCGATTTTGGCCGCGATAACAGACCGCTGGCAGCCATTAATGAAGCGAATCCTGATCCGTTCATTGGTTCGCGCTGTAATATCGAGCGAAAGCCGGCCGTTGGCCGTCAAGACGGTTGCGGCGTCCTTGGGGGCGATTCCGGGCGCGATCGCTGACCCGTCCGGGCGCAGCCGCCAGTCCTCGACCAGAAACACCTCGTCGCGATCGACGGCGACGGTCTCGCTTTCCCGGACCACCAATGCGCGAGCCCGCGATGGCCGTGCCTGGCCGTCGCCGAGAAGGGTCAGATCGCACAGCAGCGTCCCGGCATGTCGCAGCGGCAGTTGCAGAGTTTCCTTCACCCCGGCCGCGAGCGGCGCGCGGGCCGTCAGCGATTCGGCGCTCGCGACCCCGTCGAGCCCCCGCCAATTGAGGGCAACGGGCTGCGGCAGCTCATTGGCGAGCGTGACTTCAACGGTATCGCCGCGTTTGAATCTCATTTCCGAACCGGCGAGTGACCAAACCGGCGTCTCCGGCGCCCCTGGCCGAAGCGCAACGACATCGGCTTTGGCTTGCAGCGCCAGCGCGGCGCGGCCTTGAGCAGAGCCAATGGCGGGCCATATCGGGAGCAGGGCGGCAGCGCCCAGTCCGGCCATCAGCTCGCGTCGGTGCAGCAGGGGTTTGGGGCTTGCCATGAGACCGATGCGGACCATTTTCTGGCGACCCTGTCCAGCTGTGACGCCTTGCCTCGGGCGAGGGGGCGGAATGGCCATTTTTTTGCTGCGGACACGTGGGCGCATGTTATAAGCCCGCCGCTCGCGGCATCGCGGCCGGACTGGATGCTTTTTACGCGGGCGTGGCGGAACTGGTAGACGCGCTGGATTTAGGTTCCAGTGACGAAAGTTGTGGGGGTTCGAGTCCCTCCGCCCGCACCAAGCGCTCTATTCAAGCGTTTGCATGATGAATACTGGAGGGCCTGTTTCCCCGGTTGGGGAGTTGGGTCAGCCGAACCACCGGCGCAGGCTTTAAGGGCCCCGCGTCGACCCAATTGACAATGTCGGGGCCATCAGGCCCTGCCGAAACGGAAGAAGATTGACGCCATGCAGGTCACCGAAACCCTCGTCGAGGGATTGAAGCACGAGTTCAAGATCAGCGTTCCCGCATCGGATCTCGATGCCAAGGCCGGCGCCAAGCTGATCGACCTCAAGGACAAGGTGAAGCTCAACGGCTTCCGTCCCGGCAAGGTGCCGGTGAGCCACCTGAAGAAGGTCTATGGCCGCTCTGTCATGGCCGAGACCATCGACCAGACCATCCGCGACACCAACACGCAGATCTTCACCGATCGCGGCTTCCGCCTTGCGACCGAACCGAAGATCACGATGCCGACCGAGGAAAAAGAGGTCGAGGAGCTCCTCTCCGGCAAGAGCGATCTCACCTACACGGTGGCAATCGAGGTGGTGCCGACGATCCAGCTCGCCGACTTCAAGAGCTTTACCGTCGAGAAGCCGGTCGTCGACGTGTCCGACAGCGATGTCGATGACGCCATCAAGCGGATCGCCGACCAGAGCCGCCCCTATAACGCCAAGAGCGAAGGCGCGAAGGCCGAGAACGGCGATCGCGTCACCATCAACTTCACCGGCCGTATCGACGGTACGCCGTTCGAGGGTGGTACCGGCGAGGGCATCCAGGTCGTGATCGGCACCGGCCAGTTCATTCCGGGCTTTGAAGAGCAGTTGATCGGCATCGGCGCGGGCGAGACCCGCACGCTGAAGGTTGCCTTCCCGAAGAACTATGCGAGCGAAAAGCTCGCCGGCCAGCCCGCCGAGTTCGAAACCACCGCCACCGCCATTGAAGCTCCCGGCGAGACCACCGTCGATGACGAGTTCGCCAAGACGCTCGGCCTCGAATCGCTCGACAAGCTGAAGGAAGCCGCGCGCGAGCGCCTGGTCACTGAATTTGCCGGTGCGACGCGCCAGCGCGTCAAGCGCGCGCTGCTCGACCGTCTCGACGAGAGCCACAAATTCGAGGCGCCGCCGTCACTGATCGCTGAAGAGTTCAATCTGATGTGGAACTCGATCAAGGCCGAAATGGAATCCAGCGGCAAGACCTTTGCCGACGAGAACACCACCGAGGACGCCGCCAAGGAAGAGTACCAGAAGATCGCCGACCGCCGGGTCCGGCTCGGCCTCGTGCTGTCGGAGATCGGCGAGAAGAACAAGATCACCGTCACCGACGACGAAGTCAGCCGCGCCGTGATCGAGCGGGCGCGGTCGATGCCGGGCCGCGAGAAGGAAGTCTGGGACTACTATCGCAACAATGCCAATGCGCTGGCCCAGCTTCGTGCGCCGATTTATGAAGACAAGGTGGTCGATTTCATCCTCGAACTCGCCAACGTGACCGAAAAGAAGGTTTCGCGCGAAGACCTGTTCAAGGACGAGGACGCTGAGAAAACTGCCGCTTAATCCCGGCACCTGATGTTAATGATGAACGGCGAAAGCGGCGGGGCTTCGGCATCCGTCGCTATGAGTTCGCCTGCGAATCAGTTTGAACTCGTCTAATCCAGCTCGCAATTGCTCGGCCTTGTGGCCGGGAAATTGGCTCATATCTGTTCTGTGAGTTGTCTTTGAAGTTCTGCATCACGGGACGTTCGTCCACTTTTGGCAAATCAGCCGGCTTGCCGATGGATGTTCGCCCCTGCCAACCTTTGGGTGACTAATGCGCGATCCCGTTGAAACCTACATGAACCTTGTGCCGATGGTGGTCGAACAGACCAACCGCGGTGAACGCGCCTACGACATTTTCTCGCGCCTTCTGAAGGAACGCATCATCTTCCTGACCGGTCCGGTCGAAGACGGCATGTCGACGCTGATCGTCGCTCAGCTGCTGTTCCTGGAAGCCGAGAATCCGAAAAAGGAAATCTCGATGTACATCAACTCGCCGGGCGGCGTGGTGACATCGGGCCTGGCGATCTACGACACCATGCAGTTCATCCGCCCGCCGGTGACGACGCTGTGCACCGGGCAGGCGGCGTCGATGGGATCGTTGTTGCTGGCGGCTGGCCACAAGGACATGCGTTTCTCGCTGCCGAATTCGCGCATCATGGTGCATCAACCCTCCGGCGGCTTCCAGGGCCAGGCCACCGACATCATGCTGCACGCGCAGGAGATCCTGAATCTCAAGAAGCGGCTCAACGAGATCTACGTGAAGCACACCGGCCAGACCTACAAGGCGATCGAGGAAGCGCTGGAGCGCGACAAGTTCCTGACCGCCGACATGGCCAGGGACTTCGGTATTGTCGACAAGGTGATGGATAAGCGCCCGGAAGAGCCGGCGATGACCAAGACCCCGTAAGGTAACGGGTGGAGGTACCCACGCGTTGACCTTGACAGGTGGGCCCAATCGGCAAATTACGCTCTAAGCGGCTGCTTATGCCCGAACGTAGGCAGAAAGTTCCGCTTTCGTGCTGGTTTGGCGGCGTGGTAATCGCGCAACGCTTGGGTGATTTCGGTAACTTCTCCCCGTGCGAAGGCCGAAAATCACGGTATTGTCACGGTGGCCGCGCCGAGCCCGGTTAGCGAATTCTTGATAGTCGGGTGTCAGCATGGTTGGCTGTGAGGGATCGGGTAGGATCGCGGGGATTCGAGTAAACCGTGATTCGAACGGCGCGTACTGAGTTAAGGTCTTTTTTGGTACGGAATTTGCTCTATCTACTTGCAGGTCCGGTTTGGTACCGGAATGGGTCGATCGAGTGACGGGATCGAACGGCGGACGGAGAATAGAATGAGTAAGGTCGGCACGAGCGACTCCAAGAACACGCTGTATTGCTCGTTCTGTGGCAAGAGCCAGCATGAGGTCCGCAAACTGATCGCGGGACCCACCGTCTTCATCTGCGACGAGTGCGTTGAGCTCTGCATGGACATCATCCGTGAGGAGAACAAGTCCTCGCTGGTGAAGTCGCGCGACGGCATTCCGACGCCGAAGGAAATCTGCAAGGTGCTGGACGACTACGTGATCGGCCAGAGTCACGCCAAGAAGGTGCTGTCGGTCGCCGTCCACAATCACTACAAGCGGCTCAATCACCAGACCAAGCACAACGACGTCGAACTCGCGAAGTCGAACATACTGCTGATCGGTCCGACTGGTTCGGGCAAGACGCTGCTGGCCCAGACGCTGGCGCGGATTCTCGACGTGCCGTTCACGATGGCGGATGCGACCACGCTGACCGAGGCCGGCTATGTCGGTGAGGACGTCGAGAACATCATCCTGAAGCTGCTGCAGTCGGCCGACTACAATGTCGAGCGCGCGCAGCGCGGCATCGTCTATATCGACGAAATCGACAAGATCAGCCGCAAGTCCGACAATCCGTCGATCACCCGCGATGTCTCGGGCGAGGGCGTGCAGCAGGCGCTGTTGAAGATCATGGAAGGCACCGTTGCCTCCGTGCCTCCGCAGGGCGGCCGCAAGCATCCGCAGCAGGAATTCCTGCAGGTCGACACCACAAACATCCTGTTCATCTGCGGCGGCGCCTTCTCAGGGCTGGAGAAGATCATCTCCGCACGCGGCCGTTCGACCTCGATCGGTTTCGCGGCGCAGGTCCTGGCGCCGGAAGACCGCCGCACCGGCGAAATCTTCCGCCATGTCGAGCCGGAAGACCTCTTGAAGTACGGCCTGATCCCGGAATTCGTCGGCCGCTTGCCGGTCGTCGCGACGCTGGAAGATCTGGATGAGGCTTCGCTGAAGAAGATCCTGACCGATCCGAAGAACGCGCTGGTCAAGCAGTACCAGCGGCTGTTCGAAATGGAGAATATCGAACTCACCTTCGCCGACGAGGCGCTTGGCGCGGTCGCCCGCAAGGCGATCGAGCGCAAGACCGGCGCGCGGGGCTTGCGTTCGATCCTCGAAAGCATCCTGCTCGAGACCATGTTCGATCTTCCGGGTCTGGAAGGCGTCGAAGAGGTGGTGATCTCGCGCGAAGTGGTCGAGGGAACTGCCCGGCCGCTCTACATCTACGCGGACCGTTCCGACCGCGCCGTCGAGAGCAGCGCCAGCGCCTGATAGGCCCTGGTCCGGGATGGATCTCTGTCCCAAACAGGAGGGCTGCCGGGACATTCCGGCGGCCACAGCGGCGTAGTTATTTCGCAGCAATCCTTTTGCGTTTAGCCCCATTTGGCGGGCATTTTTCGTGACTTGACACCCCCGTACCCGATAGCCACCTAATGCTGTCGGTGGCGAAGCTCATGCTTGAGATTCGTCGCCAAACGATCCGGAAAAACAGGCTGCGAAGGTGGCTTGCAGCCCCGGAACCTCCCGGCACCTTGTGGCGGTTGCGCACAACAGGCGGACTGCGTGCAAGGGGGCACAACAAAAGGAATTAGGCCATGACGACCGCCAAACCCCGGCCATCTATCGTCCACGGCGAAAGCCACTCTTATCCGGTGCTGCCGCTCCGCGACATCGTCGTATTCCCGCACATGATCGTGCCTCTGTTCGTCGGCCGCGAGAAGTCGATCCGCGCGCTCGAAGAGGTGATGAAGAACGACGCGTTGATCCTGCTCGCGACGCAGAAGAACGCGTCCGACGATGATCCGAGCCCGGATTCGATCTACGAAGTCGGCACGCTCGCCAGCGTCCTGCAGCTGCTCAAATTGCCCGACGGCACCGTGAAGGTGCTGGTCGAAGGCTTGGAGCGCGCACGCGTCCAGAAATATTCCGACCGCAGCGAATATTACGAAGCCACCGCGGTTGCGCTCGCCGATACCGATGCGACCTCCGTCGAGGCCGAGGCGCTCTCGCGTTCGGTGGTGTCCGACTTCGAAAGCTATGTGAAGCTGAACAAGAAGATCTCCGCCGAAGTCGTCGGCGTGGTTCAGGCGATCACTGATTTCGCCAAGCTGAGCGATCAGGTCGCCCAGCATCTCGCCGTCAAGATCGCCGATCGCCAGGGCATCCTGGAGACGTTGTCCGTCACGCAGCGCCTGGAGAAGGTGCTGGGTCTGATGGAGAGCGAGATCTCGGTGCTGCAGGTCGAGAAGCGCATCCGCTCGCGCGTCAAGCGCCAGATGGAGAAGACCCAGCGCGAGTATTACCTGAACGAGCAGATGAAGGCGATCCAGAAGGAACTCGGCGACGACGAAGGTCGCGACGAGCTCGCCGATCTGGAAGAGAAGATTGCCAAGACCAAGCTCTCCAAGGAAGCGCGGGAGAAGGCGCAGCACGAACTGAAGAAGCTGCGCCAGATGTCGCCGATGTCCGCGGAAGCCACCGTCGTGCGCAACTATCTCGACTGGCTGCTGTCGATCCCGTGGAACAAGAAGTCCAAGGTCAAGAAGGACCTGGTGGCCGCGCAGGAGGTCCTGGACAGCGACCATTACGGGCTTGAGAAGGTCAAGGACCGGATCGTCGAGTATCTGGCGGTGCAGTCGCGCGCCAACAAGCTGACCGGACCGATCCTGTGTCTGGTCGGACCTCCCGGCGTCGGCAAGACCTCGCTCGGCAAGTCGATCGCGAAGGCGACGGGCCGCGAGTTCGTGCGCGTGTCGCTTGGCGGTGTGCGCGACGAGGCCGAGATCCGCGGTCATCGCCGCACCTATATCGGCTCGATGCCCGGCAAGATCATTCAGTCGATGCGGAAGGCGAAGACCTCGAATCCGCTGTTCCTGCTCGACGAAATCGACAAGATGGGCGCCGATTTCCGCGGCGATCCGTCGTCGGCGCTGCTTGAGGTGCTGGATCCGGAGCAGAACGGCACGTTCGCCGACCACTATCTGGAGGTCGATTACGATCTGTCGAACGTCATGTTCATCACGACCGCGAATACGCTGAATATTCCGGGGCCGCTGATGGACCGCATGGAGATCATCCGGATCGCCGGCTATACCGAGAACGAGAAGGTCGAGATCGCGCGCAAGCATCTGATCCCGAACGCCATCTCCAAGCATGGCCTCGATTCCAAGGAATGGTCGATCGACGACGATGCGCTGCTCTTGATGATCCGCCGCTACACCCGCGAAGCGGGCGTGCGTAACCTGGAGCGTGAGCTCTCCACACTCGCCCGCAAGGCGGTGAAGGAGCTGATGATCTCCAAGAAGAAGTCGGTCAAGGTCACCGAGAAATCCCTCGAGGAATTTTTGGGTGTGCCGAAGTACCGCTACGGCGAGATCGAGAGCGAGCCGCAGGTCGGCATCGTAACGGGCCTGGCCTGGACCGATGTCGGTGGCGAGCTGCTCACCATCGAAGGCGTCATGATGCCCGGCAAGGGCAAGATGACGGTGACGGGCAATCTGCGCGACGTCATGAAGGAGTCGATCTCGGCGGCGGCGTCCTATGTCCGCTCGCGGGCGATCAACTACGGCATCGAGCCGCCATTGTTCGACCGGCGTGACATCCACGTCCACGTTCCCGAGGGCGCAACCCCGAAGGACGGACCGTCGGCGGGTGTCGCGATGGCGACCGCCATCATCTCGGTCATGACCGGCATTCCGGTCCGGCACGATGTCGCCATGACCGGCGAGATCACGCTGCGCGGCAGGGTGCTGCCGATCGGCGGCCTCAAGGAGAAGCTGTTGGCGGCCGCACGCGGCGGCATCAAGACGGTGTTCATCCCCGAGGACAACGCCAAGGATCTCACGGAGATTTCCGATGCGATCAAGGGCGGTATGGACATCATCCCGGTCGCCCGGCTCGATGACGTCGTCGCCAAGGCATTGGTGCGCCCGCCGGTGGCGATCGTCTGGGAAGAGGACAGCAAGGTGCCGGTCAAATCCGACGCTGCGGATGACGCCGGTGGCGGCCTGACAGCCCACTGAGACCAGACAATGTGACAAAGCGGCGTCCCGTCCCGGGGCGCCGCTTTTTTGTTAGGGCATCCCCGCTTGCGCCAAGGGGCAGGGCGGCGCTAAACAGGCGACTTAAGGGCGATTAGCTCAGTTGGTAGAGCGCTTCCTTTACACGGAAGATGTCGGCGGTTCGAGTCCGTCATCGCCTACCAGCCTTCGCGCTTCGCGCTACGGCTGGGCAAGCCAGCCAGGGTGCGAAGCGCGAAGGCTGTCTCGCCGTAGCTCGAAGAGCGAAGGCGGACTGTTCGTTGGACGACGCCTTTCATACGCGCGAGACACCACATGGACGCCCCCAGAGGCCACGAGCAGAACGCCGACCAGATAGCCTACTGGAACGGCCCGGCCGGGCAGCGCTGGGCTGATCGGCAGGCGGAGCAGGACGTCGTGCTCGGGCCGGTCGCCGACCTTCTGATCGATCGCGCGAAGCCCAAACCGGGCGAGCGGGTTATCGATATCGGCTGCGGCAGCGGCGTCACCACGATTGCGTTTGCGAAAAAGGTTGCGCCGTCAGGCCACGCGTTCGGCGTCGACATATCAGGCCCGATGCTGGAACGGGCGCGGGCGAGCGCGCCGAAGGATTTGCCTGTCGACTTCGCGCTGGCCGATGCCACCGTCTATCCGTTCGACCCCGCGAGCTTTGATCTATTGGCGTCGCGGTTCGGCGTGATGTTCTTTGCCGACCCGGTGGCGTCGTTTGCCAACATGCGCAAGGCGCTGCGACCCACGGGCCGGCTGGCATTCGCCTGCTGGCGCGAGCCGCGCGAAAACCCGTTCTTCATGGCGCCGTTGCAGGCTGCCTATAAACACGTGCCAAAGCTACCGCAGCAGGGGCCGGAAGATCCCGGGCCGTTTGCGTTTGCCTCGGAAGCGCGCGTGCGCCGCATCCTGAGCGAAGCCGGCTTTGCGGGAGTGGAAATGGAAGCCTGTCCGCTGTTGCTGGACGCCGCGATCGGCCGCGGCGTCGATGGGGCGGTGCAGGGTTCGCTCGAAATCGGCCCGGTGAGCCGCGCGCTGGACGGCCAGCCGGAGGAGCTTCGCGTTGCCGCGGCCAATTCGATCCGCGAAGCGCTGACGCCGTTTGCCAAAGGGGACGCGGTGCTGCTACCGGCCTCGGTCTGGATCGTGACCGCGCGCGCCGGATAGTGCCAGCGCGGCGCGCTGCCCGCCGCGCCCATGCTACTGTGCATGGGGTTGTTTTCGCGATTTTGTGTCCGGGCCCTGCGGGCCAGCCGGCTACTCGACCGGCTTGCAATATTCCGTCGAAACCGTTGCCGATTGCCGGGTCTCGGAAACGAAGCAGAAATAGAGCTTTGCGCCTTTGCGCAGAAACAGTCCGGCGCCGCCGCTCGGCGTCGCCGAGGTCCCGGCGATTGCATAGTCCTGCGCGAGCAGGGAGCTCACGGTGACTTTTTCGGCCGAGGGTGCCGCAGTCTGCGCCAGGGAAGGCGCTGCGCCAGACGTGAACAACCACACAACACAGATCGAACTTCTGATTTTCACACTATCGCTCCCGCTCGTCAGCTAGGCCTTTTCTTCCCAGATCATCGCCAGATGCACGATGGTCTGCACGGCCTTTTCCATGTCTTGCACGCTGACCCATTCCAGCCGCGAGTGGAATGCGTGTTCGCCGGCAAAGATGTTGGGGCAGGGCAGCCCCATGAACGACAGCCGTGAGCCGTCGGTGCCGCCGCGGATCGATGAGCGCACCGGCGTCAGGCCGGCGCGGCGGATCGCCTCGATTGCGTAGTCGACGATTTCGGGGTGGCGGTCGATCACCTGCTTCATGTTGCGGTACTGGTGCTTGACCTCCATCCGGTAGGTCGAGCGCGGATAGTCCTTCATCACGTCCTTGACGATGCCCTCCAGCAGCGCCTCTTTTTCCTTCAGGCCCTCGTCGGTGAAATCGCGCACGATGAAGCCGATAGTCGCTTTCTCCAGCGCGCCGGAAATGCCGATCGGATGCAGAAAACCTTGCTTGCCTTCGGTGGTCTCCGGCGAGCAGGTTTGTTTCGGCAGGCGATCGACGATGGCGGCGGCGATCTTGATCGCGTGCTCCATCTTGCCCTTAGCGAAGCCGGGATGGGTGCTGACGCCCTCGATGGTGATGGTGGCGCCATCGGCCGAAAACGTCTCGTCCTCGATATTCCCCGCGGTTTCGCCATCCATCGTGTAGGCGAAGTCGGCGCCGAGCTTTTTCAAGTCGACCTTGTCGACGCCGCGGCCGATCTCTTCGTCCGGCGTGAACAGGATCTTGATGGCGCCGTGCTTCACTTGCGGATTGTCGATCAGGAACTGCGCGGCATCCATGATCTCGGCAAGACCGGCCTTGTTGTCGGCGCCCAATAGCGTGGTGCCGTCTGTCGTGACGATGTCGTTGCCGATCTGGTCGGCCAGCGCCGGATGATCGGCGAATCGAATCACCTGCGTCGTATCAGCCGGCAGCACGATGTCGCCGCCACGATAGTTGCGCACGATCTGCGGCTTGACGTCCTTGCCGCTGCAATCCGGCGAGGTGTCCATGTGCGAGCAGAAGCAGATCACCGGCACCTTCTTGTCTGAATTGGCCGGGATGGTCGCGTAGACATAGCCGTGCTCGTCGAGATGGGCGTCGGAGAGGCCCATCGCCTTGAGTTCGGCCGCCAGCACGCGGCCGAGGTCTTTTTGCTTCTCAGTGGAAGGGCAGGTCGGCGACGCCGGATCCGACTGGGTATCGATCACGACATAGCGCAGGAAGCGCTCGGTGACACCGTGGGTAAAGGCGAGGGGAGAAGCCAGCATGATAACCACAACCGGATTTGGAGAAACGACGGCGCTCTATAACAGAAAAGCGCCATTCCGGGCTTCCGGAACGGCGCTTGAATGTCGGACCTTAAAGCGCGTCGCTTGGAAGCGTTTTCGAGCGAAGTGGGTACCGGTTCGCGTGAAGAAAACGCGCCAAAACAAGAATCTAGACGGCTTCCTTGAGTTCCTTGGCCGCGCGGAAGGCAACCTTCTTGCTGGCTTTGATCTGGATGGCTTCGCCGGTGGCGGGGTTGCGGCCCATGCGGGCGGCGCGCTTGCGAACCTGGAGAATGCCGAGACCGACGATGCGGATGCGCTCGCCCTTCTTCAGGTGCTTGGTGATCATGGTGACCATGTCGCTCAGAATCGACTCAGCCTGCTTTTTGGACAATTCCTGGTCCTCGGCGATTGCCGCTGCCAGATGCTTCAGCGTGATCGTCGCCGGAGTCGCTGCTTTCTTCGCCATATTCGGCCCTCCTCGGTGATGAATGGCTTTACGGAAACTTAGGCGTATCAGGCCTTAAACGATTCGGGTGGCGGGTGCCTACGCTGTTTTGCCTGCAAATAGGCCACTATTTGCATCGGCATCGCAAAAAGGCCCATTTGACAAGGGGATTCGCAACGTCCTTGACTAAAACGGGGAGGGCCTTTAAGTCCTCGCTTCTGCGCGGATCAAGACGTGATTACGCATCCGCGGGAGTAGCTCAGTTGGTTAGAGCGCCGCCCTGTCACGGCGGAGGCCGCGGGTTCGAGTCCCGTCTCTCGCGCCATTTTTCAATGGCTTAAAGACAAATCCCCCAATTGTCGGACTGGAACTCGGTTGCACTCAAACGCGGCCCGATAGTTCCAGCGTGCGGCAGAAGTGGCTGCGCAGCCAACAAAAAAGCCGCCCGAAGGCGGCCGTCTTGCCGGTGCTGAGAACAAATCCCCTTTAGCGGACCGTCGAGGTTTGCGAGCTGGTGATGACCACCGGCTTGCCTGCCTTCATGACCTGGGTCTGGGCCGTCTGGGTGTATTCCGGATTGGTGCGTGCCGAGATGCCGAAAGCAGCCACCGCGATACCAGCCACGAGCGCGACAACCACGATCTTCAGGTGGGTCGAACGGTCTGCCGAGTGAATTGAGTGGTTCATGTGATGCCTCCGAGGCGTCTATGCGCCATCTGATGGCAAGAGGTGTACGCCCCGTCTGTTTCGGGACGGTTTCGTGGATTCCCTGAAATGGTTTCGTCCGGCGGGTTTTCGAGGCGATTTTGCGCCTTTTCGGCGTCCTTAGGCGGTTCGCCTGTTGTCGCGGCGAAGGCGCAGGTCGGCGACGGGGCTTGAAATATAAGCAATAACAATAGGATAAGCCGAGATCGTCTGTGTCGCCCGTTTGTTTGCCACAGCAGTGCGCCGAGTCGTGACCTCGGCCGACAGAAGGGAATAGCGCGGCGCCTGCGCCATAGTCGTTCTTCAGTTCGTCCGTTGATCATGCCGACCGCGAGCGCGCCGACGCCCCGGCCAAAGCAGGTTGGCGGTCAATCAGGATGATCGCGGACGCCAGCGCTCGCATGCTCGGCTTGGCGATGGTGTATGCGATCGCAAAATCGGCCCGAGGCGGAAGCCGACGCCACGGTTTTGAAATCCTGCGTCAGCATGCACATCGCGAACACCGGTGCGGCGAGCCCGGACATTCTGTTGGTTGATCGGTACACCAATTGCGCGCCGCATGAGCAGGGTTCGGATGGATGGATTGCGCGAGGAGCACGGCGCGAAACGCTGGCCAGGGTGGCGATGGGTGCGCCCTGCTTTCCTGAGTTGTCCACGACGTGGTAGCGCCGGTTAGACCACAAAATAGCTTGTCTTGCGCCCTCTGTTGCGCTGCGCTAAGCCTCAAGAATAATTCCAATCAGCGAATCTGCGGCTGTCCGAAACCGCAGGAAAAGGTCCCGCCGATGAACGGCATCCTGCAGAATTACCTTCCACTTATCGTGTTTGTCGGGGTGGCAAGCCTGATCGGTCTGGCGCTGTTGATTGCCCCGTTCCTCGTCGCGTTCCAGCAGCCCGATCCGGAAAAGCTTTCCGCCTATGAATGCGGATTCAACGCTTTCGATGACGCCCGCATGAAGTTCGACGTCCGCTTCTATCTGGTGGCGATCCTTTTCATCATCTTCGACCTCGAGGTGGCATTCCTGTTTCCGTGGGCGGTGGCTTTCGGCAAGCTCGGCGCCACCGGCTTCTGGTCGATGATGGTGTTTCTCGCCGTCCTCACGGTCGGCTTTGCCTACGAATGGAAGAAAGGCGCGCTCGAATGGGATTGAGCCCCACCGCCGTATCGCATGGGTCTTCGCCGGTGATCGCACCGGCCGCGACCGGCATTATCGATCCCTCGACCGGCAAGCCGGTCGGCGCCAATGACCCGTACTTCCTCGAGGTCAATCACGAGCTTTCCGACAAGGGCTTCTTCGTCGCCGCGACCGACGATCTCATCACCTGGGCGCGCACCGGCTCGCTGATGTGGATGACGTTCGGTCTGGCCTGCTGCGCCGTCGAGATGATGCAGGTGTCGATGCCGCGTTACGACGTCGAGCGCTTCGGCTTTGCGCCGCGCGCTTCGCCGCGGCAGTCCGACGTCATGATCGTGGCGGGTACGCTGACCAACAAAATGGCGCCGGCGTTGCGCAAGGTCTACGACCAGATGCCGGAGCCGCGCTACGTGATCTCGATGGGGTCGTGCGCCAATGGCGGCGGCTATTATCACTATTCCTATTCGGTCGTGCGCGGCTGCGACCGGATCGTGCCGATCGACATCTACGTGCCCGGCTGCCCTCCGACGGCGGAAGCGCTGCTCTACGGCGTGTTGCTGTTGCAGAAGAAGATCCGGCGCATCGGCACCATCGAACGCTAAGGTTTCAGGTCAATGGACGACGGCAAGCTCGACGCCTTGGGGCAGACGATTGTTAGCGCGCTTCCGGGTGCGGCCAGCGCCCATGCGGTCGCGTACAACGAGCTCACGATCACGGTCGACGCGACCAAGATCGTCGAGGTCGTCAAATTCCTGCGCGACGATCCGGGCCTCCGTTTCGTCAGCATCATCGACGTCACGGCGGTGGATTATCCCGGCCGCGAAAAACGCTTCGACGTGATCTATCACTTCCTGTCGCCTGTGCTGAACGGTCGCCTCCGCGTGCGCGCCGAGGCCGACGAGACCACGCAGGTGCCCTCGATCATCGACGTGTTTCCCGGCGCCGACTGGTTCGAACGCGAATGCTACGATCTCTATGGCGTGATCTTCACCGGCCATCCCGACATGCGCCGCTTGCTGACCGATTACGGCTTCGACGGCCATCCGCTGCGCAAGGATTTCCCGCTCACCGGCTTCGTCGAGGTGCGTTACGACGACCAGGAGAAGCGGGTGCTGTACGAACCCGTCCGTCTCAACCAGGAATTCCGCAAGTTCGATTTCCTCTCGCCATGGGAAGGCGCTGACTATCCGCTGCCCGGCGATGAGAAGGCGGAGCCGAAGGCCTGACCATGAACGAACAGAATCTTCGAAATTTCACGATCAACTTTGGACCGCAGCACCCTGCAGCCCATGGCGTGCTTCGCCTCGTGCTCGAACTGGACGGTGAGGTCGTCGCCCGCGTCGATCCGCACATCGGCCTCTTGCATCGCGGCACCGAAAAGCTGATCGAGCAGAAGACTTATCTGCAGGCGATCCCGTATTTCGACCGGCTCGATTACGTCGCGCCGATGAACCAGGAACATGCGTTCTGCCTCGCGGCGGAAAAGTTGCTGGGCATCACGGTGCCGCGCCGCGGGCAATTGATCCGGGTGCTCTATAGCGAGATCGGCCGCATCCTGTCGCATCTGCTCAACGTCACCACGCAGGCGATGGACGTCGGCGCGCTGACCCCGCCGCTGTGGGGTTTTGAAGAACGCGAAAAGCTGATGGTGTTCTATGAGCGCGCTTCCGGCTCGCGCATGCATGCGGCGTACTTCCGCCTCGGCGGCGTGCATCAGGATTTGCCGCCAAAACTGATCGACGACATCGACGCCTGGTGCGATCCGTTCCTGCAGGTCGTCGCCGACCTCGAAACGCTGCTCACCGGCAACCGCATCTTCAAGCAGCGCAACGTCGATATCGGCGTGGTGCCGCTGAAGGAAGCCTGGGAGTGGGGTTTCTCCGGCGTGATGGTGCGCGGCTCCGGTGCTGCCTGGGATCTGCGCAAGTCGCAGCCTTATGAATGCTATGCCGAGATGGATTTCGACATTCCGATCGGCAAGAACGGCGACTGCTACGACCGCTACTGCATCCGCATGGAAGAGATGCGCCAGTCGGTGCGCATCATGAAGCAGTGCATCGCCAAGCTGCGGGCGCCGGACGGGCAGGGGCCTGTCGTCGTCGAGGACAACAAGATCGCGCCGCCGCGTCGTGGCGAGATGAAGCGCTCGATGGAAGCGCTGATCCATCACTTCAAGCTCTACACCGAGGGCGTCCGCGTGCCGGCCGGCGAAGTCTACGCCGCGGTCGAGGCGCCGAAGGGCGAGTTCGGCGTCTACCTGGTCGCCGACGGCAGCAACAAGCCCTACAAGTGCAAGATCCGCGCGCCGGGCTTTGCCCACCTGCAGGCGATGGACCACATCTGCAAGGGCCATCTGCTCGCCGACGTCTCGGCCATCCTCGGCTCGCTCGACATCGTGTTCGGAGAGGTCGATCGGTGATGGCGCAGCCGCCAATCCAGTTTGACCGGGCTTCGGGTGCGCTTGAAGGCGCCAACCCGTGGGAACGGCTGGCTGCCGTGGCGCTGACGCTGGGATCGAAAATATCGTCGAATTTTTCGCATCGCGGCTACAACATGTGCGCCAATCTCCTGCGCAGGACGCTGCCCGTGCGCGACATCGACGTCCGGCTGAATTCGGACGCGACGTTCGCATTCCCCTATGGCGACGGGTACTGGAGCAAGCTGCTCAACCGCACGTTCGCCTATGAGGACGAACTCGAATTGCTGTTCAAGCATTCCGCCGACGTCGACTACACGCTGCTCGATTGCGGCGCCAATTACGGCTACTGGTCGGTGCTGGTTTCGAGCAAGCCATTCGGCTCGCACAAGGCGATCGCGATCGAGCCGTCGGGCCAGAATTTCCCGAAGCTGGCCAACAACGCGAGACTCAACGGCAACCGCTTCGAGGCGATGAAATGCGCGATCGGCGCCGCGCGCGGCACCGCGCGATTGAGCGGCACCAAGCATGAAGCCTTCAGCATCGCCGGCGACCAGAGCGCTGGCGAGGAAGTGCCGGTCATCGCGCTCGACAATCTGATCGACGACGGCAAGGTCGCTGCCAGCGGAAAATTCCTGATCAAGCTCGACGTCGAAGGCGTCGAGATCGAGGCCATGAAGGGCGGCAAGCGGCTGCTGGAAGCCGACAGCGTGATCCTGTGCGAGGAGCACGGCAACGATCCCCAGCATACCGTGTCGCGCTACATCCTCGACCAGACCCCGCTGAAGCTGATCGTCTACGATCCGCGCAGCAATCGCCTTGAAACCGTGACCGACCTTTCCATCCTCGATCGTATCAAGGTTTCAACCCACGTCGGCTACAACGTGTTTGGCACCGCAAGCGCATTCTGGCTCGACCGGATCAATGCGCTCAATGCGAAAGCCGCAGCCCCGCGCGCAATGAGAGACTGAACGATGTCCGTCCGCCGCCTTGCACCAAAGGAACTGCAGCCCGCGAGCTTTGCGTTCTCCGACGAGAACCTCGCCTGGGCGAAGAAGCAGATCGAGAAGTATCCGCCCGGACGCCAGGCGTCGGCGGTGATTGCGATCCTGTGGCGCGTGCAGGAGCAGCATGAGGGATGGGTTTCGGAAGCCGCGATCCGCGCGGTCGCGGATCTCCTGGATATGCCCTACATCCGCGTGCTCGAGGTCGCGACCTTCTACACCATGTTCCAGTTGCAGCCGGTCGGCAAGAAAGCCCATGTCCAGGTCTGCGGCACCACGCCGTGCCGCCTGCGCGGCGCGGAAGACATCATCAAAGTGTGCCAGAGCCGCATCCATCACGATCCCTTCCATTTGTCGAAGGACGGCAATTTCAGCTGGGAAGAGGTCGAGTGCCTCGGCGCCTGCGTCAACGCGCCGATGGTGCTGATCTGGAAGGACACCTACGAGGACCTGAACAAGGAAAACTTCGGCAAGGTGCTGGACGGCTTTGCCTCCGGCAATCCGCCAAAGCCTGGACCGCAGATCGACCGTCAGTTCTCGGCGCCGGTGGGTGGCCTGACAACGCTGAAGGAAACCACATGACGCGCGATCGCTTGTTGCGAACGGGTGGGCCGGGGAGGGCCGCTGCGATGAAAACCTGGCAGTTGATGACCCTTCACGCCCTGGCGGCGGCCACGTTCATTTTTCTGCTGCAGCGCTACGCGCTGAGCGCCTCGCTTGATTCCGCTTTGTTGTGGGCGCTGACCTTCGGCGGATGCGCCGCGGGGCTCGCCTATTCACAGTCCAAACGTTGATCCCGGGAAGTTCTGGTCATGCTCGACGACAAGGATCGCATCTTCAAGAATCTCTACGGCCTGCACGATTGGGGCCTTGAGGGTGCACGCCGCCGCGGCGCCTGGGATGGCACCAAGGCGATCATCGACAAGGGCCGCGACTGGATCATCAACGAGATGAAGGCCTCCGGCCTGCGCGGGCGCGGCGGCGCGGGTTTTCCGACCGGGCTGAAATGGTCGTTCATGCCCAAGGAATCCACCGACGGCCGGCCGAGCTATCTCGTCGTCAATGCCGACGAGTCCGAGCCCGGCACCTGCAAGGACCGCGAGATCATGCGGCACGATCCGCATCTTCTGGTCGAAGGCTGCTTGCTCGCGAGCTTCGCGATGAACGCGCATGCCTGCTACATCTATGTACGCGGCGAATTCATCAGGGAGCGCGAACATCTGCAGGCCGCGATCGATCAGGCCTATGACGCCAAGCTGGTCGGCAAGGACAACCTCAATGGCTGGCCGTTCGACATCTATGTCGCGCACGGCGCCGGCGCCTATATCTGCGGCGAAGAGACCGCGCTCTTGGAAAGCCTCGAAGGCAAGAAGGGCCAGCCGCGGCTGAAGCCGCCATTCCCGGCCAATGTCGGTCTCTATGGCTGCCCGACCACCGTCAACAACGTCGAGTCGATTGCGGTGGCTCCCGATATCCTGCGCCGTGGCGCGGCATGGTTCGCCGCGATCGGCCGGCCCAACAATGTCGGCACAAAACTGTTTTGCATTTCCGGCCATGTCGAGCGGCCCTGCAACGTCGAAGAGGCGATGGGGATTCCGTTCCGTGAATTGATCGAGCGCCATTGCGGCGGCATTCGCGGCGGCTGGGACAATCTAAAGGCGGTGATCCCCGGCGGCTCGTCGGTGCGCATGGTGCCGGCCGAACAGATCATCGATACGCCGATGGATTTCGACAGCCTTGGCAAGCTGCGCTCCGGCCTCGGCACCGCAGCTGTCATCGTGATGGACAAATCGACCGATTTGATCCGGGCGATCGCGCGGATTTCCTATTTCTACAAGCACGAGAGCTGCGGCCAGTGCACGCCGTGTCGCGAAGGCACGGGGTGGATGTGGCGGGTGCTGACGCGCATGGCCGACGGCCGCGCCCACAAGCGCGAAATCGATATGCTGCTTGAGGTGACCAAGCAGGTCGAAGGCCACACCATCTGCGCGCTAGGCGATGCCGCGGCGTGGCCGATCCAGGGCCTGATCGCGCATTTCCGGCACGAGATCGAGGAGCGTATCGACCAGTATTCGCACAAGGCAGATATCGACGATATCGGCGTGCGCGACCCCGTCAACATGGTCGCGGCGGAGTAATGTCCATGTCGCAACCGAGCTTCTGGTGGCAGAAATACGGAACGCTGGCGCAGATGGCGCAGGCGACCGTGGCGCTGCTCGGCTTTGTTGCGATCCTGCTCCAGATCAACGAGATCCGCACCGGCAACCGCGCGACCAGCGCGCGGCAGGCGTTTCTGGGCTACACCGACCTGGCGTTCAAGAATCCGAAGTTCGCGCAGCCGGACTACGACAAGATCAAGGCTTCCGGCCGCGACGAGCACGTTCAGTACGAGAGCTTCGTCACTTACTTCCTCTACGCCTGCGAGGAAGCGATCGGCGCGTTCGCGGGAAAGCGCGAATGGCAGGCCTCCTGCGATTACGATTTGAAGCCGCATCTGCCGTTCCTGTGCGAGAAGAACGCGGCGCAGCCGGCCTATCTGGCCACCTATGGCGCCGAGACCCAGCAATGGATCAAGGCGTCGCTGAAGACATCAAGCGTTACACCACCCGACTGCAAGCTCGGAAAGACTTGAGAGCGCAATGACCAAACTCATCGTCGATGGCAAAGAGATCGATGTCCCCCCGGAGTACACGCTGCTGCAGGCATGTGAGGCCGCGGGCGCCGAAATTCCGCGATTCTGCTACCACGAGCGGCTGTCGATCGCCGGCAATTGCCGGATGTGCCTCGTCGAGGTGAAGGGCGGCCCGAAGCCGGTCGCCAGCTGCGCCTGGGGCGTGCGCGATTGCCGTCCGGGCCCCAAGGGCGAGCCGCCGGAAATCTCGACGCGTTCGCCGATGGTGAAGAAGGCGCGCGAAGGCGTGATGGAATTCCTGCTGATCAACCATCCGCTGGATTGCCCGATCTGCGACCAGGGCGGCGAGTGCGACCTGCAGGACCAGGCGATGGGCTACGGCGTCGACACCTCGCGCTTTGCCGAGAACAAGCGCGCGGTCGAGGACAAATATCTGGGCGCGCTGGTCAAGACCTCGATGAACCGCTGCATCCAGTGCACGCGCTGCGTCCGTTTCTCCGCCGAAGTCTGCGGCGCGCCGGAAATGGGTGCGACCGGCCGCGGCGAGGACATGGAAATCACGACCTACCTGGAATCGGCGCTGACTTCGGAGTTGCAGGGCAACCTCGTCGACATCTGCCCGGTCGGCGCGCTGACCTCGAAGCCGTATGCCTTTGCGGCGCGGCCCTGGGAGCTCGGCAAGACCCAGTCGGTCGACGTGATGGACGGCGTCGGCTCGGCGATCCGGGTCGATACTCGCGGCCGCGAGGTGATGCGGATCCTGCCGCGCATCAACGAGGCGGTGAACGAGGAATGGATTTCCGACAAGACCCGTCACATCGTCGACGGCCTGCGGACCCAGAGGCTCGACCGGCCCTATATCCGCCAGAACGGCCAGCTTCGCGCCGCCTCCTGGTCTGAAGCGTTTGCGGCGATCGCGGCCAAGACCGGCCGGATCGACGGCAAGCGGATCGGTGCGATCGCGGGCGACCTTGCCGCGGTCGAAGAGATGTTCGCGCTGAAGGAACTGCTGGCGAAGTGCGGCTCAAGCAATCTGGCGGTGCAGGGCGGCGACGCCTTCGACCCCAGCGCAGGCCGCGCGTCCTATATCTTCAACCCGACCATTGCCGGAATCGAGCAGGCCGACGCGCTGCTGATCGTGGGATCGAACCCGCGCAAGGAAGCCGCCGTCCTCAACGCGCGCATCCGCAAGCGCTGGCGCTCGGGCAGGCTCAAGGTCGGCGTCATCGGCGCCAAGGCCGACCTGACCTATGATTACGATTATCTCGGCGCCGGCACGGATTCGCTCGGTGATCTCGCGGCCGGCAAGCATTCCTTCGCTGAGGTGCTCAAGGGCGCCAAGAACCCGATCGTGCTGGTCGGCGCCGGATCACTGGCGCGCCATGACGGCGCGGCGGTGCTGGCGCTCGCTGCCAAACTCGCGGTCGACGTCGGCGCACTCAAGGACGGCTGGAACGGTTTTGGCGTGCTGCAGGATACGGCGTCGCGCGCGGGCGCGCTCGACATCGGCTTTGCGGCCGGCAAGGACAGCCTGAATCTCGCGCAAATGACGACGTTCGGCACGCTCGACGTGCTGTTCCTGCTCGGCGCCGATGACGTCAAGGTGCCGGACGGGACGTTCGTGGTCTATATTGGCACCCATGGCGATCGCGGCGCGCATCGCGCTGACGTCATTTTGCCGGGCGCGGCCTATACCGAAAAATCCGGCATCTACGTCAACACCGAGGGCAGGGCGCAGATTGCCAACCGCGCCGCGTTCCCGCCGGGCGAGGCGCGCGAGGACTGGGCGATCGTCCGTGCGCTGTCGGATGTGCTGGGCAAGAAGCTGCCCTATGACTCGCTTCAGGCGTTGCGCCAGGAGCTCTTCAAGGCCGTGCCGCATCTGATCCGGATCGACCAGATCGAGCCCGGTAAACCGGAAGAGGTGAAGGCGCTGGCCGGCAAGGGCGGCAGCGTCGACAAGACGCCGTTCAAGACGACCGTCGAGGATTTCTACCTCACCAACCCGATCGCGCGCGCGTCGGCGGTGATGGCGGAGTGTTCCCGGCTGGCGTCCGGGCAAATGCTGACGGCAGCGGAGTGAGCGTGACCTGATGGCTGAATTCTTCGCAAGCTCGTTCTGGACCGGTTTCCTCTGGCCGCTGATCATCATGGTCGCGCAGAGCCTGCTGCTGCTGGTCCTGCTGCTGATCGCGATCGCCTACATCCTGCTTGCCGATCGCAAGATCTGGGCGGCGGTGCAGATCCGCAGGGGTCCCAACGTCGTCGGCCCCTTCGGCCTGCTGCAATCCTTCGCCGACCTTTTGAAGTTCGTGCTGAAGGAGCCGGTCATTCCCTCCGGCTCCAACAAGGGCGTGTTCCTGCTCGCGCCGCTGGTCTCTTGCGTGCTGGCGCTGGCGGCCTGGGCCGTGATCCCGATGGATTTCGGCTGGGTGATCGCCAACATCAATGTTGGCGTGCTCTACATCTTTGCGATCTCGTCGCTGTCGATCTACGGCATCATCATGGCCGGCTGGTCGTCGAACTCGAAATACCCGTTCCTCGCCGCGCTGCGTTCGGCGGCGCAGATGGTGTCGTACGAAGTCTCGATCGGCTTCGTGATCATCACGGTGCTCTTGTGCGTGGGCTCGCTGAACCTGACCGACGTGGTGCAGGCCCAAAACACCAGATTCGGGCTGCTCGGCTGGTACTGGCTGCCGCTGTTTCCGATGTTCGTGATCTTCTACGTCTCGGCGCTGGCCGAAACCAACCGCCCGCCGTTCGACCTGGTTGAAGCGGAATCCGAACTGGTCGCGGGCTTCATGACCGAGTACGGCTCGACGCCGTATCTGCTGTTCATGCTCGGCGAATACGTCGCGATCACCACGATGTGCGCGTTGGCGACGATCCTGTTCCTGGGCGGCTGGCTGCCGCCGGTTCCCTACGCCCCGTTCACCTGGGTGCCCGGGATCATCTGGTTCGCGCTGAAAGTGTTCTTCATGTTCTTCATGTTCGCGATGGCGAAGGCGATCGTGCCGCGCTACCGCTACGATCAACTGATGCGGCTCGGCTGGAAGGTGTTCCTGCCGCTGTCGCTGGCGATGGTGGTGATCGTCGCCGGGGTCCTGCAATTCGCGGGGCTCGCGCCGAAATGAGGTCGCTATGAGCATCAATATCAACGCAACAGCCCGCTCGCTTCTCCTGACCGAGTTCGTATCGGCGTTCTTCCTCGCCATGCGCTACTTCTTCAAGCCGAAGCCGACGCTGAACTATCCGTTCGAGAAGGGCCCGATTTCGCCGCGCTTCCGCGGCGAGCATGCGCTGCGCCGCTATCCGAACGGCGAAGAGCGCTGCATTGCCTGCAAGCTGTGCGAGGCGATCTGTCCGGCGCAGGCCATCACCATCGAGGCCGGCCCGCGCCGCAACGACGGCACCCGTCGTACCGTGCGCTACGACATCGACATGGTGAAATGCATCTATTGCGGCCTGTGCCAGGAAGCCTGCCCGGTCGATGCCATTGTCGAGGGACCGAATTTCGAATTCGCGACCGAGACCCGCGAGGAACTGTATTATGACAAGGCGAAATTGCTCGCCAATGGCGACCGTTGGGAGCGTGAGATTGCAAAATCGATCGAACTCGACGCGCCGTACCGGTGAGGTGAGGGTATGATCCTTCCCGCGCTGTTCTTCTATCTGTTTGCCGGCATCTGCGTGGCGTCGGCGGTGATGGTGATTGTCTCGCGCAATCCCGTGCACTCCGTGCTGTATCTGATCCTGGCCTTCGTCAACGCTTCGGGCCTGTTCATCCTGATGGGCGCCGAATTCCTCGGCATGATGCTGATCGTGGTCTATGTCGGCGCGGTCGCGGTGCTGTTCCTGTTCGTGATCATGATGCTCGACGTCGACTTCGTCGAGCTGCGCGAGGGCTTCATGCAGTATCTGCCGATCGGGCTCGTGATCGGCGGCATCTTCGTGTTCGAGCTCCTGCTGGTCGTCGGCGGCTGGGCGATCAATCCGTCCGTGACCAAGAACATCACGGCGGCAATCCCGACGAATATCAGCAACACCGAGGCGCTCGGCCTCGTGCTCTATACGAAGTACATCCATTACTTCCAGCTCGCCGGCATGGTGCTGCTGGTCGCGATGATCGGCGCCATCGTGCTGACGCTGCGCCACAAGGTCAGCGTCAAGCGGCAGGACATCAACGTGCAGAATGCGCGGACACCGGAGCTCGCGATGAGCGTGCGCAAGGTGGCCGCGGGCCAGGGCCTGCAGGACGCGGACGCGGCGGAGTGGGTGAAATGACGATCGGGCTCGGACATTACCTCTCGGTCGGCGCGATCCTGTTCACGCTCGGGATCCTCGGCATCTTCCTCAACCGCAAGAACATCATCGTCATTCTGATGTCGATCGAGCTGATCCTGCTTTCGGTCAACATCAACCTGGTGGCGTTCTCGACCTTCCTCGGCGACATCGTCGGCCAGGTGTTTGCGCTGCTGGTGCTGACGGTCGCCGCAGCCGAGGCCGCGATCGGCCTTGCCGTGCTGGTGGTGTACTTCCGCAACCGCGGTTCGATCGCGGTTGAAGACGTTAATTTGATGAAGGGCTAGGCGCAGCTATGATTCAGGCAATCGTCTTTCTGCCGCTGCTGGGCGCCATTCTGGCCGGCCTGATCGCGCTGTTCGGGGCGCATGCGCGCAACCCGAGCGGCGACACGGTCGAACATCATGATGACGGCCATGGGCACGACGCGCACGCGCATGCGTCAGCCGCCCACGACGACCATGCCCACGATGACCACGGCCATGACGATCACCACGTGTCCGAGCCGCCGGCCGCGGGCTCGCGTGCAGCGGAACTGATCACGACCGGTCTCTTGATGATTTCGGCTGCCCTTTCCTGGGTCACGCTGGTCGATGTCGGCTTCATGCATCATGACGCGCGCATTGCCCTGTTCCCCTGGATCAATTCAGGCGATCTGCAGGTCGCTTGGTCGCTGCGCGTCGACACGCTGACCGCGGTCATGCTGGTCGTGGTCAACACCGTGTCCGCGCTCGTGCACCTCTATTCCATCGGCTACATGGACGAGGATCCGCACCGGCCGCGCTTCTTTGCCTATCTGTCGCTGTTCACCTTCGCGATGCTGATGCTGGTGACCTCGGACAACCTGGTGCAGATGTTCTTCGGCTGGGAAGGCGTCGGTCTCGCCAGCTATCTGCTGATCGGGTTCTGGTACCAGAAGCCGTCGGCCAATGCGGCGGCGATCAAGGCCTTCGTGGTCAACCGCGTCGGCGATTTCGGCTTCGCGCTCGGCATCTTCGCCGTGTTCATGCTGCTCAAGTCCACCGATTTCGAGACCATCTTCGCGGGCGCGCCGGGGCTCGCAGGCAAGACCATCGACGTGTTCGGCTGGCATGCCGACGCGCTGACGCTGACCTGCCTGCTGCTGTTCATGGGCGCGATGGGCAAGTCCGCCCAGTTCCTGCTGCACACCTGGTTGCCGGACGCCATGGAAGGCCCGACGCCGGTCTCGGCGCTGATCCATGCCGCGACCATGGTCACCGCCGGCGTGTTCATGGTGGCGCGCCTGTCGCCGCTGTTCGAGCTGGCGCCGAATGCGCAGGCCGTCGTGATGTTCTTCGGCGCCACCACCGCGTTCTTTGCGGCGACGATTGGCCTCGTGCAGAACGACATCAAGCGCATCGTCGCTTACTCGACCTGTTCGCAGCTCGGCTACATGTTCGTGGCGATGGGGGCAGGGGCCTATTCGGTCGGCATCTTTCATCTGTTCACGCACGCCTTCTTCAAGGCGCTGCTGTTCCTGGGCTCCGGCTCGGTGATCTACGCGATGCATCACGAGCAGGACATCCGCAACATGGGCGGGCTGAAGGACCGGATTCCCTTCACCTATATCGTGATGGTGATCGGCACGCTGGCATTGACCGGATTCCCGCTCACCGCCGGCTATTTCTCCAAGGATGCGATCATCGAATCTGCCTACGTCTCGCATAATCCGTTCGCGATGTACGGCTTCCTGATGACGGTGGTCGCGGCCGGCCTGACCTCGTTCTATTCCTGGCGTCTGATCTTCAAGACCTTCCACGGCGAACCGCACGATCAGGAGCACTACGAAGCCGCCCACGAGGCGCCGCTGTGGATGCTGGTCCCGATCGGCGTCCTCGCCGCAGGCTCGATCCTGGCCGGCTTCCCGTTCAAGGAATTGTTCGCAGGCCACGGCGTGGCCGAGTTCTTCCGTGAATCCCTGAAGATGCACCCGAACATCATCGAAGAGATGCACCACATCCCGGCGTGGATCGCGTACCTGCCGACGGTGATGATGGTGGTGGGCGCCTATATCTCCTACGTCTTCTATATCCGCCGGCCCTATCTGCCGGTCGAACTCGCCAGCCAGCATCCGATGCTCTACCAGTTCCTGCTCAACAAATGGTATTTCGACGAGCTGTATGACCTGATCTTCGTGCGCCCGGCCAAGTGGATCGGCCACTTCCTGTGGAAGAAGGGCGATGGCTATGTCATCGACGGCTTCGGCCCCGACGGCATTTCCGCGCGGGTGCTCGATGTCACCCGCAACGTCGTGAAGATCCAAACCGGCTATCTCTATCACTACGCATTCGCGATGCTGATCGGGGTTGCCGGACTAATCACCTGGTTCATGTTCGGCTTGGGAGGCCAGTGATGACAACCTGGCCCATTCTCTCGGTCGTCACCTTCCTGCCGCTGTTCGGCGCGCTGGTGATCTACATCAGCCGCGGCGACGACGAGGCGGCGAGAAGCAACTCGCGCTGGATCGCGCTGTGGACCACGCTGGTCACCTTTGCAGTCTCGCTGATCCTGGTCTGGCGCTTCGATGCGACCAATCCGGACTTCCAGTTCATTGAAAAGGCGTCGTGGCTGGCGAGCGGCATCACCTACCACATGGGTGTCGACGGCATTTCACTGCCGTTCGTGATCCTGACCACCGCCCTGATGCCGTTCTGCATCATCGCGAGCTGGAAATCGGTGACGATGCGGGTGCGCGAATACATGATGGCGTTCCTGCTGTTGGAAACGCTGATGATCGGCACCTTCTCGGCGCTCGACCTCGTGCTGTTCTACCTGTTCTTCGAGGGCGGCCTGATCCCGATGTTCCTGATCATCGGCGTCTGGGGCGGCCCGCGCCGGGTCTACGCGTCATTCAAGTTCTTCCTCTATACGCTGCTCGGCTCGGTCTTGATGCTGCTGGCGATCATGGCGCTGTACTGGAACGCCGGAACCACCGATATCCCGACGCTGATGCACACCGCCGTGCCGCGTTCCCTGCAGACCTGGGCGTGGCTGGCGTTCTTTGCATCGTTCGCGGTGAAGATGCCGATGTGGCCGGTGCACACCTGGTTGCCGGACGCGCACGTCGAGGCGCCGACCGCAGGCTCGGTGATCCTGGCGGCGATCCTGTTGAAGATGGGCGGCTACGGCTTCCTGCGCTTCTCGCTGCCGATGTTCCCGCTGGCGTCGCATGATTTCGCATGGATCGTCTTTACGCTGTCGGCGATCGCGATCATCTACACCTCGCTGGTGGCGTTGATGCAGGAAGACATCAAGAAGCTGATCGCCTATTCGTCGGTGGCGCATATGGGTTTCGTCACCATGGGCATTTTCGCCGGCACCACGCAGGGCGTGGCCGGCGGCGTGTTCCAGATGATCTCGCACGGCATCGTCTCGGGCGCGCTGTTCCTTTGCGTCGGCATCGTCTACGACCGCATGCACACCCGCGAGATCGCCGCTTACGGCGGCCTCGTGAACCGGATGCCGCTCTACGCGCTGGTGTTCATGGTGTTCACCATGGCCAATGTCGGGCTGCCCGGCACAAGCGGCTTCGTCGGCGAATTCATGACGCTGATCGGCACCTTCAAGGTCTCGATCCCGACCGCGACCTTCGCCACGATCGGCGTGATCCTGTCGGCGGGCTATGCGCTCTGGCTCTATCGCAAGGTGGTGTTCGGCACGCTCACAAAACCGGCGCTCGCCAGCATCAAGGACCTCACGTTCCGCGAAGGCCTGATGCTGTTCCCGCTGGTCTTCCTCACCATCCTGTTCGGCGTCTATCCGAAGCCGGTGCTCGACATGTCGGCGGCCTCGGTTCAGCAACTCGTCAACAATTACAACACCGCCGTGACTGCCGTGAAGGCAGCCGCGTTGATCCAGTAAGGCCTTTTCCATGAGCTTCCAGAGTGCAGGTTATCAGTTGCTGCCGGTGTTGCCGGAGCTGGTGCTGGCCGCGGGTGCCATGGCACTGCTGATGCTCGGCGCCTATCGCGGCGGCGAGGGGACGACGAAGCTCGTTACAAGCCTTGCGGTATGCCTGCTGATCCTGACCGGCGTGCTGGAGCTGATGCTGCCGGCCGGCAAGCTCACGACCTTCGGCGGCAGCTTCATCGTCGACGATTTTGCGCGTTTCCTTAAAATTCTGGCGCTGATCGGCTCTGGCGCGACCCTGATCCTGTCGGCGGAATTCCTGTCCGATCCGTCGCGGCGGATCTTTGAGTATTCGATCCTGGTGCTGCTCTCGACGCTCGGCATGATGGTGCTGATCTCGGCCGGCGACCTGATCATGCTCTATCTCGGGCTGGAACTGATGAGTCTGGCGCTCTACGTGGTCGCCGCCAGCAACCGCGACAACGCCAAATCCACCGAAGCCGGCCTGAAGTATTTTGTGCTCGGCGCGCTGTCTTCGGGCATGCTGCTCTACGGCGCGTCGCTGATCTACGGCTTTACCGGCACCGTCAGCTTCGCTGGCATCGCGGCGGCTGCGAAAACCGGCAACATCGGGCTCGTGTTCGGCCTCGTGTTCCTGCTCGCGGGCCTCTGCTTCAAGGTCTCCGCGGTGCCGTTCCACATGTGGACGCCCGACGTCTATGAGGGCGCGCCGACGCCGGTAACCGCGTTCTTTGCCTCCGCGCCGAAGGTCGCAGCGTTGGCGGTGTTTACGCGCGTGGCGCTGACGGCATTCCCGGGCATCGTCTCGCAATGGCAGCAGATCATCGTGTTCGTGGCGATCGCCTCGATGGTGCTGGGCTCGTTTGCCGCCATCGGGCAGAAGAACATCAAGCGCCTGATGGCCTATTCCTCGATCGGCCATATGGGTTTTGCGCTGGTCGGGCTCGCGTCCGGCACCGTCGAGGGCGCGCAGGGCGTGCTGGTCTATATCGCGATCTATGTCGCGATGACGCTCGGCACTTTCTCGGTCATCCTGACCATGAAGCGGAACGGCCAGCCGATGGAGCAGATCAGCGACTTTGCCGGCCTGTCGCGCACCAATCCGCTGCTCGCCTTCGTCTTTGCGATGCTGCTGTTCTCGCTGGCCGGCATTCCGCCGCTCGCGGGCTTCTTCGCCAAATGGTACGTGTTCGTCGCCGCGATCAAGGCAGGCCTGTTCACGCTCGCCGTGGTCGGCGTGCTCGCCAGTGTCGTGGGCGCGTTCTACTATCTCAGCATCATCAAGGTGATGTATTTCGACGAGCCGGCGGGTGAGCTCGACCCGATGCGCACCGAATTGCGCGTGGTGCTGGCGATCACGGGCATCTTCACGATCTTCTTCTTCGTCTATCCGGGGCTGCTGGTCAGCGTGGCCGCGGCCGCGGCGAAGTCGCTGTTTTAGCGCGCATGATCCCGAAAAGTGGAAACCGGTTTTCGGAGAAGATCATGCGCAGAAATCTAGAATGACTTTCGCGCTCGGTCCCCGGGCCACATCGGCGGGTTACCGTCTTGCCGCCTTCGACCAGGTCGGCTCGACCAATACCGAGGCGATGGCGCACGCCCGCAGTGGTGAGCCCGGATCGACTTGGTTCGTCACCACGGAACAGACGGCAGGAAAGGGACGGCGCCAGCGCGCCTGGATCGCGCCGCGCGGCAACCTCGCCAGCAGCGTTCTCGAGGTTATCGACGTCGCACCCGCGACCGCAGCGACATTGGGCTTTGCTGCCGGGCTCGCGATCGCGAGCGCACTACAGCAGGTGAGCATCGAAGCCAATCTGCGAAGGGCCGGCTCTGACCCATTGAAATTTCAGCTGAAATGGCCAAACGACGTATTGGTCGAGAAGCAAAAGCTGGTCGGTATTTCACTCGAAGCCGAAGCTGTCGCCGGCAACCGGCTGGCTGTCGTGGTCGGGATCGGTACCAATGTGGTCGCAGCCCCCACCGGCACGCCGACGCCAGCCATTTCGCTGGCGGCGCTAGGTGTCCATGTCGGCGCCGAGGAGCTGTTCGCCGTGCTATCGGACGCCTGGGTCGAGTTCCGCGGCATCTGGGACAATGGTCGCGGTTTTGCTGAAATCCGCCGGCTGTGGCTGGCGCGCGCCGCCGGCCTTGGTGAGCCGGTCGCAATCCAGACCGGAACTGCGACTATCGCAGGCACGTTCGACACGATAGATGAAAGCGGCTGCCTGATCGTGCGGACCGCAGAAGGCAAACACCTCCCGATCGCCGCGGGCGAGGTTTATTTTGGCTCGGCGGCCTCCGTGGGAGCTGCCTGATGGCTAGACCAGATGAACTGACCTTTGCGCCGCTCGGCGGCGTCGGTGAGATCGGCATGAACCTGTCGATCTACGGGCTCGGCAACCGCCACGAACGATCCTGGCTCGCGGTCGATCTCGGCGTCTCCTTTGGCGACGAGGAGCATTTGCCCGGCATCGACCTGATCATGCCCGACATCCGCTTCCTGGAGAAGGAACGCAAGAACCTGATGGGGCTGGTGCTGACGCACGCCCATGAGGATCATTTCGGGGCGATCATCGATCTCTGGCCGAAGCTGCAATGCAAGATCTACGCGACCAAGTTCAGCGCGGCTCTGTTCGAGGCCAAACTGGCGGCCGAGCGCAATCCGCCGAAAATTCCGGTCACGGTGGTGCCTTCAGGGGGGCGTGTCCATCTCGGCCCGTTCAACGTCGAATTCATCCCGGTTGCGCATTCGATTCCGGAATCGCACGCGCTGGCGATCCACACCTCGGTCGGCACCGTGCTGCACACCGGCGACTGGAAGATTGATCCGACGCCCATCATAGGCCTGCCGACCGACGAGCGCCGTCTGCGCGAACTGGGCGACGAGGGCGTGCTGGCGCTGGTCGGCGATTCCACCAATGCGGTGCGGGACGGGCGCTCGCCCTCGGAGACCGAGGTCGCCGCCACCATTACGAAATTGGTAAAGGCCGCCAAGGGCCGCGTCGCCGTCACCACCTTCGCCTCCAATGTCGCGCGCCTGAAGGCGGTCGCGGACGCCGCCAAGGCCGCCGACCGCGAAGTGGTCGTGGTCGGCCGCGCCATGGAACGGGTGGTGCAGGTCGCGCGCGAAACCGGCTATCTCGACGGTGTGCAGAATTTCCGCGGCGCCGATCTTTACGGCCATTTCCCGCCGGACAAGGTGCTGGCGCTGTGCACGGGAAGCCAGGGCGAGCCGCGCGCGGCACTGGCGCGCATTGCCAATGACGACCATCCGCAGGTGACGCTGAACAAGGGCGACTGCGTAATCTTCTCCTCGCGCACCATTCCCGGTAACGAGAAGGCGGTCGGCAGCATCATCAACGGCCTGGTCACGCAGGGCATCGAGGTCATCACCGACCGCACCGATCTGGTCCATGTCTCCGGCCATCCTCGCCGCGACGAACTGCGCGACATGATCTCCTGGGTGCGTCCGCAACTCTTGATCCCCGTGCATGGCGAAGCCCTGCATCTGTCCGAGCACGCCAAGCTGGCGCGCACCGCGGGTGTGCCGAAGGTCCTGATTTGCAAAAACGGCGACCTGGTCAAGCTCGGCCCCGGCGACCCCGGCATCATCGACCAACTACCTTCGGGCCGGATTTACAAGGACGGCACCATCCTGGAGGATTCCAAGTCGCGCGCCGTGGTGGAGCGGCGGCGGATGGGATTTGCCGGCTGTGCCTTCGTGGCGATCGCGATGACCGACAAGGGCGAGCTGGCCGACGATCCCGAGGTCGATCTGGTCGGCATCCCCGAGAAGAATACGGCCGGCGAACCCCTCGACGACATCGTGTTCGATGTGGTGGTATCGACCGTGGAAGGCCTGCCGCGGGCGCGGCGGCGCGATGCCGATGCCACCGCGGAATCGGTACGTCGCGCGGTACGCGCGGTGCTGAACGAACATTGGGGCAAGAAGCCGATCTGCCTCGTGCATGTGCTGACGATCTAGCGCGTGTTCCGCGGAATTGGGTACTAGGGGAGGAGCAACGATGCTGGGCCGGCTCAATCATGTCGCGATCGCGGTCAAGGACGCCGAGAAGGCGGCCAGGATTTATGGTGGCGCATTCGGCGCCGAAATCTCCGGCGCGGTGCCGCTGCCCGAGCACGGCGTCATCACCGTGTTCGTGACGTTGCCGAACACCAAGATCGAATTCATCCAGCCGCTCGGCGACGCCTCGCCGATCGCCAAGTTCGTCGAGCGCAACGCCGACGGCGGCATCCATCATATCTGCTACGACGTGCCCGACATCATCGCGGCGCGCGACAAGTTGATCAGCGAGGGCGCGCGGGTGCTCGGCGACGGCGTGCCCAAGATCGGCGCCCACGGCAAGCCGGTGCTGTTTTTCCATCCGAAGGATTTTTCCGGCGCGCTCGTCGAAATCGAACAGGCCTGAACCAGCATGGCCTACAACATCTCGACGATGTTCGCGATCTACTTCGTGTTGTGGTGGGTCGTGCTGTTCGTGACGCTGCCGTTCGGCGTGCGCAGCCAGCACGAGGACGGCGAGGGCGCCCCCGGCACCGATCCCGGCGCCCCGATCATGGCGCGGATGGGTGGCAAGCTGATCTGGACCACGATCATATCGGCGGTCATTTTCGCCATCGCGATGTGGGCCTATTATCAGGGATTCTTTAATATCGAGCGGCTGGCCAAGCTGATGGGGACGCCGTTCTAGGGGCAATTTGAGTACCTCAATGCACACATGCGGCGCGGCGAGGCCAGGCACTAGCTTGCCGGGAGAACAGAAATGACTTTTCAACGCATCATGATCGCTCTGGTGATCCTGCTCGCCGCCGGCCTTGGCGGATCGTTCTACATGAATTGGAAGACACTGAACCAGCTTCGAACGGTCAAAGCCTTCGTCGAACAAGCGGTCTTTCCCGACGCCGTCGTGGCCTGCGAGAAGGCGCAGAGCTCGACGCCGTTCAAATGGAATGGCGGCAAACAGACCGCGGCGATCGGCCTGAATTCGGTCAAGCTCAACAAGGACACGATCATCGCGAGCTACACGCTGGTCGCCGACAGCGTCTATTGCGACTACGATCCGATCAAGAAAAAGGCCGACATCGGTTCCAGCTTCCTCGAGCGGGATTGAGACCGAAGCTCAGGCGTCAACAACCGGAGGCGACGACCGATGACCGCACGCGAGCGAGTGTTGGATACCCCCCGGCCGGACCAATACCGAATTCTGCGCGAAGCTGACCTGCGCGACTATCTCGCGCAGCTTCCCGCGATCGCAAGCCAGCTTGGCGGTGCGCCGGCAACCTGGTCGATCAGCGAGGTCGGCGACGGCAATCTCAACCTTGTCTTCATCGTGCGCGGCGGGGCTGGCAGCATCGCCGTCAAGCAGGCGCTGCCCTATGTGCGCCTGGTCGGCGAGAGCTGGCCGCTGCCGCTGTCGCGCTCGCATTATGAACATCTGGCGCTTACCCATCAGGCCCGGCTAGTGCCCGCCCTGGTGCCGGCGGTCCTTCACCACGATGAGGCGCTTGCTCTGATCGCGATGGAGTTTCTTGCGCCGCATATCATCATGCGCAAGGGGCTGGTAGCCGGAACCAGCTATCCGCGTTTTGTCGACGACATCACGACGTTTTTGGCGCGAACGCTGTTCTTCAGCTCCGATCTCGCGGTCCCCGCCGCCGAAAAGAAGGACGGCATTGCCGCCTTCGCCGGCAATCATGCGCTGTGCAAGATCACCGAGGATCTGATCTTCACCGATCCCTACCGCATCGCCGAACAGAACCGCTGGACACAGCCCTGGCTGGACGCGACCGCCACGCGCTTTCGCGACGACCTCGACCTGCATGTCGCGATCTCCAGGCTCAAGCTGAGGTTTATGGCCTCGCCGGAAGCGCTGATCCACGGCGACCTTCATACCGGCTCGATCATGGTGACGGAGCGCGAGACGAAGGTGATTGATCCCGAATTCGCATTCTATGGGCCGATGGGGTTCGATATCGGCGCCGTCATCGCAAATCTCCTCATGGGTTATCTCGCCTCCAGCGGCCACGAAAATTCGCCCGGCGACCGGCGCGCCTTCGAGGCATGGCTGTTGCAGACGGTCGAGGGTGTATGGACGGAATTCGCGCGAAAATTCGTCGAGTTGTGGCGCACCGAAGCGAAGGGCGATGCCTATCCGCCGTCGCTGTTTGCCGGCGCGGATGGTGCTGTTCGCCTCGAGGCCGAGCGGCAGGCCTACATGGTGCGGCTGTTCGGCGACACCGTCGGGTTTGCCGCGGCCAAGATCATCCGCCGTATCCTCGGATTGGCTCACAATATCGACTTCGAGCTGATCGAGGACCCGAAACGTCGGGCTATCTGCGAGGCGCGAAGCCTGCGTCTGGCTCGCGCGATGCTGCTGGACCCGGCATCGTTTGCTTCAATCGGTGCCGTGACCCGGGCGGCGCGAGACATGCGCGACTGGCAGCCGGATTTTGGTGGGTAAGGACTTGCTCTGGCTCGGGCGTGGTCCACTTCCGCTTTCGGCGGATTACGGACTTGCTGCTGGTTCGACCCGGTTGCGAATGACCTTGACGGACATGCCCTAATCGCGCGCCGATGGCCGCTATTGGGGTAAAGCCGGACATCTGCGAATGTTGCTGCTCCAATGGTCCCTGCACTGAATCCGGCCGACGCTGCACGCAGCAACGATTATGCAATTCTCCTCAGTTCAACCGAGGCGTCGTCGCCACGTTCTGATTGCTGCGGAAGAAGTTCGTCGGGTCGTAGATCGTCTTAATGGCGGCTAATCGCTCGTAGTTGGCGCCATAAGCTTCGCGGATGCGAGAGGTCTCATCACCGCCGAGCATGTTCACATAGACGGCGCGTTCGAGATGCGGCTCCAGCGCGGCGTAGCACTCGCGGGCCCAGCCGATGTTCACCTCGTCATCGGCGGGTTCAAGCCACTGCGACAGCATCTGGACCTCCCATTGGTCATGACGGTGGACGAATGCGGTCGCGCTCGGCGGCACCCGTGCAGCCGCACCGTGCATCTGCTGGAGCGAAAGTCTCGTATACGGTGACGGACGCCGCGCCGCGAACTCGACTATCACGTCGATTCCCGCGGGCGCGAGCCGACGCTGCCAGCCGGCCTTCCAGTAGTGTCGTCGTCCAGGCGGGAAGAAAGCGTCGCTGGCGCGCTGGCGGTCGACGTATCGCATTGGCGCGATGGTGTCAGCGAGCGGCGTCTCAAAGGTTTGCAGCGGCCTGAGCACGCGTTCGCCGAGATCGAGCGCTCCACACCAGGCGACGCCGATGCCGACGGCTGGCACACCGTCGGCGGTGGTCCACAGAGCGGCGTTGACGCTCAGCTCGTCGGGGCAGCTGGGTGCGAAGTCGTCGTAAAAGGCGAGTACATCCTTGGCCTTGGCAAACGGAAACACGACGCTCCCGCCCAGCACCGGCCCCACTTCATGCAGGCGGTACTCGAACGACGTGACGATGCCGACGTTGCCGCCGCCGCCGCACACGGCCCAGAACAGATCGGGGTGCTCAAGAGGGCTGGCAGTGCGCAAACGACCATCGGCAGTCACAATGTCGACCGACAATAGATTGTCGCAGGTGAGGCCGTACTTGCTGCACAGCCAGCCGAAGCCGCCGCCAAGCGTAAGGCCGGCGATGCCTGTAGGGGAGACAGCGCCCATCGTGGTGGCCAAGCCGAACACTTGGCAGTTATGGTCGAATTCAGCGAGCGTCAGCCCCGGCTCGGCGCGGGCCGTGCGGTGCACCGGGTCGATGCGGCATCCCTTCATCAGCGAGAGGTCGATCATCAGCCCGCCATCGACGACCGCCTTGCCGGAGACGTTGTGGCCCCCGCTGCGCACCGAAACAACAAGCCCGTGCGCTTGCGCAAATCCGACGCAAGCGCGGATATCTGCGGCCGTCGCGCATCGCGCGACCAGCGCTGGCCTACAGTCGATCATCGCGTTGAAGATCTGCCGTGCGGCGTCGTAGCCGACGTCGCCGGACGTGAGCACGGAGCCCCGGAGCGCCGTTCGAAGCTGTGCCAGTGCTGCCTCTTTGACCATCATGGTTCATCTCCGATTACAGTCCTAACCGTAACGGCCCGCTTCCAGCTACACCACCGCCCTTTGCCCCTGCGCGAAGGGGCTCAGGCCCAGCCATTGCTGCATCGATTTGGCGATCGAGCTGTCGCCGGTGACCTTGATGCGGCCGGCCTCGACTTCGTTGTTCAGCTTGGCGACGCCCATCCACACCGCGGTCATGGAGCGCAGGGGGCAGCTGACATAGAGGTCGACGTCGTAGCCGGGATCGGTGAGGCAGAGGTCGACCTTCTCGCGATCGACCACCAGCCACCATGATTTCCGGTCGGGCCGCATTTCCGGATAGATGAAATTGATGGTGGTGCGGCGCGGCGGCAACGGCGTCGGCTGCAGGTTGCGTCGCATGTCCCACATCAACAGCCCGGGATCGAGATTCTTCAGCGACAGCGTCGACTCGACCCAGCGCTGCCCCCAGAAGCCGAGCGACATGACGATGCCGCGCAGATCTTCGCCCGCCTCGGTCAGCTTGTAGTCCACCACGCCGTGCTGACCGGTTGGCACCGCGACGATCACGCCGGCCTCTTCCAGCTCCTTCAGCCGCTTCGACAGCAGTGTCGGCGACATCCGCGGCACGCCGCGGCGCAGTTCGTTGAAACGCGTGGTGCCGCAGAGCAATTCGCGCAGCACCAGCGCGGTCCAGCGGTTGCAGAAGATCTCTGACGCCATCGCCACCGGGCAGAACTGCCCGTAGCTTCCGCGTTCGCTTTTGTCGGGCAACGGGAATCTCCTCATGCACGCGCGGGGGCAGTACAGATACTATACCGCTCTGGTCTGTCGGCTGTCACATGGAAGCGAATAATCCAGTGTTTACAGTGGGCTGTTTTGCTTGCGGGGCATCGCCGACGCGGCAGTACACTTCCTGAACTGGAGGGATTTTGCGCCCGGGCCTAGTTTCCGGGGCATTAGACATCTCGCGTACTCGCGAATGTCCCAATGAATGGAGGGATCACCATGAGCAGCAACGCAGCACGCGCCATCGATGCGACAACGCACCGCAGCCCCGTCGAGATCGCCCGCGAGCTCGGCCCCATCTTCGCCGAGCGCGCCGCCACCGCCACTGACGAGGACCAGTTCGTCGCCGAGAATTTTGCCACGCTGAAGGAAGCGGGCCTGGTCGAGGCCGGCGTGCCCACTGAACTTGGCGGCGGCGGCGCCAGTATCGATGAGCTCGCCGAAATGCTGCGCATCCTCGGCCAGCATTGCGGCTCCACCGCGCTGGCGTTTTCCATGCACACCCATCAGGTCGCGATTCCCGCCTGGCGCTGGAAGGTGCAGAAGGCGGCGCCGGTCGAGCCCTTGCTCAAGCGCATCGCTGCCGAGCGCATCTTTTTGCTGTCGAGCGGCGGCAGCGACTGGATCGGCGGCTCCGGCAAGGCCGAGAAGGTCGACGGCGGTTATCGCATCACCGCGCGCAAGGTGTTTGCCTCCGGCTCGCCGGCCGCGAACCTGTTCATGACCACCGCCGTGCTGGAGAGCGAAGGCGAACCGGCGCAGGTATTGCACTTCGGTTTGCCGATGAACTCGCCGCAGGTGAAGGTGATGGACAACTGGCGCACGCTCGGCATGCGCGGCACCGGCTCCAACGACGTCATGATCGACGGCCATGTGGTGCCGGAAGCAGCCGTTGCGGTGAAGCGCAAGGCCGGCGAATGGCATCCGCTGTTCCAGATCATCGCAACCATCGCGTTCCCGCTGATCTATTCGGTCTATCTCGGCGTCGCCGAGAGCGCCCGCGACATCGCGGTTGGTGTCGCGAAAAAGAAGAAGGTCGATAACCACATGATCCAGCTCGCCGGCCGGATGGACACCGAACTGGCCGGTGCGCGCCTTGCCCGCGAACACATGCTGGCGGCGGTGCGGCTCGATGCGCCTTCGGCCGAGACCATCAATCAGGTGATGACCGGCCGCACGCTCGTCGCGCGCCACGCCATTGCCACCGTGGAGCTTGCGATGGAGCTCGCCGGCGGCGCCGGCTTCTACCGCGCCACCGGACTGGAACGTCGTTTCCGCGACATCCAGGCCGCCCGCTACCACCCGCTGCAGGCCGGTCCGCAGGCGCAATATGCCGGCTCGATGGCGCTCGGCCTGCCGGTGGACAAGGTGTTCTAGGATACACGCGACTCTCTTCTCTCTTCCCAAGAGAAGCGGTTGAGGGGTCTGTCTCCGAGCGAGGCAGGCCCCTCAATCGTTCGCGATTCTTCTCTCCCGCGCACAGGAGAGACGCATTGTCGCAACCCGCGTGTTGATTTGGGTTCACGGCCTGGAATGCACCTTTCCCGCAGCCGCTGCGCATTGACGTTGATCACCAGCGCCGCGAGCAGAATTCGGTGGGTAAGGGCTAGCGGCTGGCCAAGCCTGATCCACTTCCGCTTTCGGCGGATTGCGGACTTGGCCAGACTTGCGCAGCCAGCGGGCGGTATGGACTAGCGACGCCCTGATCGCTTGAGTTCTGCGACCTGAGGCTTCTCCCCGGCCAACTTCCCTCCGGCGAGCAGGCTGCTGCAATACCACCAGGCGCCAGCGTTGCTCCCACCCAAAAACAGTCTGCTGTTCTGGCACTCAGCATAGGTTTTGTAGTTGTGTACGTTTCTGCACGTTGGCGAAAAAGGAGGCGGAACCCCCCCCGACACCGAGCATCCATTCCAGGGTTGGTTGCCGTACTTGAAACTTGTTTGGCAACCATCGTTGCAATTGTTGGAGATTTTCTCGAACGCGGCAAGCTTCTCCATGGTTGTACCTGGCCCCGCCAGTATGGCACTTGGCGAAGTCGATCGTATTGCCGCGGCTGGCGATCTCCGGGGAGATGCAACCGTGTGTGCCACCCGAGCGGGCCTTTGTGACCTTACCGCCGGCCGAAGCGGCCTTGCCACCTGCTTCGGCGCGTCGACCGTGACGGAAGCGGGGTGGTTGAGCCCGTTGCGGTTTGCGACATTGCCGTACCGCTCAGGCCGCACAACAATGCCGTTGACAGGATCGCGACAGCTGAGGGTGCAAATAGGCTTGACGACATTCTCATGAGACGTTCTCCCAAATCCGGACATTAATGCCGTCCCAGGACGGCGCGGGCGCGCTCAATTTGGCCTCGGCGGGCAAGGCGAGCATGTCCTTGTCCAGGTTCATCGACACCGCCTCCAAAAAAGACGAGAAGCCCCAACTGGAAGTGTCCGATGTGTCTCGCGAATTTCCGTTTGTGCCCATTTTGAAATTTTCCATGTCAGGCCGGCGTGTCGATACATTACGTTACAAAATAGGATGTCGCTTGCCTCGCCGGTTGGGTACTATGGCGTGTATGGGCAATTCGGACCACATTCTCGTCGTCGACGATGACTTGGGTTTACGCGAACTGCTGGACCGATATTTTGTCGGCAACGGCTATCGGGTCACTACGGTGGCCAACGGCCGGCAGATGCGCGAGGTTCTCGCAAACCACCGGGTCAATCTGATCGTGCTTGACCTCATGCTGCCCGGGGACGACGGCCTCACGCTCTGTCGCAACTTGCGCGCAAATCAACCCTATGACATTCCGATCCTGATGCTGACGGCGCGCGGCGATGAAGCAGACCGTATCGTCGGCCTTGAGATGGGGGCGGACGACTATCTCACGAAGCCGTTTGCCCCGCGCGAGCTGCTCGCACGAATCCGCTCGGTTTTGCGCAGGGCCGAGATGCTGCCCCGCAACCTTGCGGCATCGGAAAAAGCCCGCCTCTTTCGCTTCGGCGAATGGAAGCTCGATACGACCGGGCGTTTCCTGGTCGACTCCAACGAAACCGTGGTCTCGTTGAGTGGCGCCGAATACCGATTGTTGCGCGTGTTTCTCGATCACCCTCAACATGTCCTCAATCGCGATCAGCTGCTCGACCTGACGCAAGGCCGTGAGACCGAAGTCTACGATCGGTCAATCGACCTTCTTGTCAGCCGCCTTCGCCAGCGATTGCGCGACGACGCCCGGGAGCCGTCCTACATCAAGACGGTGCGCAGCGAAGGCTACGTCTTTGCAGTCTCCGTCGAGGCATTGCCGGAGCGGTCATGAGCGCCCGTTTTCGGCGTATGGCGGCGCGTCTTTGGCCGGGCTCCCTGTTCGGCCGGCTGGCGATGATCCTGTTTTCCGGCCTTGTAGCTGCACATGTGCTGGCCTTCGTTTTGATTGTCCTCGACCACATGGCTATCGAAGACGAACTGGGGAATAAATTTGCTGCCGTGGACGTCGCGGACTCGGTCGCCATCCTGGACTACGTCAAGCCTGAAGAAAGACCTGCCTGGCTCGACCGCCTCTCTCGACTGCACTATCGATACGTTCTCAGAGATGGGGGAGAGCTGGAAGCGGAGCCACCAAAACGTCGGCAAGCAAACATCGCGCGTTTGCGGGCCCTGCTGGGGCCCGCCTACGAGGCGAATTTTGTCTACTTCGATCCACCGACGCGATCGCGACGGGGCATACTCATGCATCTGAAGGACGGTAGCCCGCTGACGCTCGAGATCTTCGGGCAGGGGGCAACCATTTCGCCATGGTTGCCGGCGGCGCTCGCCGTTCAACTCTGTATTATCGCATTCTTCGTCTGGCTTGCCGTAAAGCTCGCGACGCAACCGCTGGCGCGCCTGGAGCACGCGGCCAACAGCCTGGGTTCGGATTTGCGCGGTGAGCCGCTCCCGGAGGATGGTCCGAAGGAAGTGGCGCGCGCGGCTACCGCGTTCAACGCCATGCAGCGCCGCATTGCCGAGCAGGTCGCGGAACGGATCCAGATTCTGGCGGCGATCTCGCACGATCTTCAGACTCCGATCACGCGCATGCGGCTGCGCGCCGATTTCCTGGGTGACAGCGACGCCAAGGAAAAGCTGCAGGGCGACCTGCAGGAAATGCAGACGCTCGTCAAACAGGGCCTTGCCCTGGCGCGGGAGTACGACGACATTGGCCCCGGGGCCACCGCGCATGTCGCCGTCGAAGCATTGCGGGAGCCGTCATGAGCGCCCGTTTTCGGCGTACGGCGGCGCGTCTTTGGCCGGACTCACTGTTCCGCCGGCTGGCGATCATCCTGTTCGGCGGTCTCCTGGCTACACATGTGCTGTCCTTTGGTCTGGTTGCCTTTAATGTCTTCGGCCTCAGCCGCGAGATAGGGGATGACTATTTCATCAGGTACATCGCGACCACGATCGCTATCCTCGACCGGGTCAAGACCGAAGAACGGTCCGCCTGGCTCGAACGTCTCAGTCGACCTACATATCGGTACGTTCTCGGAGGTGGGGGAGAGATAGAAGCGGCGCCATCCAAACGACGACAAGAGCGCCTAGCGCGTTTGAGGGCCATGCTAGGGGCCGGCCACGACGCGAAATCTATCTTCTACCTCGATCCACTGAATCGACGGCGGCTGGGCTGGCTCGTTCACCTGAAGGACGGCAGCCCGTTGATGGTCGAATTCGTCGCACAGAGGACGGTGATTTCGCCCTGGTTGCCGACGGCGTTCGCCGTTCAACTCTTTGCTCTCGCGTTCCTCACCTGGATTGCCGTGAAGCTCGCGACACAACCGCTGGTGCGCCTCGAGCGCGCGGCCAACAGCCTGGGTTCGGATCTGCGCGGCGAGTTGCTCCCGGAGGATGGTCCGAAGGAAGTGGCGCGCGCCGCTACCGCATTCAACGCCATGCAGCGACGCATTGCCGGGCAGGCTGTGGAGCGGATCCAGATTCTGGCGGGGATAGCGCGCCGTCTTCAGACTCCGATCACGCGCATGCGGCTGCGCGCTGATTTCCTGGGTGACAGCGACGCCAAGGAAAGGCTGCAGGGCGACCTGCAGGAAATGCAGACGCTCGTCAAGCAGGGTCTTGCCCTGGCCCGCGGACGCGACGAGCTCAGCAAGCAGCGGTGTCAGACCGACCTGCATGCCCTTATCGACAGCCTCGTCTGCGACTATTCCGACGCCGGAAAATCTCTTCGCTTTTCCGGAGAACGCGGGGTGACGATTCTCACGCACCCGCAGGCCTTGCGCCGCATCATGATCAACTTGATCGATAACGGCCTGAAATTCGGCGAGGATGTCGAAGTCGCCATCGATGCGCAGCGGTCGAACGGCATCACGATCACCGTATCGGACCGGGGCCCCGGTATTCCCGACGAGCATCTGAAGTCGGTATTCTTGCCGTTTTATCGGGTCGAGGCTTCGCGCAATCGCGAAACCGGCGGCACCGGGCTTGGCCTTGCCATCGCCCAGCAACTTACCAGCGCGCTTCTCGGGACGCTCACGCTCGCCAATCGTGATGGCGGCGGATTGGAAGCGCGCCTCGAATTTTTGCGCTGACAATACGATGACTTTAACGCGGATGATTTCGTGGCGAGATGACCGACCCGTCGCGTCCACGGGACGCAATGCGGACTCTGGCAAAATGTCTGCCCTCGGCAGATTTATGGCTTCACGGGCTAAAACGCCGGCGTCATTCGACCGCTCTCTCCCGCAGCCGCTGCGCATAGACGTTGATCACCAGCGCCGCGAGCAGGATCAGGCCGCGGATCAGGATCTTCAGGAAGCTGTCGATATTGACGTGGTCGAGGCCGTTGTTGAGGACACCGAGCACGAACAGGCCGACGATGGTGTTGCCGATGCCGCCGCGGCCGCCGAACAGGCTGGTGCCGCCGACCACGACGGCGGCGATTGAATCGAGCAGATAGGTGTCGAATTCGTTCTGCTGCGCGCTGCCGAAATGGGCGACGCCGAGCATGCCGCCGATCCCCGAGCAGACCGCCGCGATCACCATCACGCTGCCGAGGATGAGTTTGACGTTGAGCCCGGAATATTCCGCCGCCTCGCGGTTGCCGCCGACCATGTACACGTAGCGGCCGAAACGGGTGTAGGTCAGCACCAGATGGCCGGCGAGCAGCATCAGCGCGGCCACGATCACGATGCATGGGATACCGCCGACCGACCCCGATCCGAGCGTGGTGATCACGTCGGGCACCTTGTAGGCGATCTGTCCGCGCACCAGCAGCGCGGAAATGCCCGCGGCGATCTGCATCATCGCCAGCGTCATGATGAAGGAGGGGATGCCGATCACGGTGAGGCCGAAAGCGTTGACGACGCCGAGCAGGGCGCAGAGCGCGAGCGCCAGCATGACCGCGGCCCAGCCGGGCATCGGGACGTTGGCGATGTTCACGTAGGATTCCTGCAGGGTGAAATAGGCGACCGCGATGCCGGTGACGTTGGCGATGCTGGCGATCGACAGGTCGATCTCGGCGCACAGGATCACGAAGGTGAGGCCGACGGCGATGATGCCGGTCACCGAGACCTGGGTCAGGATATTGCCGAAATTGTCGAGCGTCGCAAACGACGGACTGGCGGCGGCAAAAAAGCCGGTAAGGCAGATCAGCGTCAGGAACGGCGCGATGTTGCGCATCTGCGAGCGCAGGAACCTGCCGACGCTGCGCGGTCGCTTGCGATCCGCCGGGACTGTCGCGCCTTCACTTGCCATTCAAAGTTCTCCTCAAGCCGCTTGCAGCAGGCGGTCCTTGCTGACCATCTCATGAGTGAATTCGCGCACGACTACGCCGCGCTTGAGGACGATAATGCGGTCGGCCAGCGACAGGACCGTCTCCGGTTCGGTCGAAAGCACGATCACGGCCAGTCCCTTGGCCCGCAGATCCCTGACGATGTTGATGACGTCGTTCTTGGCGCCGACGTCCATGCCGCGCGTCGGCTCGCACAGCACCAAAAGGCGCGGCGGATAGCTCAGCCATTTCGCCAGCGCCACCTTCTGCTGATTGCCGCCGGACAGCATGCCGAGTTCGAGTTCGACGGCCGCGGGCCTGATCTGCAACTGTTCGACCTGGCGCGCAGCGATCGAGCGCTCGCGTGCCGGCTTGAGCAACAGGGCAGAGATCCGGCCCAGCACGCTGATCGAGATGTTCTTGTAGACCGGCTCCTGGTGGAACAGCATGGCGCGGCGGCTCTCGGGAACAAAGGCGACGCCGGCGCGCCGCGCCGCCGCGGTGCTGGCGAAGGTCTTGGGCTCGCCGCCCACGATCAGCGTGCCGCGGTCGGGCTTGATCTTGCCGAACAGGATTCGCGCCAGCTCGAGCTGCCCGCAGCCCATGAAGCCGTAGATGCCCAAAACTTCGCCGCCGCGCGCCTCGAACGAAACGTCCTGCAGGCTGCGGGCGAGCGTGAGTTCGTCCGCCTTCAGCACCGCCGGACGATCGGTTGGCGGCGGCAGCATGATGTCGTGTGCATAGGTCTCGCCCAGCGCCTCGCTGCCCTTGCCGATCATGGCTTCGATCAACGCGGCCTTGCTGGTCGCAGCGGACTCCGTCTCGGCGACTTTCCGCCCGTTGCGGAACACCGTCACCGTATCGGAGACGCGCAGGATGTCCTCGATGAAATGCGAGATGAAGACGATGGCGCAACCCTCGTCGCGCAGCCGCCGCAGCGTCGCGAACAGGCGCTCGACCTCAGGCGGCGAGAGGGCGGAGGTCGGCTCGTCGAGAATGACGATGCGGGCGCCCGAGAACAGGACGCGGGCGATTTCGATCAGCTGCTGCATGCCGATCGGCAGGTCGCCGAGCCGCGACATTGGATCGACGTCGATGCCGAATTTGGCGAGTTGTTCGCCGGCCTCACGCGCCATGCGCCGCCATTGTACGAGGCCGAAGCGGTTGGTCGGCTGGGTGCCGAGAAAGACGTTTTCGGCCACCGACAGGTCAGGGGCGACGCTCAGTTCCTGATGGACCATGGCGATGCCGGCCGCATGCGCGTCGCGGGTCGAACGGAAACGGGTGTCCTTCCCATCAAGTGCAAAACGGCCGGAGAATTCCGCATGCACGCCGGCGATGATCTTCATCAGCGTGCTTTTTCCCGCGCCGTTTTCGCCGACGAGACCGTGGATCTCGCCGGCGAACAGCGCAAAATCAACACCCCGAAGCGCCTCGACGCCGCCGAAGGCTTTGGTGATGCCTTGCAGTTCGAGGATGGGTGAGCGTTGCGGCGTCATCAGACTTCAGATCAGGAAATGATTCTCCATCCACTGCATGCCCGCGGCGTTGGCCTTGGTCACGACCGGGCCGTCCGTTATCACGTGCTTCGGAATGCCCTGACCGCTCTTTTCGCCCCCGGTCACCGCGGCGACGCCCGCGACGATGGCGCCGCCATGGATACGGCACGAAGGATTGCGGACGGTGGCGAACATCCGGCCTTCGCTGACGGCCTGGATCGCCGGCGGCATGGCATCGACGCCGCCGATCAGGATGTTGGTGCGGTTGCGCGCCTTCATGATGTTGTAGGCGGCGAGCGCCATGTCGTCATTGTGGAAGAAGGCGGCGTCGATCTGCGGGTATTTTGTCAGATAGGTCTCCCACAGACGCGCGGCCTTCGTGACGTCCCAATCGGCGGGCTGGGTATCGAGCACCTCGATGTTCGGGAATTGCTTGACGACCGTATTGAATCCCTTGGCGCGGCCTTGCGCGCCGGTGTGGCCGAGGGCGCCTTGGGTCATGATGATCTTGCCCTTGCCGCCCATGGCATTGCAGAGCGCCTGCGTCACCGAAGCGCCCATGAATTCATTGTCGGGGGCGAGGAAGGAGTGGACGTTGATCTGGTCGAGCGGTGCGATCAGCGTGTCCATGTCGATGACCGGGGTGCCGGCGCTGATCATCTTCTGCACCGGCTGGGTCAGGGTGCCGATGCCGAACGCCTGGATGGCGACGAAATCCCATTTTTGCGACGCCATGTTGTCGATCGCGGCGCGCTGCTTGACGGCGTCGAGCTGGCCGTCGAACCAAGTGACCTCGACGTTGAACAGCTTGCCCCACCATTCCGCGGCCTGCTTGCCCTGCGCGCACCAGGTGGCCTGCAGGCCGGCGTTGGAGAACGCGGCCTTCAGCGGTTTTTCGGAACGTGCGGCCTGCGCGAGCGCCGGGCTCACGCCCAAACCGCCGAACAGCGCAGTCGCTGCGCCGGCGAACGCCGCCGACTGAAGAAGATCACGCCTGGTCGTAGAGGATTTGTCCGTCCCTGACATTGCTTGCTCCCTCGCTTTCATTTTTATGACCGAGGGCGTTGCACGCACCGCGGATGCCCGCAGTGTCTCACACTCGTCGCGCACGCGCCACCCGTTCGCTGATCACGTCATCGCTGTGGGTTGCGGATTCGATCGAGCAAGGTGAGCGGAAGCCGTTTTAACTTGTGCGCTGCAAGACCAGCTGCTCGATCTCATCGAGCAATTTCCGCCATGCAGCATCGATCTCAGGCGACCAGTCTTGATCGAGGATTTCGCGCAGGGTCCCGGCGATCACACCGAAGAATGCGATGAACAGGTCGCGCGGCGTACCGTAGGCGTCATGCGAGGAAATCTCGCACTCGATCATGCGGAAGTGGCCGGTGCGGGGACCTGCGAAATCCAGGATCGCATCGATCGTCAGCGCCAGCATCGAGCCCTTGACCAGCTCGCTGCCCTCGGTCCGGAACATCGTTTGTGTTTCGGGATGTTCGCTGTGCAGGCGGTGATAGACCAGCGGCGTCAGATCCGCGCAGCGGGTGGCTGCGATCTCAAAGCTTCGCTCGATCGGATTGGACGCGATCATGAGGCGTACGCGGTTCGGAGATTCTTGGAACGATTTGGAGAAACGATCCTAGAGCGTTTTCAACCGAAGTGGGCTGCGGTTCGCGTAAAGAAAACGCGTCAAAACAAAAGACTCAAAAAAAGAGCAGGGCACGGAGCCCTGCTCAAAAATTGTGTCGACCCTTTTACCTCGAAAATTTGGGTTTGATCTTGATTGACGAGGCGACGCTGCTTGTGCGCGTCAGGGCTCCTCCCGAGACTTGGACCACCAGACTTCAACCTTTCGGTCAGCCTGAGCCAGCACATGTAGACTATCTTTTTCCACTTGTCACCATTTTCAGCAACGATTGTTCAAAATTCCAGCAATCTGCGAAATGATTGGAATTGCACCACTATTCCTTGTGCCCCAGGGTCAGTACCCGTACCTGGTCACGGGCGCGGAGGGCCGGAATCGCCGCCTCAATCGGCTGGAACGCATCCAAAACGCCGGGTTATTTGCGCAACACACGCGGATAAACCAGAAACCCGATCTCGACTTCGGACTCTCGCGGTGATTAGTTCTTGACCCGGATGGGTTTGCAATGCGCGCGCGGCTGAAAAATTTCCTACCCATAGTCCTGATCGCCTTGTTGGTGCAGATTTTCGCACCGATCGGCGCATGCTGGGCGGCCAGCATCGCGGCCTCCGATCCGATCGCCGCGGCCGTGATCTGTCACGGCAATGCAGATGCCTCCACCGGCCAGAGCGACCAGACCGGGCATCGCGCGCACGATGGTTGCTGTTCGGTCTGCAGCGTGCTCCAGACCGGTGCGCCGGTCGATGTACCGCAAACCGCCGACGCCGTCGTCTTCGAACGCCGGCACGCGCGCGTGGTCTGGGTCGAATTCACAACGGAGCGGTTCGGTTCCCGCGCCGGCTCGCACGCGCAAGCGCGCGCGCCACCCTCTATTTCCTGACCTTTCGAACATCCGAACGATCGGTGCGGTGCCTCGGCTGCGCTGATCGGTGCAGTTCAATAAGCCGGCCACAGCGCCGGTGTCAGGATTATCAATGTTTCGCTATCATTTCCCCTCGGGCGCGCGCCCGTGCAAGCCCCTGCTTGCCGGCGCCGTCCTACTTGCTTCCATTCCAGCAGCCGCTCAGACAAGCCCGCACGGCGTGCTGCCTCCCGTCACGGTTGACGCCCCCACACAGCAGCGGGCCACGACCCGTCCCCCACAACGCGCCGCGGCGCGCACGGCGCGGGCATCTCGCGTTCGAAATCCGGCTCCGGTTGCGCCGGTCGCGAGCGATCAGGGGCAGGGGCGGCGCGGCGCCCTGGCGGTACTGAGTGCACAGCAGGCGTTGGCGGAAATCAACCAGACGCCGGGCGGCGTCGCGCTGGTGCCGGCCGAAGCGTACAGGAATTCGACGGTCGCCAACACCATCAAGGACATTCTGGATTACGTTCCCGGCGTCTTTGCGCAGCCGAAATGGGGTGACGACACGCGGCTTTCGATCCGCGGTTCCGGCCTGTCACGGAACTTCCATCTGCGCGGCGTGCAGCTCTATATGGACGGCATTCCAATGAACACCGCGGACGGCTATGGCGATTTCCAGGAAATCGATCCGACCGCCTACAAATATGTCGAGGTCTACAAGGGCGGCAACGCGCTGCAGTTCGGCGCGAACTCGCTCGGCGGCGCCATCAATTTCGTGATGCCGACCGGCCGCGACCCGTTTCCGAACGGGGTGTCGGCTGATATTGGCGCATTCGGATTCAAGCGGCTCCAAGCCAATGCCGGTGGCGCGAATGGGCCGTGGGACGGTTTCGTCACCGCTTCGACCCAGGCGTCCGACGGCTTTCGCAATCACAGCAGCGGCAGCAGCACGCGCGTCAGCGGCAATGTCGGCTATCAGTTCTCGCCGGATGCCGAGACACGGTTCTATTTCAACGCCAATGAGGTGCGCCAGCGTATCCCCGGCACCGTCACCAAGGCCTCCGCCTTGAGCGATCCTGAAGCCGCCGCTCCGGCAAACGTCATCAATGACCAGCAGCGCAATATCGATACTGTGCGGCTCGCCAACAAGACGACGATCCGGTTTGAAGACACCAAGGTCGAATTCGGAGTGTTCGGCGTCGACCGCCACCTGATGCACCCGATCTTTCAGTGGCTGGATTACAGTTACAAGGACTATGGCGGCTTCGCGAAGGTCACCGACGACCGGTACATCGGCGGCTTCCGCAACCGCCTTGTCGCCGGCGTCAACGTCCTGAACGGCAGTATCGACAACCAGCAGTTCGCGAATATCGGCGGCCAGAAGGGCGCGCTGCTGTCGTCGTCGATCGATCGGTCCAAAAACACCTCCCTCTACATCGAGGACAGCTTTTACTTCTTGCCGAACGTTGCCGCGATCGGCGGAACGCAGTTCCTGTACGCAACCCGCAACCGGCAGGACCGCTTTCTCAGCGATGGCAATCAGTCGGGGGCGACCGAGTTCAGGCTGTGGTCGCCGAAGGCCGGTCTGCTCTGGAATATCGATCCGACCTGGCAGGCCTACGCCAACATCTCCCGAAGCGCCGAGGTGCCAAGTTTTGGGGAAAGTTCGTCCGGAGCGGGGGGCACGCCGGTCATTCCCTTCACCAGCATCCGACCGCAGATCGCCACCACCTACGAGATCGGAACTCGGATGAAGCGGCCCGACTACGCCTGGGAGATCACGGCCTATCGCGCCAATATCCGCGACGAGCTGCAATGTATCTTCGGCAACGCCGTCGGAACCTGTAACGTCACCAACGCCGATCGCACCATTCACCAGGGCATCGAAGCGGGTGCGGGCGCCGCGATTTTCCGCGGCATCTTCAACAACGGCCCGGCGCCCGACAAGATCTGGCTGAATCTTGCGTACACGCTGAACGATTTTCGTTTCGACAACGATCCAAACTATCGCAACAACATCCTGCCCGGAGCCCCGCGCCACTACCTCCGTGCCGAGTTGTTGTACAAGAGTCCGACCGGTTTCTATTTCGGGCCCAATATCGAATGGGTGCCGCAGTCCTATTTTGTCGACAACGCGAACACGCTGAAGACCGAGCCCTATGCGCTCGTCGGGTTGAAGGCGGGCTTCGACAATGGCGGTCCGGTTTCGGCCTATATCGAGGGGCGCAATCTGGCCAACAAGGCCTATATTTCGAGTGCGAGCATTATCAATCAGGCAACCGCCACGTCGCCCCTGTTCGAACCTGGTAACGGAAGGGCTGTTTATGCCGGCATGAAGTACCGATGGTGAGGGAGTACGGTATGTGTCGCCGGTTTCTCTTCACCAGCGTGGTGGAAATCCGAACGCCGAAGCCGTTCAAACATCGAAAGAACAAGCTATGAAATCAATTCAAATCAAACTCGTGTGCCTGGCCCTCGTAGCGGGCTTGCAGACGGTCCCCTTGCACGCCCAGGAGGTCAAGGCCGGCAGTCTCGTCATCACGCAAGCCTGGAGCCGCGCCACGCCGGGCGGTGCCAAGATCGCGGGCGGATACCTCACCATCGAGAACAAAGGCTCGACGCCCGATCGGCTGATCAAGGGCGCAGCCGACATCTCCGGCAAGATCGAAGTCCACGAGATGGCTGTCAACAATGGCGTGATGACGATGCGGGAACTCGACAAGGGTCTCGCCATCGAACCCGGCAAGACCGTAAAGCTCGCGCCCGGCGGCTATCATCTGATGTTGATGGACCTCAAGGGCCCGCTCAAGCAAGGCGACAAGGTACCGGTAACGCTCGAGTTCGAAAAAGCGGGCAAGGTGACGCTGTCGCTCGACGTGCAGGGCGTCGGCGCGCAGGCGCCCGCGCCTGATCGTTCGGGTCATTCCGGCATGAAGAAGTAACGGCGATGGCGTGCGGTTCGCCGCTGCGGCCGGTGCAGCGGGCGACCCCGCGTCCACCAGTCATGGCAAGGAACGGGCGGCGCATCATCGCCATTGACGTGAGAGAAGTTCGATCAATTCAGCAGGAACATTTGAGGCCAAAAATGTCGAAGCCAGGTTTACTAGTCGCCGCCGCTGCACTCTGCGCCGCGTCTTCCGCCAACGCGCACGTTACGCTCGAGAAGCGCGAGGCGGCCGTCGGCAGCTATTACAAGGCGGTATTTGCCGTGCCGCATGGTTGCGCGGGATCGGCCACCGTCAAAATCCGGGTGCAAATCCCCGAAGGCGTGATCAGCGTCAAGCCGATGCCGAAGGCCGGCTGGACTCTCGAGACGACAAAGGGAAAATACGCCGCCGAATACGAATATCATGGCAACAAATTCTCCGAAGGCGTCAAGGAAGTGTCCTGGAGCGGGGGCAAGCTCGCGGACGACAATTACGACGAATTCGTCATGGCAACCTTTCTCACCGGTGGCCTGAAGCCGAACACCACGCTGTATTTTCCGGTGGTGCAGGAATGCGAGAAGGGGGTAAGCCGCTGGATCGATATTCCGAAGGCCGGGGCCGGGTCGCATAGTCATGACGGCTCGTCGCCGGCGCCGGGCCTCAAGCTGATTTCGAAGCCGTAAATTCGATGCTACGCGCCATCGCAGCCGTCGCGGCACTGCTGGTGGCGCTCTGTTTTGCAACGGATGCGTTTGCGCATGCGTCGCTGGTCGCTGCCGAACCTGCCGATGGCAGCGTCGTGGCCGAGGCGCCAAAGACCCTGCAATTGCAGTTCAACGAAAGCGTCACACCCGCGGTTGTCAACCTGATCGATGCCGCGGGCCAGACGCGCGCCGTCACGGTTCGCGCGGTCGACCAATCCGTCGTGATCGTGTTGCCTGATGATCTGCCGCGCGGGACTCAGGTCGTCAGCTATCGCGTGGTTTCCCAGGACGGGCATCCCGTCGCGGGATCGCTGGTGTTTTCGATCGGCGTTGCGACGGCCAATACCGCCAGGTCGAATGGCGGCCCGTTTGCGATCCTGATCTGGCTGGCCCGCATCGGGGTTTATGTCGGCTTGTTCGCAGGCGTCGGCGGCACGTTCTTTGCCGTATGGATCGGGCAGGGTTCCAGCGGTGCGCGCGTGATCAATGGCGCGCTTGCCGTCGGTGTCGCGGGCGCTGTCGCCTCGCTTGGCCTGCAGGGTCTCGACTTGCTCGATCTTCCGCTCGGGGGGCTGGCGACCTCAGCGCCATGGACTGGCGCGCTCGGAACCAGCCTCGGACCGTCGCTGCTGATTGCGATCGCGTCGATGGTCATCGCCGGGTTCGCGTGGCGCGGCCCGACCAGGATTACCGCCTGGGCGTTGACTGTTCTCGCGATGGCAGGCGTCGGGCTGTCGCTGGCAACCAGCGGACACGCCGCAACGGCGTCACCGAAATCGCTGACGGCGCCTGCGATGTTCCTCCACGGCGTTGCCATCGCCTTTTGGGTCGGCGCACTCGCGCCCCTTGTGGTGCTGGCGCTGACATCGACGGGCGCGGTGGTGCCGGTGCTGCAACGGTTTTCGCGCCTGGCCGTGCCGGTCGTCGGATTTCTGGTGTTGAGCGGATTGGGTCTGGCGGTCATCCAGCTCGAGAGCTTTCATGCGCTGATCGACACCCGCTACGGCATTATCCTGCTGGTCAAATTGACACTGGTGACGGTCCTGCTTGGGCTCGCCGCGCTGAACCGATACCGCCTGACGCCGGCCGTGGCGGCTGATCCGGGGAATACGCGGCCGTTGATCGGTTCGATCCTGATCGAATGCGTCGTGGTGGCTTGTATCCTCGCCGTCGTCGCGGGCTGGCGTTTCACGCCGCCGCCGCGCGTGCTGGCGGCCGCCGCGCAGGCGCCGCTGGCGATCCATATCCACACCGAGGCTGCGATGGCTCAGGTGTCGATTTCGCCGGGCAAAGTGGGTTCGGATGATTTTGTCCTGCAATTGATGACCGGCGACTTCGCTGCGCTATCGGCCAAGGAGGCGACCCTGACGCTGAGCCTGCCGGAGCGCGGCATCGAACCATTCGAGCGTGGGGCGACGCGCGGACCGGATGGGTCCTGGCATGTGCGCGGCGTGCCGTTGCCGCTCGCCGGGCGCTGGCACATGCGGATCGACGCGCTGGTGACCGATTTCGAGAAGGTCACGCTGGAAGGCGACTTCGACGTGCGGTGACAGGGTGTGCTGCGTCGCCTCGCGCGCAAGCGAAATCTCGCGGCCAGCATGCGACAAAACAACCCGACGGGCAAATCAGTTCGGATTTACGGAAATCATGTCAAGCCAAAAATTTCCGAAAATCAAAAATATTTCGCTTTCTTTCCACCCCAAATCACCTGCACATCCATAGCCATCCCGTCCCACTCAGAGGGGCGTCGGCCGTCGTCACGACGAGGGGCGGGTCGCGGTGGACGTTGACGTTGCGATTGACGGTCGTAGCGGAAGCGTACGGCAAAAGCGTGTGGTCCTGGCGCCCGTAACGGCGTCAAGTCTTTCGGGAGCCAACGCTTCCGAGGGGCGACGGTGGCAATAGAGGCCGTCTCGCCGGGGAGAGCGCGTTATAAGCCGTAAAGCCATTGCGCAGGGAATGTCGGATGCTCTCCGCTGCCCTGTATGCTCGTGTGCAGCCTACTTAGCACAATCGCACACGAGACCGCGGGTGCAGCGCGCATCCGGCATTCCCTGCGCCCTCTGGATTTTTGAGGGCGAGAAGTTTCCAACAAACCTCGGGCGCATCGCGTCGCGAGAATGCGAAACTATGTCCGCGTGTCGTCCCGGCGAAGGCCGGGACCCATAACCACAGGGAGTGGTTTTGCGGAAGGTCTTTCCTACTGAGCTTCACCGAGAGATCACGCGGTATGGGTCCCGGCCTTCGCCGGGACGACAGAACGGAGACGCACCGTTCCCGTCATGGCCTGCGAAGACCAACCCGGACCTGATCGCGCCGCAATCATGGGCTCAAGATCGGTGGTCAAAACGGCCGGAAATCCGCGTGTCTTGCGGCTTTTTAAGGTGTTCCGGCCTTGTATTTTCGTATCCGATCCGGTTTCACTGCCATTCTTCCTTTTGTTCCCCTGATTCCCTGAGTTGACCCATGCGATTGTCGCGGTTTTTTCTGCCCATCCTGAAAGAGAATCCGAAAGAGGCGGAGATCGTCTCGCATCGCCTGATGCTGCGTGCCGGCATGATGCGGCAGGAAGCGGCGGGCATTTACGCCTGGCTGCCGCTGGGTTTTCGGGTGTTGAAGAAGATCGAGCAGATCGTGCGCGAGGAGCAGGACCGCGCAGGCGCCCTGGAACTGCTGATGCCGACGCTGCAGCTCGCCGACCTCTGGCGCGAGAGCGGCCGCTACGACGCCTATGGCCCGGAAATGCTGCGCATCAGCGACCGCCACAAGCGCGAATTGCTGTACGGGCCGACCAACGAGGAAATGATCACCGAGATCTTCCGCGCCTACGTCAAGTCCTACAAGAGTCTGCCGCTCAATCTCTACCACATCCAGTGGAAGTTCCGCGACGAGCAGCGTCCGCGTTTCGGCGTGATGCGTGGCCGTGAATTCCTGATGAAGGATGCCTATTCGTTCGACATCGACGAGGCGGCGGCGCGGCGCTCCTATAACCGGATGTTCGTCGCTTACCTGCGCACCTTCGCGCGGATGGGGTTGAAGGCGATCCCGATGCGCGCGGAGACCGGCCCGATCGGCGGCGATCTCAGCCACGAATTCATCGTGCTGGCCGAGACCGGCGAGTCCGGCGTCTATTGCGACAGCGACGTGCTCAACCTGCCGATCCCGGGCGACGACGTCGATTATGACGGCGATTTGACCCCGATCATCAAGCAATGGACCTCGGTCTATGCCGCGACCGAGGACGTCCACGATGCCGCGCGCTTCGACAGCGAAGTGCCTGCCGAGAACAAGGTGCACACCAGGGGCATCGAGGTCGGCCAGATCTTCTACTTCGGCACCAAATATTCCGACGCCATGAAGGCGATGGTCGCGGGCGCCGACGGTGTCGACGTCCCGATCCATGGCGGCTCCTACGGCGTCGGCGTGTCGCGCCTGGTCGGCGCCATCATCGAGGCCTGCCATGACGATGCCGGCATCAAATGGCCCGAGGCGGTGGCCCCGTTCACCGCCGTGATCCTGAACCTGAAGCAGGGCTCCAGCGACACCGATGCGGCCTGCGAGGCGCTGTATCGCGAGCTCGAGGCCAAGGGCGTCGATGTCCTCTATGATGACACCGATCAGCGCGCAGGGGCGAAGTTCGCCGCCGCCGACCTGATCGGCATCCCCTGGCAGATTCTGGTCGGCCCCAAGGGCCTCGCCGAGGGCAAGCTCGAGATCAAGCGGCGCGGCGACGGCTCACGCGAGAATCTCAGCCCGGCGGAAGCGGTCGCCAAGATAGTTGGACGATAAGCGGAAGATAGCGGGATAAAGATTATCCACGGGGGGCGGGTATTCTTGGCCATTCCCGGCCACATTTGGCCCCGAATCATGGGATTATCGAAAGATGGATGAGACCATGAACGAGACAGTCCGAACCCCGCCGTTTTCGCAGTTCGAATGGCTGTTGTCGGGGCGTTACCTGCGGGCGCGTCGCAAGGAAGGGTTCATTTCCGTCATCGCCGGTTTTTCGTTCCTCGGCATCATGCTCGGCGTTGCGACGCTGATTATCGTGATGGCCGTGATGAACGGCTTTCGCAAGGAACTGCTGGACAAGATCCTCGGCCTCAACGGACATCTCTTAATTCAGCCGCTGGAATCGCCGCTGACCGACTGGAAGGATGTCGCCGAGCGTATCAACCAGGTTCAGGGCATCCGGCTGGCCGCGCCTGTCGTGGACGGCCAGGCGCTGGCGTCCTCCTACTTCAACGCCTCGGGCGTGCTGGTGCGGGGTATACGTTCCGCGGACCTGAACAACCTCACCTCGGTCGCCAAGAACATCAAGCAGGGCACCCTGGAAGGCTTCGACGAGGGGCAGGGCGTCGCGATCGGTCGCCGGCTCGCCGATACGCTGTCATTGCATGCCGGCGACAGCATCACCTTGGTTGCCCCGAAGGGGGCCGTGACCCCGATGGGTACCACACCGCGCATCAAGGCCTACAAGGTCGCCGCGGTGTTCGAGATCGGCATGTCGGAATATGATTCGAGCTTCGTGTTCATGCCGCTGCCGGAGTCGCAGGCCTATTTCAACCGCAAGGACGACGTCACCGCGATCGAGGTGTTCACCTCCAATCCGGACAAGATCGACGCTTTCCGCAAGCTGGTGACGGAAGCGGCCGGGCGGCCGGTGTTCCTGGTCGACTGGCGGCAGCGCAACTCGACCTTCTTCAACGCGCTGCAGGTCGAACGCAACGTGATGTTCCTGATCCTGACCATGATCGTGCTGGTCGCAGCGCTGAACATCGTGTCCGGCCTGATCATGCTGGTAAAGGACAAGGGCCAGGACATTGCGATCCTGCGCACCATGGGTGCCTCGCAGGGCTCGATCATGCGGATATTCCTGATCACGGGGGCTGCGATCGGCGTGGTCGGCACGCTGACCGGCTTTTTTGTCGGCATGCTGGTTTGCCTGAACATCGAATCGATCCGGCAATTCCTGTCGTGGATGACCAATACCGAACTGTTCTCGCCGGAGCTCTACTTCCTGTCCAAGCTGCCCGCCGAGATCGATTTCGGCGAGACCACCGCGGTGGTGATCATGGCGCTGACGCTGTCGTTCCTGGCCACGCTCTATCCGTCCTGGCGCGCCGCGCGCCTCGATCCCGTCGACGCACTCCGGTACGAGTGATGGGTGAGACCATGAAGGAGACAGTTCGTACCCCGCCGTTCTCACAGTTCGAATGGCTGTTGTCCGGGCGTTACCTGCGGGCGCGTCGCAAGGAAGGCTTCATTTCCGTCATCGCCGGTTTTTCGTTCCTCGGCATCATGCTCGGCGTTGCGACGCTGATCGTCGTGATGGCCGTGTTGAACGGCTTTCGCAAGGAACTGCTGGACAAGATCCTCGGCCTCAACGGGCATCTGCTGGTTCAACCTCTGGAATCGCCGCTGACCGACTGGAAGGATGTCGCCGAGCGGATCAGCCAGATTCAGGGTATCCGGCTGGCCGCGCCGGTGGTTGACGGTCAGGCGCTGGCGTCGTCGGCCTTCAACGCCTCGGGCGTGGTGGTACGCGGCATGCGCGCCGCCGACCTGAATAACCTCACCTCGATCTCGGGGAACATCAAGCAGGGCACCTTGGAAGGCTTCGACGAGGGGCAGGGCGTCGCGATCGGTCGCAGGCTCGCCGATACGCTGTCATTGCGTGCCGGCGACAGCATCACCTTGGTTGCCCCGAAGGGGGCTGTGACCGCGATGGGCACCACGCCGCGCATCAAGCCTTACAAGGTCGCCGCCGTGTTCGAGATCGGGATGTCGGAATATGACTCAGGCTTCGTGTTCATGCCGCTGCCGGAGTCGCAGGCCTATTTCAACCGCAAGGACGACGTCTCCGCGATCGAGGTGTTCACCAGCAATCCGGACAATATCGACACTTTCCGCAGGCTGGTGACGGATGCGGCCGGGCGGCCGGTGTTCCTGGTCGACTGGCGGCAGCGCAACTCGACCTTCTTCAATGCGCTGCTGGTCCAACGCAACGTGACGTTCCTGATCCTGACCATGATCGTGCTGGTCGCGGCGCTCAACATCGTCTCCGGCCTGATCATGCTGGTCAAGGACAAGGGCCAGGACATTGCGATCCTGCGCACCATGGGCGCCTCGCGGGGCTCGATCATGCGGATATTCCTGATCACGGGGGCCGCGATCGGCGTGGTCGGCACGCTGACCGGGTTTTTCGTCGGCATGCTGATTTGTCTCAACATCGAATCGATCCAGATATTCCTGTCGTGGCTCACCAACACCGACATATTTCCGCGAGAGATCTATTTCCTCTCGAAGCTTCCGGCCGAGATCGCCTTCCGCGAGACCTCTGCCGTCGTGATCATGGCGCTGACACTGTCGTTCCTGGCCACGCTCTATCCGTCCTGGCGCGCCGCGCGCCTCGATCCCGTGGACGCGCTCCGGTATGAGTGAGGGCAAAATGGCCGAGGGCGCGGAAGATGTACCGGTGGTTTATCTCCACGAGATAAAACGCCAGTACACGCAGGGTGAGGCGACGCTGACCATTCTCAACGGCGCCAAGCTCGCGCTGTGGGCCGGGCAGTCGGTGGCGCTGGTGGCGCCGTCGGGCTCGGGCAAGTCGACGCTGCTGCATATCGCGGGCCTGCTCGAAAGCCCCGATGACGGCGAGGTCTATGTCGGGGGAGCGCCGACCTCGCAATTGTCAGACATCGACCGCACCCACATCAGGCGTTCCGACATCGGCTTCGTCTACCAGCAGCACCGGCTGCTGCCGGAATTCACCGCGCTCGAAAACGTCATGCTGCCGCAGATGATCCGCGGTCTCAAGCGCAACGAGACGATCAAGCGTGCAACAGAGATCCTGGCCTATCTCGGTCTTGGCGAACGCATCACCCACCGCCCGGCCGAACTGTCCGGTGGCGAGCAGCAGCGCGTCGCGATCGCACGCGCGGTCGCCAATGCGCCGCGGGTGCTGCTGGCGGACGAGCCGACCGGCAACCTCGATCCGCACACCGCCGATCACGTGTTCAACGCCCTGATGCAGCTTGTGAAGGCGACGCGGGTCGCGATGCTGATCGCAACCCACAACATGGAATTGGCCGGCCGCATGGACCGGCGGGTGTCGCTGGTGGACGGCCAGGTCGTCGAACTGGAATGACCACAGCTTCACACGAGAGCGTTTTCCAGCGAAGTGGACACCGATTCGCGTGAAGAAAACGCGTCAAAACAAGAATCCAGAGCCCTGTTCCGATTGCATCGGAACGGGGCTCTAGAATTGGATTCGCTCCACGCATTCGAATCTCGTTGAGTTCGGAGCGCGCTCGTCGGTTCGATCACGGATCGTTGAACATCTTTAGCCGCGCACGCGCGCCATCTCTTCAACACAATCTCACACGGCGATACCGCTGCGCGGTTCCATTGTGATTTTTCTGCGGCGAACGTGCACGCAATGTTTCGAAAAGTGCCTGTTACACAATATTAACTTACATCTTCACTGAAGTCGTTTCGCGTGCGCTGTTGCAGCCAAGTGACAGTAATTCAAACGAACAATGATATGACGCTGCCACGGCCTTGGGGGCTGTACCAACTGGAACGGGAATTAAAAAAGATGAAGAAGGTTTTGCTTGTAACGGCCAGTCTGATCGCGCTCGGCGCGGCTGCGCCGGCAGTGGCTGCGGATCTCGCTGCGCGTCCTTACACCAAGGCGCCGCCGATGATCGCCGCTGTGTATGACTGGAGTGGTTTCTACATCGGCGTCAACGGTGGCGGCGGTTGGAGCCGCAATGATTGGGACGCGGTCGCTCCCAACGTTGCGTTTGGCCCCGAGGGTTCGCATGACGCATCGGGCGCCACGGTCGGTGGTCAGGTCGGCTATCGCTGGCAGGCCGGCACCTGGGTGTTCGGCTTGGAAGCGCAGGGCAACTGGGCTGACTTCAAGGGCTCGAACACCAGCCTGCTGTTCCCCGGCTTCGTCAACCACTCGAAGATCGACGCGTTCGGCCTGTTCACCGGTCAGGTCGGCTATGCCGTCAACAACGTCCTGCTCTACGTCAAGGGCGGTGCTGCTGTGACCTCGAATCGTAACCACATCAACACCGTTGCTGGCGCGCTCGCTGCGTCCACCAGCGACGACACCCGCTGGGGTGGCACGGTCGGTGCTGGCCTCGAATACGGCTTCGCCCCGAACTGGTCGATTGGCGTCGAATACAATCACATCTTCCTGCAGGATCGGACCTACACCTTCACCACGCCGGCTGGCGTGTTCTTCGGCACCGATCGCATCAGCCAGGACGTCGATCTCGTGACCGCTCGCCTGAACTACAAGTTCGGCGGCCCGATCATCGCGAAGTATTGATCTCAGTACTGATTTCGCTACTCGCTAGCGAGACCATCGAAGCCCCGGGCGTCGCCCGGGGCTTTTTTGTTGGGCCCACCGGTTCGACATTGCGGAAGTTTTTGTTAACGCGAGAGCGCGAGTCCATTTATCGCGCCCTTAACTACAGGAACTTCGCGGACTTGAATCGCCTCGCCGCCGGCGCATAGTTGCGCAATGGCAAGCAGCATCTGGACCACAGAAGAATTTACCTGCCCCGGTTGCGGGATGGATTACTCCGCGACGAGGGAGCAGCATCAGCACAAGCATGCGGGCAAATTCGAATGCATGGTTTGCCAGACCGAAGTCCACGCCTGGTCCGGTACCCATGATTATTTCGGCTGGAAGCCGATCAGGCGGACGCAGCCGGTCTTTGGACGAAAAACGGCGTAGCCGCGCGGGCTGGAATTGGTCGGCTTGCGAAGGCATATACGGGGCATGAAAATAAGATTCCCCATCGTCGTTTCAGCCGTCCTACTCGCCGCCGCAGCCCTCTTGGTTTTCAACGGCCGCCTTCACGCGCGGGGTCCCCATCACCCCACCACGGAATGTGGCTTCTGGGGGCCGATGGAAGCGGGGATGTCGTGCCAATGACAGCTTCCCGGAGGGCTGGAAAACAGACCGGACCGGGCGCATATTTGGGGCATGGAAAACGTACACAAATGTACCTCGGTGCTGAGCCCGCTGATTGCGGAGGCCAGGACGGGCGCCATTCCTCTGGCAGAAAATGCCATCAACGAGATGGTCGCCGTGACGCCCGCACCTCAGCAAAGGGACGCCTTGGAAAGCGTTCGGTCGGTGGTGAAAGCTCACGGAGACGCAGCCGGGCCCGGCTCTCAGTGCGACTTTGCAGATGCCGTGAATGACTACATCGAAAAGCTGATGAGAGCGCTCATCTGATCCCCGAGCGCCCCGCGACCCCAACCAACGCCAAGTCGATGATAGACCCCGCGACGGGGAGGCGGCCCGGAGTGGGTCAGTTTGATTGCGGCAGAGTTCCGGGCTGGAAAAAGGGCGGTTCCAGGCGCATATTCCGGGGATGGCGACAATTGTCCAATGCAATTGCGGCGCCGAGTACAGACGTACTGAAGAGAAGTTCTTGGTACCGCAAACAGGTGACGCGGTCTGCACGGTCTGCGGGGCTGCGCTGGAGTCGTGGTGGAATAGCGGCCACGTTCCCACATACGAGCTTATTGAACGGCCTCGGACAGAAGGCGGGAACGGCAAGCCACCCGAAACGACCTAGCGACCCCAATCGACCCCAATCAGCTCGCCAAGCGATCACGGACGGGGGACGGGCCCCCAAGAATTAACCACAGGGGTCATTCTTCAAACTGACCCGCCGGGCGCGCTTGACTCCTAGAACAAAAAAGGAACAATGTTCCTCATATGTTCTTGGATCGGGAGTGCCTGCGATGTTGAGGATGTTTGTGGAAGAAGCCGCCGCTCTGGCGTCGATTACGCTGTTTGTCGGGATGATCGCGGTATGGGCGCAGCTCATTCCCCAGCTCTGAGGTGGGGGCGGGATCGGGGCCGTTGTACCCGCAAAGCAGGCTTCGACAGCCCCTTGGGGAAAAGCCGGATGGCGGGCGCAAGCTGAGCGTTCCGCGTGGACTCCGCTAGCCCAACGCATCACCATTGGAATTGGCGAGTCGGCGCCCGGGGAGTTTCTCGGAGAGCTGACGATCGCTCCCATCCACGATGCAAGAGCCCTCAAAGCGACATGTCCAACGCCGGATTCGTTCATCTCCACGTTCATTCGGCCTATTCGCTGCTGAAGGGTTCGATCAAGATCGCCAAGCTCGGCGAGCTTGCCAAAGCCGACCGCCAGCCAGCGCTGGCGCTGACCGATACCGACAACATGTTCGGGGCGCTGGAATTCTCCGACAAGATGGCGGGCTATGGCATCCAGCCGATCGTCGGGTTGGAACTCGCGATCGATTTCGGCGACCAGGATCCCAACGCGCGCAATGCGCTTGCCACCGCGCCTGCGCGAATCGTGCTGCTGGCGGCGCGCGAGCGCGGCTATCGCAGCCTGATGCACCTGAACTCGCGGGCGTTCCAGGAGACACCGGTTCACCAATCCCCGCATATCAAGCTCGAATGGCTTGAAGGCTACTCGGAGGACCTGATCGCGTTGACCGGCGGCCCCGAGGGGCCGATCTCGCTGGCGCTGCACGGCGATCATTCAGCGCTCGCGGCGACGCGCTGCGACCGGCTGACCAGCCTGTTCGGCGACCGCCTCTATGTCGAATTGCAGCGCCACGGCATCGACAAGGAGCGCCGTGTCGAATCGGGCCTGATCGATCTTGCCTATGCCAAGGGCCTGCCGCTGGTCGCGACCAACGAGCCGTATTTCGCAAGCACTGACGATTACGAAGCCCACGACGCGCTGCTTTGCATCGCCGGCGGCCGCCTGATCGCCGAGACTGACCGCGAACAGCTGACGCCGGATCACCGCTTCAAGACCCGCGCCGAAATGGCGGTCCTGTTCGCCGACATTCCGGAAGCGCTGGCTTCCACCGTCGAGATCGCCGAACGCTGTTCGTTCCGGCCGATGACGCGCAAGCCGATCCTGCCGCGCTTCACGGTCGGCGCGGGATCGGGATCCGATGCGGCAGGCGAAGAGGCTGCCGAACTGAAGCGTCAGGCCGAGGAGGGGCTTGCCAGGCGCCTTTCGGTGCATGGCCTGTCGCAGGGAACCTCGGAGGAGGATTACCAGAAGCGGCTGGCGTTCGAGATCGACGTCATCAACCGCATGAACTATGCGGGCTACTTCCTCATCGTTTCCGACTTCATCAAATGGGCCAAGGACAACGACATTCCGGTCGGGCCGGGCCGCGGCTCGGGCGCGGGATCGCTGGTGGCCTATGCGCTGACCATCACCGACCTCGATCCGCTTCGGTTTGGCCTGCTGTTCGAGCGCTTCCTCAATCCGGAACGCGTCTCGATGCCGGACTTCGACATCGACTTCTGTCAGGATCGCCGCGGCGAGGTCATCGACTACGTGCAGCAGCGTTACGGCCGCGATCAGGTGGCGCAGATCATCACCTTCGGAACGCTGCAGGCGAGGGGCGTGCTGCGCGACGTCGGCCGCGTGCTGCAGATGCCTTACGGGCAGGTCGACAAACTGACCAAATTGGTGCCGCAGAATCCCGCAGCCCCGGTAACGCTGGCCGCGGCGATCGAGAGTGAACCAAAACTGCAGGCGTTCCGCGACGAAGACCCCGTTGTGGCGCGCGCCTTCGATATCGCGCAGCGCCTGGAAGGACTGACCCGGCACGCTTCGACGCACGCCGCCGGCATCGTGATCGGCGATCGCCCCTTGAGCGAACTGGTGCCGCTCTATCGCGATCCCAAATCCGACATGCCGGTGACCCAGTTCAACATGAAATGGGTCGAGCCGGCCGGCCTCGTGAAGTTCGACTTTCTCGGCCTGAAGACGCTGACCGTGCTCGACGTCGCAGTCAAACTGCTCAGGCAGCGCAATATCCATGTCGATCTGGCAACGCTGCCGATCGAAGACCCGCAAAGCTATCAGATGCTGGCCCGGGGCGATGTGGTCGGCGTGTTCCAGGTGGAAAGCCAGGGCATGCGGCGCGCGCTGGTCGACATGCGGCCCGACCGCTTTGAGGACATCATCGCGCTGGTGGCGCTCTATCGGCCTGGCCCGATGGCTAACATTCCGACCTATTGCGCGCGCAAGCACGGTGACGAGGAGCCGGAATATCTGCATCCGATCCTGGAGCCGATCCTGAAGGAAACCTTCGGCGTCATCATCTACCAGGAACAGGTGATGCAAATCGCCCAGGTGATGGCGGGCTATTCGCTCGGCGACGCCGACCTGCTGCGCCGCGCGATGGGCAAGAAGATCCGCGCCGAGATGGAGAAGCAGCGCGCGATCTTCGTCGCCGGGGCGGTCAAGAACGGCGTGCCGAAGGGGCAGGCCGATACGATCTTCGAACTCTTGGCAAAGTTCGCCGACTACGGCTTCAACAAGAGCCACGCCGCGGCTTACGCGCTGGTGTCCTATCACACCGCCTATATGAAGGCGCATTATCCGGTCGAGTTCCTGGCCGCGTCGATGACGCTCGAACTCAACAACACCGACAAGCTGTCGGAGTTTCGCGCCGAGGCGCAGCGGCTCGGCATCAAGGTCGAGGCGCCCAATATCAACCGCTCGGGTGCGACCTTCGAGGTTGGCGAAAACACCATCTATTATGCGCTGGCAGCGCTGAAGGGCGTCGGCCCGCAGGCGGTCGAACTGATCGTGGAGGAACGGCACAAAGGGCTGTTCACCTCGCTCGCCGATTTCGCCGCGCGCGTTAATCCGCGCGCCATCAACAAGCGCGTCATCGAAAGCCTGGCGGCCGCCGGCGCTTTCGACACGATCGATTCAAACCGCGCGCGGGTATTTGGCGGCGCGGAGGCTATTCTGGCCGCCTGCCAGCGCAGCCACGAGGCGTCGACGATCGGGCAGAACGACATGTTCGGCGGCGCCGCGGATGCTCCGACCATCATGCTGCCGCAGATCGAACCGTGGTTGCCGGCCGATCGGCTGCGGCGCGAATACGACGCCATCGGCTTCTTCCTGTCGGGCCATCCGCTCGACGACTATGCCATGGTGTTGAAGCGGCTGCGCGTGCAGTCCTGGGCGGAATTCTCGCGCGCGGTCAAAACCGGCGCGACCGCCGGCAAGGTCGCGGCCACGGTCGTCTCGCGCATGGAGCGGCGGACCAAGACCGGCAACAAGATGGGCATCATGGGCCTGTCCGACCCGACCGGCCATTTCGAGGCGGTGCTGTTCTCCGAAGGCCTCGCGCAATATCGTGACGTGCTGGAGCCGGGGGCTGCCGTGCTGCTGCAACTCGGCGCCGAACTGCAGGGCGAGGACGTGCGGGCAAGGGTGCTGCATGCCGAGCCGCTGGATGACGCGGCGGCCAAAACCCAAAAGGGTTTGCGGATTTTCGTTCGCGACACCAAGCCGCTGGATTCCATCGCACGACGGCTGAACATGCCGGAGCCGGTCGTGCCCGGCGCGCCAAAGGGCCTGCCGGCGAAACCGGCGCCCGCGCCGGTGGGGGGCGCCGACGGCGACGTCTCGCTGGTGATCATGCTTGACCTCGAAACCGAGGTCGAGATGAAGCTTCCCGGCCGCTTCAAGGTCTCGCCGCAGATCGCCGGCGCGATCAAGGCGGTGTCGGGCGTGGTGGATGTGCAGACGCTTTAGGTGCTGGGCGCTATTCCTGCTCGATATCTTCGAGGCGGACGCCGCGCCCTGATTGCAGGCTGTTGCGGGCCCGCTCGATGCGCTGCAGAAATCGCGGATCGTTTTCGAGCCGATATTCGGAGAACGGAACCTCCATCATACCGGCCTTGCGAATTGTGCGAACCATGAGTCGGCCTCCAATTTAGCCACGATCGCCAAAATCTCGATGTCGCTGCGCTGTTTACCGATTACGTGGAGGACATAGCAACAGCTATTGCAACCTCACGATGTTTTCGGCTATGCCCTTTTCCGGGACAAGTGCTGGGGACGTTATGTTGGGGCGTGGAATTGCGCTGCTTTTGGGCGCGTTGCTGTTGTCGGGCTGTATGACAGCCAAAGTCGGAACAGACTATGCGGCGATGTCGCAAAAGATCGGTCCGCCAAAACCAGGACAGTCCCGGGTAGTGGTGCTTCAACAAAAGCGCGACGGCCTGTCCATGTCCCTGTGCGCCTGCGATGTGAAGCTGGACGGTAGACCAATGGGCAAGGTGGTGGTCGGAACCTACGCCTATGCCGATCTCCCGGCAGGTCCGCACCAGCTCACTGCAACCGAAGTGTTGTTTCCCGGCGAGTCCAGGCGAGATTTCACCACGGCGCCCGGCCGCACTTACTTCTTTCTGGTCAAGTCGAGCGCGAGGCATGACGCGGTAACCGGCACGACCATGGTTGCGGGATTGGCGGGAGCCCTGGTTGCGTCCGTTGCAACATCCGGCAGCGACAATACAGGACCGGCCGACCTTATTGCGCTGGACGAGCCGACGGCGAGAACGACGCTCTCAGAACTGCAATTGGCGGACTAAGCCCAGCTGAAGCCCGTAGCGGCCCAGAGCCGTCGCCGCCTCTCCTGTTACAGCGACCGCGCGATCAGCAGCTTCATGATCTCGTTGGTCCCGCCGTAGATTTTCTGGATCCGCGCATCGACGAACATCCGCGAGATCGGATATTCCTCCATGTAGCCGTAGCCGCCGTGGAGCTGCAGGCATTCGTCCGCGGTCTCGACCTGCTTCTGCGACGTCCACCATTTTGCCATCGAGGCCGTCACGGTATCGAGTTCGCCGGCGACCAGGCGTTCGACGCACCAATCGACGAACACCCGCGCAATCATGGCTTCGGTCTTGCGCTCGGCCAGCTTGAACGCGGTGTTCTGGAATTCGATGATGGGCTTGCCGAAAGCTTTTCGTTCCCTGGTGTAGTCGGCGGTCAGCTTGATCGCGCGCTCCATCGACGCCACGGCGCCGACGGCCAGCGAGAGGCGCTCCTGCGGCAATTGCTGCATCAGCTGCACGAAGCCGTTGCCTTCCTCGCTGCCCAGCAGGTTCTCCGGCGGGGCTACCGCATTGTCGAAGAATAATTCGGACGTGTCGGATGCATGCAGGCCGATCTTGTCGAGGTTGCGCCCACGGCGGAAACCGTCGTTGCCTTCGGCTTCAACCACGATCAGCGAGATTCCCTTGGCGCCGGCCTCGCCGGTGCGCGCGACCACGATGATCAGGTCGGCGGCCTGACCATTCGTTATAAAAGTCTTCTGGCCGTTGATGACGTAGTTGTTGCCCTGTTTTTTGGCTGTCGTGCGCACACCCTGCAGATCGGAGCCGGTGCCGGGTTCGGTCATGGCGATGGCGCCGACGAACTCGCCGCTGGCCATTTTCGGCAACCAGCGTTGTTTCTGTTCCTCGGACCCGTAGTTCAAAATGTAATGCGCGACGATGGCGCTATGCACCGAGTACCCGGTCGTTACTTCCGGTACCACGGTTTCGAGATCCTCGATCACGGCCGCTTCATAGGCGAAGCTGGCGCCCAGCCCGCCATAGGCTTCCGGCACGCTCGGAAGCAGGGCGCCCATTTCGCCGAGCCCGCGCCAGGCGGAGCGGTCGACCATCTTCTGGTCGCGCCATTTCTCCGCATGCGGCGCCAGATCCTTGGCGAGGAACTTGCGAAACTGGTCGCGAAAGACGTCCAGTTCCTCCGTCATCCAGGATGAACGATATTGCATTGATCCCTCGCGTCAGATGATGAGGCCGCCACCGCAGACGACGACTTGCCCACTGATGTAGTTCGATTCCGGGCTGCAGAACAGATAGACGGCGTCCGCCGCTTCCTCCGGTGTGCCGCCGCGTCCGAGTGGAATCATTCTCGCCATCGCGTCGAGCATCTGGGGCTGGACCCCGATCTTGATGTCACGGCCGGCGACGTCGATGGTCTTCTGCTGGGTCTCGATCGGCTGGGTCAGGCGCGTATTGATCAGGCCGAAGGCCACGCAATTGACGTTCACCTTGTAGCGTCCCCATTCCTTGCAAAGCGTGCGCGTCAGCCCGATCAGCGACGCCTTGGCCGACGAATAGCTGGCCTGGCCTGCGTTACCGTAAAGGCCGGCGATCGAGGAAATGTTGACCACCTTGCGAAACACTTCGCGGCCGGCTTCGGCCTCTTTCTTTGCCATGATCCGGATCGGCTCGGAGGCGGCGCGCAGCAGACGGAACGGTGCGACCAGGTGGACGTCAAGCATGGCCTGGAACTGCTCGTCGGTCATCTTCTGGATCGTCGAGTCCCAGGTATAACCGGCGTTGTTGACGATGATGTCGAGGCCGCCGAATGTTTCCATGGCTGCGCCGACGAAACGGTCGGAGAAACCGGCCTCGGAAACACTGCCGTTGATCGCGATGGCTTCGCCGCCGCCCTTGCGGATTTCCGCGGCGACGGCGTCGCCCGGCGCCGCATCGAGATCGTTGACCACGACCTTCGCGCCCTCGCTGGCGAGTTTCAGCGCGATGGCGCGGCCGATGCCTCGCCCCGATCCCGTAATCAGCGCGACTTTTCCCTTGAGCTTGGTCATTTGTTTTCCCTGATCAGAGTACGATGACGGCTTCGCCGGCGAGCTTGAGATCGCCGTTCTCGTCTTTGGTCGTCAGCGCCAGCTTCGCGCATCGCTCGCCATCATGCTCGACGAATTCGGAAACATGTCCCTCGCAGGTCAGGCGTGCACCGAGCTGCGTGATTGCGACGAAGCGCGTCGAGAACATGCGGAGCCGCGGGGGAGGGACCGCATCGGTCAGCGCCTGGCCGAGATAGCCCATGACCAGCATGCCGTGGGTAAAGACATCCGGGTATCCGGCGGCCTTGGCGAAATCCAAATCGACATGGATCGGATTGTGGTCGCCCGAGGCGCCGCAATAGAGCGCCAGCGTGTGGCGGCTGATCGGCGGAAACACCTTGTGGACGATGCGGTCGCCTATCGCGGGTTGAGCTTTCACGGCGGTACTCATGCGGTTTTGGGATTGAGCACCACCACGGTGCGGGCGCAGTCCGCGACGTGGGTGCCGTTCTGATTGGTCACTTTGGTTTCGATGCCGACCAGCGTCATCGCGCCACCCTTTTTGTCGGCGACGCTGACGATGCGCGGCTGGAACTTGAGCGTGTCGCCGACCACCACGGGCGCCCGGTACGTAAAGCGCTGTTCGCCATGCAGCAGGCGCCCGATGTCGACGCCGATCACGGTGATGAACTCGAAGGCCTGTTCCGCGTCCATCATCTCAAGGCAGAACAGATAGGTCGGCGGCACCGGCGTCGCGGCATAGCCGGCAGCCTGCGCGGCCTTGGCATCGCCATAGACCGGATTGGTCTCGCCCAGCGTCTCGCGGAAATAACGCAGGCGTCCTGGCTCGACATGCGCGGTGACAGGCGAAAGGCTACGTCCGATGAGGGAGGGGTCAATCATATCAGGGCCTCAGACGCGTTCGTAGAGCGTGACGACGCAGGCGCCGCCGAGGCCGAGATTGTGCTGCAGGGCGCGCCTTGCGCCGTCCACCTGTCGTGCTTCCGCCGAACCGCGCAACTGATGCGTCAGTTCGTAGCATTGCGCGAGGCCGGTGGCGCCGAGCGGATGGCCCTTGGACAGCAGGCCGCCGGACGGATTGGTCACGGTCTTGCCGCCATAGGTGTTGTTGCCGTCGTCGATGAAGCGCTCCGCGCCGCCGTCAGGGCACAGGCCGAGGGCCTCATAGGTGATCAGCTCATTATGCGCGAAGCAGTCGTGCAGCTCGACGACGTCGAGATCGCCAGGACCGATGCCGGCGGCCTCATAGACCTTGTTCGCCGCGGCGCGCGTCATGTCGAAGCCCACCACCTGCATCATGTCGCCGGCCTTGAAGGTGGAGGGAGTGTCTGTGGTCATCGCCTGCGCCGCGATCCGGACGTCCTTGCGCAGGCCATGCTTGCTGGCGAATTTCTCCGAGACCAATACTGCCGCCGCACCCCCGCAGGTTGGCGGGCAGGCCATCAGCCGCGTCATCACGCCCGGCCAGATCACCTGATCGTTCATGACATCGTCAGCGCTGACTTCCTTGCGGAACAGCGCCAGCGGATTGTGCTTGGCATGCCGGCTCGCCTTGGCCCGCACCTTGGCGAACGAGGTCAGCGGCGTGCCGTATTTCTTCATGTGGCTGAGACCGGCGCCGCCGAAATAGCGCAACGCCAGCGGCACGCCTTGCGCGTCGACCAATTTGTCGGCCGCGGCGTCGAACTCGTCGAACGCGCTTGGCCGGTCGGTGAAGACAGCTCCTAGCGCTCCGGGCTTCATCTGCTCGAATCCGAGCGCCAGCACGCAATCGAGCGCGCCTGATTCAATCGCCTGCCGCGCCATGAACAGCGCGGTCGAGCCGGTCGAGCAATTGTTGTTGACGTTGATGATGGGGATGCCGGTCATGCCGACCTGGTAGAGCGCGCGCTGCCCGCAGGTTGAATCGCCGTAGACGTAGCCGGCATAGGCCTGCTGGATCATCTCGTAGCCGACGCCGGCGTCAGCCAGCGCGAGCCTGGTCGCTTCCGCGCCCATCACCGGGTAGGGCGCGTTCGCGCCCGGCTTGACGAAGGGGATCATGCCGACGCCGGCAACATAGACGCTGGATGTCATGGTGCGCTCCCTTTATTACCCATTGGACTTTTTCTTACCCATGGGTAATATACGGGCCGACGGAGCCCGTCAATGCAGAGCAGGCAATAATCAGGATGGATGCGCAGTCACCCGAAACCAATCCATCGCCTTGGATGCCGTTCGAGAGCCGCCGCCGCGCGCGCGACGAGAAACGCGAAGCCGTGCTGCGCACCGCGGTGCGGCTGTTTCTCGAGCAGGGCTATCACCGCGTCACGCTGAACGATGTCGCCGAGCGGCTGAACATTACCAAGCCGGCGCTGTACAATTATTTCCGCAGCAAGGATGAGATCCTGTTCGAATGCTGGGCGTTGGGCCAGGAAATCGTCGACGAGTTCATTGCTGAAATCGACAAAGGCGGCGGCAATGCGCTCGCCAAGCTGCGCAAGCTGATCCAGGCTTATGCCGAGCAGATGACGACTGATTCCGGCGCCAGTCTGGTGCGGTTCGATGCGCGCGACCTGACCGCGGAAAACCAGAAGATCGTCCGCGCCGCCAAGAAGCGCATCGACCGGACCTTTCGCAAGTACCTCGCCGACGGTGTCGCCGACGGTTCGATCAAGCCGTGCGACCCGAAGCTCACGGCGTTTGCCATCGCAGGTTCACTGAACTGGATCGGTCATTGGTATCAGCGCGACGGCGCTTGGTCGGCGGAAGCCGTCGCCAGCCGGTTCGCGGCTCAACTCACCGAAGGGCTGGCAAAAGCCCCGGCAAGCAAACGCGGCCCGGCAACGTCAAAGAAAAGCCGGCCGGCAAAGGGAGGACGGAAATGAACATCACGCACGGCCTGCGGCGCGCGCTGCAGATCAATCCGAACGGCCTTGCCATCGTCTGTGGCGACCGGAAGAAAAGCTGGCGCGAGGTCGGCGACCGCGTGGCGCGCCTTGCCGCCGGCATCCGGGACCTCGGCGCGCAAGCCGGCGACCGGGTCGCGATCCTGTCGCTCAATTCCGACCGCTATCTCGAGCTTTATCTTGCGGCCGGCTGGTCCGGCACCGTGATCGTGCCGCTCAACATCCGCTGGAGCCCGCTGGAGAACGAAGACGCCATGCGCGACTGCCGCGCCGGCATCCTGTTCGTCGACAAGGCTTTTGCTGCGGTCGGCGCTGTTCTCGCTCAGACGATCCCGGGCCTCAAGCTGATCTATGCCGATGATGGCGACGCCCCCGCCGGCGCGGAGGGGTATGAGGCGTTGATCGCGCGCAGCGCGCCGATGCAGGATGCGATGCGCAAGAGCGAGGATCTCGCCGGCATCTTCTATACCGGCGGCACCACCGGACGCTCCAAGGGCGTGATGCTCAGCCACGGCAATCTGATGGTCAATGCGCTGAACGCGCTCGGCGAAGGCCTGTGGCCGAGCAGCACGGTCTATCTGCACGCCGCGCCGATGTTTCACCTTGCCAACGGGGCGGCGATGTATTCGGTGCTGCTCAGCGGCGGCTCCAACGTCATCATCCAGGGTTTTACGCCCGACGGCGTCGCCGGCGCGATGCAGCGCGATCGCGTGACCGACGTGCTGCTGGTGCCGACCATGATCCAGATGTTCGTCGATCATCCGAAACTCGGCGATTACGACTTGTCGTCGCTGACGGGTATCGCCTATGGCGCCTCCGTCATCAGCGACGCCGTGCTCAGCCGCGCCATGAAGGCATTGCCGAACGTGCAGTTCACGCAAGCCTACGGCATGACGGAATTGTCGCCGATCGCGACGATACTGCACTGGGAGGAGCATGTCGGCGATGGCCGCGCCAAGGGGCGGCATCGCGGCGCCGGCCGTCCCACGCTGGGTTGCGAGGTCAAGATCGTCGACGCCGACGACAAGGTGGTGCCCACTGGCACCGTCGGCGAGATCGCGGTGCGCGGTGACAATGTGATGATGGGCTATTGGGAGCGGCCCGAGGAAACCGCCAAGGCCGTCATCGACGGCTGGATGCACACCGGCGACGGTGGCTACATGGACGAGGACGGTTTTGTGTACGTGGTCGACCGCGTCAAGGACATGATCATCTCCGGCGGCGAGAACGTCTATTCGGCCGAGGTCGAGAACGCGCTGGCGCAGCATCCGTCGGTGGCGCAATGCGCCGTGATCGGTATCCCGAGCGAGCGCTGGGGCGAGCAGGTTCACGCCATTGTCGTTCCCAGGCCTGGCGCGAGCGCAACTCCCGACGAGTTGATGGATTTCTGCAAGACGCTGATCGCAGGTTACAAATGCCCGCGCAGTGTCGAGGTCACACAGACCCCGCTGCCATTGTCCGGCGCCGGCAAGATCCTGAAGCGTGAGTTGCGCAAGCCGTACTGGGAAAACCGCCAGCGCATGGTGAGCTGAGGCCGCTGCCTGTGCGCCTGCCTGCCATTGGACGCTGGCGAGGCATCCTGGATTGATGGACGTGCTGCCAGCGCGGGCTTTCGCTGCGTTGCGGAGTCGTCATCGCATTTTTTTTGCGATGCCGTCCGATCCGATCCGTCGTATAGTCGAGCCAGGGGGAACTGTTCTGCATCACGGGGATACCACCTGAAATCGCAGCAACGGAGGTCCGCCATGAAAGTCAAAGACGCGATGCACAAGGGCGTCGACTGGGTCAGCCCCGACACGCCTGTCACCGAAATCGCCAAGCTGATGCGAGCGCACGATATCGGCTGCATTCCGATCGGGGAGGACGATCAGCTGATCGGAATGGTGACCGATCGCGACATCGTCTGCAAAGGACTTGCTGGCAACGGCTTCGATGCCAGCCGGGCCAAGGCGCGCGACGTGATGACCGAAGGTATCCACTGCTGCCGGGAGGACGATGACCTCGCCAAGGCGGTGCATCACATGGAGACGCTGAAAGTCCGCAGGTTGCCGGTGATCAACAAAAGCAAGCGGATGGTCGGCATGATCAGCCTGGGTGACATCAGCCATTCAACGTCCGGCGACGTGGTGTCCGGGTACGTCAAGAGCGTTTCAGCCCATCACTGAAGCACGGCGACGCCTCGCGACGCGGCTGTTCAACGGCGAACGCGCGCGATGGCGTTGCTTGAGGTCGCTCGACCGGCGCTCGAGCGGCCTCAATCGTGCGTGGTGAAGTGGCCATGCCAGGCCTTCGCGGTCAATCGTGCGAACTGCTCGCGGTCCAGACGGATGAGTGTGGCGTGGTCGCCACCCTCCATGTAGATCTCGCTCTGCGCATCGATGCTGTCGTCGACGATGACATCGAGCCCAAAGCATTCGCCAACCGGCGGCACGGCCCCGCGCTCGCAGTCGCCAAACAGCTTCGCGACTTCCTCTTCGCTCGCCAGATCAACCTTGTGGCCGAGCTGCATTTTCAAGGCCGGCAAATGGAGATGGCGGGAAGCCGGAAGGATAGCCATCATGTAGCCGTCCTCACGGCGAAGGACGACGCCTTTGGCCAGAGCATCGCCCGGCACATGGCAAGCCTCGGCCGTGCGCGTCGACGACATGGTGCGGGCATGAGGGATCAGGTCGTAGGTGACGGTCTGGTCCAGGTAGTTCTGCAGGGTCGGGGAGACGGTCATAACGGTTCCTCCATTGCAACGCGTGCAACGCGCTATCCGGGCATCGGGAGGAACTCGCGTCGTCGCCTCACGATGCGGGCGCTTGCGAATTGGGTGAAGGTTACGCCTGCCGGAAACCGGCGACAATGCGAATCGTTCCCAACCGCCCCGGCCGAGATAGGGTCTTCGCGGGGGTTTTCGGCGGATTTGGGCCCCGAATGCCCGCATTTGCAGCCCCGGACCGGGCCAGCAGGCGACAAAAACCGGCCGTATTTCCTTGCTTCTGGCTGGAATCCGGCTATATACCGCGCCATCTCACACGGAAGCATGGCTCTCAAAGGCCGTCCGGTGGCAGCCGGGCCATAAGGCTCGTCTGCTCACACGCTTCCGGAGGAACCAACCGGAGAAGTATTACCATGGCGCTACCCGATTTTTCTATGCGTCAGCTGCTTGAAGCTGGCGTTCACTTTGGCCACCAATCGCACCGCTGGAATCCCAAGATGGCGGATTTCATCTTCGGTGCCCGCAACAACATCCACATCATCGACCTCGCGCAGACCGTGCCGTTGCTGCACACCGCGCTGAAGGCGGTCAGCGACACCGTCGCCAAGGGCGGCCGTATCCTGTTCGTCGGCACCAAGCGACAGGCGCAGGACGGCGTTGCCGAGGCCGCCAAGCGGTCGGCGCAGTATTTCGTCAATTCGCGCTGGCTCGGCGGTACGCTGACCAACTGGAAGACCATTTCCGGTTCGATCAAGCGGCTGCGTCATCTAGATGAAGTGCTCAATTCCGGCGATGCCAACGCCTACACCAAGAAGGAACGGCTGACGCTGCAGCGCGAGCGCGACAAGCTCGACCGTTCGCTCGGCGGCATCAAGGACATGGGCGGGCTTCCCGACATGATCTTCGTGATCGACACCAACAAGGAAGACATCGCGATCCAGGAAGCGCAGCGGCTCAACATTCCCGTCGCCGCGATCGTCGACACCAATTCCGATCCCAAGGGCATCACCTATGTGGTGCCGGGCAATGACGACGCCGGCCGCGCCATTTCGCTGTATTGCGATCTGGTGGCCCGCGCCGCCATCGACGGCATCTCGCGCGCCCAGGGCGACCACGGCATCGACATCGGCGCTTCCGCGCAGCCGGTCCGTGAGGAAATCCCGGCTGCTCCGCAGCCGGCCGGCTTCCAGGGTCTGGCGGGCCCCCGTGGCACCGCCGACAACCTCAAGAAGCTCACCGGCGTGTCGGGTGCGATCGAGAAGAAGTTCAACGATCTCGGTATCTTCCACTATTGGCAGCTGGCCGAATTGGATCACGATACCGCGCACAAGATCGGCGAAGAGGTCGGACTTCCGAGCCGCGCCGATGGCTGGGTTGCCCAGGCCAAGGCGATGACCGCGGAAGCGGAATAATTGTAACGCCGCGTGGCCGGCCTTCCGGCCACCGGTTTGATTTCCCTGTTACGGCATTCCTGTAGCTGATGGCGGCACGGCGCAAGGCGCGCCGCGCTCGTGGCTAACAGGCAAGAAGGATATCCAACGATGGCAACGATCTCTGCGGCGATGGTCAAGGAACTGCGCGAGTCGACCGGCGCAGGCATGATGGACTGCAAGGCTGCGCTCACCGAAACCGCGGGCAACATGCAGGAAGCGCAGGATTGGCTGCGCAAGAAGGGCTTGTCCAAGGCCGCGAAGAAGGCCGGCCGCGTCGCAGCCGAAGGCCTGATCGGCGCGATGATTTCGGGCAACAAGGGCGTCGTCGTCGAAGTCAATTCGGAGACCGATTTCGTCGCCCGCAACGAGCAGTTCCAGGGCCTCGTCAAGATGGTCGCGCAGGTCGCGCTTCGCGTCGGCGCCGACGTCGAAACGATCAAGGCTGCGAAGATCGGCGACTTCACGGTCGAGACCGCGATTTCGGACGCGATCGCCACCATCGGCGAGAACATGTCGCTGCGCCGCGCGGCCTTGCTCGAGGTCCCCAATGGCGTGGTGGCGAGCTACATCCACGGCGCTGTCATCGACAACGCCGGCAAGATGGGCGTGCTGGTGGCGCTTGAATCGACCGGCAAGACCGATGAACTCGCGGCACTCGGCCGCCAGCTCGCGATGCACGTCGCCGCCACCAATCCGCAGGCGCTCGATCCGTCCGGCCTCGACCCGGAAACCGTGAAGCGCGAAAAGGACGTGCTGGCCGACAAGTATCGCCAGCAGGGCAAGCCGGAGAACGTGATCGAGAAGATCGTCGAGTCCGGCCTGAAGACCTATTACAAGGAAGTCTGCCTGCTGGAGCAGGCGTTCATCCATGACACCGGCAAGTCGGTGGCACAGGCCGTCAAGGAGGCCGAAGGCAAGGTCGGCGCGCCTGTGAAGATTACTGCGTTTGTGCGCTATGCTCTCGGCGAAGGAATCGAAAAGCAGGAATCCGACTTCGCAGCCGAAGTCGCGGCGGCCAGCGGCAAGAAGTAACCGCGGTCGACAATCTTCCGGCGCCGTTGCGCCGGAGGATGCCTGCGCGGAATGAAGGAAGCGACAAGCTATGGCAGAGCCGGTCTATCGTCGCGTCGTGATCAAGATCTCGGGCGAATATCTCGCCGGCAGCCAGTCCTTCGGCATCGACCAGCCTACCGTGGACCGTATCGCCGACGATTTGATCGCCGCGCGCCAGCTCGGGGTTGAGGTGGCGGTGGTGGTCGGCGGCGGCAACATCGTTCGCGGCGTCGAAGTATCCTCGCGTGGCGTGTCACGCCCGACCGGCGACACCATGGGCATGCTCGCCACCATGATGAACTGCCTTGCGCTCGAGGCGGCCATCGAACGCAAGGGGACGCCGGCACGAACCCTGTCGGCGTTCGTGATGCCTGAGATTTCCGAACTGTTCACCCGCAGTGCGACGCACAAATATCTCGCCGAGGGTCGTATCGTCCTGCTCGGCGGCGGAACCGGCAATCCGTTTTTCACCACCGACACCACGGCGGTGTTGCGGGCGGCCGAGATCGGGGCGCAGGCGGTGCTGAAGGCCACCAATGTCGATGGTGTCTATAGCGCCGATCCCAAAAAGGACCCGTCGGCCAAGCGTTTCGACCGCCTGACGCATTCGCAGGCCATCGAAGGTGGCTACAAGGTGATGGACGCGACCGCATTCGCGCTTGCCCGCGAGACTGCGCTGCCTATCATCGTATTCTCGGTTGCCGAGCCCGGTTCGATAGGTGCGATCCTGCGCGGTACCGGCCACGGCACGGTTGTCGCCGGCTGACCGGCCCGCGCCACGTCGAACCGCTGGAATGATGATGCCGGCGGATGGTTTTCTGAGGAGGGGAGAGCGTTATGCCCACACCTGGTTTTGACATCAACGAATTGAAGCGCCGCATGCAGGGCGCCACCCAGGCGCTCAAGCATGAACTGGGCGGTTTGCGCACCGGTCGTGCGGCCGCGTCCATGCTGGAGCCGGTGCAGGTCGATGCCTACGGCACGCACATGCCGCTCAATCAGCTCGCAACCGTCAGCGTGCCCGAGCCGCGGCTGCTTTCCGTCCAGGTTTGGGACAAATCCATGGTCAAGGCCGTGGAGAAGGCGATCGTCGACTCCAACCTCGGCCTGAGCCCCGCGACCGAAGGGCAGGTGCTGCGCCTGCGGATTCCGGAACTCAACGAGGAACGCCGCAAGGAACTGGTCAAAGTCGCGCATAAATACGCCGAAGCGGCCAAGGTTGCGGTCCGGCACGTCCGCCGCGACGGGCTCGATACGGTCAAGAAGCTGGAGAAGAACCACGAAATCTCCGAGGACGACCAGGAGCGCCTGGCCAATGACGTGCAAAAGGCGACCGACGGGATGATTTCCGAGATCGATCAATTGCTGGCGGCGAAGGAAAAGGAAATCCTTACCGTTTAAGGCCTTAAGATCGAAACTTGAGACCGAGACTTTAGGACTGGTCCTGGAACTTTAACGATGCCGAATGCCGCCGCCCCCGCAACCGAAGGACCGGATCGAACCGGTCCCTTGCACGTGGCGATCATCATGGACGGCAACGGGCGCTGGGCGGCCGCGCGGGGATTGCCGCGCGCGGAGGGCCATCGCCGAGGCGTCGAGGCGCTGCGCCGCGTGGTTCGTGCGGCCCATGAACTCGGTGTGGTCTACCTGACGATCTTCTCGTTCAGCTCCGAGAACTGGTCGCGACCGGCGACCGAAATCGGCGACCTGTTCGGATTGCTGCGCCGCTTCATCCGCAACGATCTGGCGACGCTGCACCGCGACGGGGTGAGGGTGCGCGTGATCGGCGAGCGCGAGGGACTGGAGCCGGACATCTGCGCGCTCCTGAACGAGGCCGAGGAACTGACCCGCGCCAACACCAAGCTCAATCTCGTCGTCGCGTTCAATTACGGGTCGCGCCAGGAAATCGCCAACGCGGTGCAACGGCTGGCGCGCGAAGTGGCCGAAGGCAAGCGCGATCCGGCATCGATCGACACCGACACGCTCGGCCAATATCTCGACGCGCCCGATATTCCCGATCCCGACCTGATCATCCGCACCAGCGGCGAGCAGCGGTTGTCGAACTTCCTGATGTGGCAGGCGGCCTACAGCGAACTCGTCTTCGTGCCGATCCACTGGCCGGATTTCGACAAGGCGGCGCTTGAAAGCGCGATCGCAGAATATGCCAGACGGGAGCGCCGTTTCGGCGGTCTGGCCGCGAAAACCGGATCGTGACCGAGGGCAAGGCCGCGCCGGCGGCCGCTGCCGGACAGGATACGCGCAACCTCTCGACGCGCATCGTTGCAGCCGCCGTGCTGATCCCGCTCGCCGTCGCCATCGCCTATGCCGGCGGCTGGTTTTGGGCCGCGCTGGTGACGTTGGCGGCGATCGGCCTCTATGTCGAATGGCTTATGGTGGTGGGCATCGCGGCCGACAAACGCGTGGTCGTACCAGGTGTTGCTGCGCTCGCACTGGCCGGGCTTTGTCTCGCCATCGGGCGGATCGATGCGGCGCTCGCCGTGCTGGTTGTTGGCCTGGTGGCGGTCGCCCTGATCACGCCGGCGCAGCGCAACTGGAGCGCTGCGGGATTTTGCTATGCGGCGGTGGCGGAGGTCGCGTCTGTCCTGCTGCGGCTCGATCCCGTGAAGGGCTTTATCGCGCTGATCTTCGTGCTCGTCATCGTGTGGGTGACCGATAGCGGCGGCTACTTCGCCGGCCGCGGCATCGGCGGCCCAAAACTCTGGCCGCGCGTCAGCCCCAAAAAGACCTGGGCCGGCGCCATTGGCGGCTTTGTCGCAAGTCTTGCGGTGGCCTGTATATTCGCGGTGCTGGATCTCGGGAAAATCGGACCGCTGTTGATGATATCAGGCGTTCTTTCGGTGGTTTCTCAACTCGGCGATCTCTTCGAATCCGCGGTCAAACGGCGCTTTGGCGTCAAGGATTCCAGCCAGATCATTCCCGGCCATGGCGGGCTGTTGGACCGCCTGGACGGATTTGTTGCAGCTGTCGCGGTGGCGGCGCTAATCGGTTTCCTCCGGGGCGGCGCCGATGGCGTCGGCCGCGGTCTTATGGTTTGGTGAAAAAATGAGCGCGGTTCCATTGCGTAATAACAAGGCCGCGGCATCCGCCGCGCGCACCGTCACAGTGTTGGGCGCCACCGGTTCCATCGGCGACAGCACCATGGATTTGCTGCGCGGCGACCGCGCCCGCTACCAGGTTGAGGCGCTGACCGCCAATGGCAATGTCGAGGGGCTCGCCAAACTCGCACGAGAATTCGGCGCGCGCTTTGCCGCGGTCGCCGACCCCACCAAGCTCGGCGCATTGAAGGAAGCGCTGGCCGGCACGCGGACCGAATGCGGCGCCGGCGAAAGCGCGATCATCGAGGCCGCGGCGCGCCCGGCCGACTGGGTGATGGCCGCCGTCAGCGGCGCCGCCGGGCTGAAGCCGGCACTCGCCGCGGTCGATCGCGGGGCGTCGGTCGCGCTCGCCAACAAGGAATGCCTGGTCTGCGCCGGCGATTTCTTCATGCAGCGCGCCGCCAAGGCAGGCGCCTGCATTCTGCCTGCGGATTCCGAGCATAACGCGCTGTTTCAGGCGCTCAGCTCCGGCAACCGCGAGGAGCTTGTGCGCGTGATTATCACCGCGTCGGGCGGGCCGTTCCGCACCTGGACCTCTACCGACATCGAGCAGGCGACGCTGGCGCAGGCGCTGAAGCATCCGAACTGGAGCATGGGCCAGAAGATCACCATCGATTCGGCGTCGATGATGAACAAGGGGCTCGAAGTGATCGAGGCGTCGTATTTGTTCGCGCTGACGCCCGACGAGATCGATGTGCTCGTACATCCGCAGTCGATCATCCACGGCATGGTCGAATTCTCCGACCGTTCGGTGGTTGCCCAGCTCGGCGCGCCTGACATGCGCATCCCGATCGCCCATTGCCTCGGCTGGCCCGATCGAATCGTCGGTCCCTCGGCCCGGCTGGATCTCGCCAAAATCGGTCAGCTGACCTTCGAGGCACCGGATTTCGAGCGATTTCCCGGCTTGCGGCTGGCCTACGACGCGCTGCGCGCCAGCGGCGGTTTGACCACGGTGTTCAACGCCGCCAATGAGGTGGCGGTGGCAGCCTTCATTGCCGGAAAGATCAGATTCGGCGCGATCGCACGGCTTGTCGAGGCGACCATGAACGACTGGGTCCGCTCCGGAAACCTGGCGCCTTTGAGCTCAGCGGATGATGCGATTTCCGTTGACCATAATGCGCGAAATAAAGCTGCCTCCCTATTGCCTCAAATTGCCTTAAAGGCATCCTAGAGGGTTGGGGGCGCAGCCTTAGGTTCGCGTCGAGGGGAATCGAATGACTGAGTTTTTTCTACATAGTTTCAATACGTTGAGCAGTGGGCTCATCGGCTACATCATTCCCTTCCTGTTCGTCCTGACCATCGTTGTTTTCTTCCACGAACTCGGCCACTTCCTGGTCGCCCGCTGGTGCGGCGTGAAGGTGCTGACGTTCTCGCTCGGTTTCGGGCCGGAGCTTGCAGGGTTCAACGACCGCCACGGCACCCGCTGGAAGATCTCGGCGATCCCGCTCGGCGGTTACGTCAAGTTCTTCGGTGACGACAGCGAAGCCTCCACGCCCTCGACCGAGGCGCTCGCCAGCATGAGCGCGGAAGAGCAGGCGGGCAGCTTCCACCACAAGAAAGTCGGTCCGCGCGCGGCCATCGTTGCCGCCGGACCGATCGCGAATTTCATCCTGGCGATCGTGATCTTCACCTGCCTGTTCACCTTTTTCGGCAAGCCGAGCACGACCGCGCGCGTCGACAAGATCGAAGCCAACAGCGCCGCTGCGAAAGCGGGCTTTCAGGTCGGCGACATCGTCACCGCGATCGACGGCAAGACCATCGGCAGCTTCTCCGACATGCAGCGCGTCGTTGGCGTCAATGCCGGCGTTCAGCTGAACTTCACCATCAAGCGCGGCGATGCCACGCTGCAAATGAAGGGCACGCCGGAGCAGCGCGAAGTAAAGGATCCGTTCGGCAACGCCCACCGGCTCGGCGTTTTGGGCATTACCCGCGCGACCGCGCCGGGCGATGTCGTGACCGAACGCGTCGATCCGGCAACCGCGATGTGGCTGGGCGTCAAGGAAACCTGGTTCGTGATCGATCGCACGCTGGCCTATATCGGCGGCGTCTTTACCGGCCGGGAAGCCGCCGACCAGGTCGGTGGCCCGATTCGGATTGCCCAGATTTCGGGGCAGGTGGCCACCATCGGCCTTACCGCGCTGGTGCACCTGGCAGCCGTGCTGTCGATCTCGATCGGCCTGCTGAACCTGTTCCCGGTTCCGCTGCTCGATGGCGGTCATCTTTTGTTCTATGCCGTGGAGGCGGTCCGAGGACGCCCGCTGTCGAACCGGGCTCAGGAGATGGGGTTCCGAATCGGATTGGGTTTGGTGCTGATGCTGATGGTGTTTGCGACCTATAACGACATCCTGCATCTGGCGGCATCGTGAAGCGGCTTTTTTGTGGCGTTGCCCATCGGCAACGTCTTGGAATGAAAATGGAATCGCGGGGCGATGTTCCGTTTGCCGCCTTGGGGAAATTGGCTACAAGACATGCAGAAAATGGGAATCTGCCGGTTCGTAGGGGTGCGGACCAGCACAAGAATGACAAGGGCGCTTGGCGCATGATGTTTGGAATGCGAGTGCGGGGGGGCTTGTTGGCCGCCTCGATCATGTTCGCCGTGCCAGTTGCTGCCGCGCTAGCGGCGGCGCTTGTTTCGGCGCCGGCTGCTGCCCAGACGGTGGCTTCGATCGCCGTGGAGGGGAATCGGCGCGTCGAAATCGAGACCATTCGCTCCTATTTCAAGCCGGGACCCGGCGGCCGCCTCGGGCAGGCCCAAATCGATGACGGCCTGAAGGCGCTGATCGAAACCGGCCTGTTCCAGGACGTGCGAATCAATCAGGCCGGCGGCCGGATCATCGTGGTCGTGGTCGAAAACGCGGTGATCGGGCGCATTGCCTTCGAGGGCAACAAGAAGGTCAAGGACGACCAGCTCTCGTCCGAAATCCAGTCCAAGCCGCGCGGCACTTTCTCCCGCCCGATGGTTCAGTCGGACGCCCAGCGTATCGCTGAAATCTACCGCCGCTCGGGCCGCTATGACGTGAGCGTCACCCCGGAAATCATTGACCAGCCGAACAACCGCGTCGACCTGATCTTCACGATCAGCGAAGGCGGCAAGACCGGCGTCAAGAACATCGAATTCATCGGCAACCGGTTCTATTCGTCCTACCGGTTGAAGGATGTCATCAAGACGCGCGAATCCAACCTCTTGAGCTTCCTCGGCGGCGCCGACGTCTACGATCCGGACCGGGTCGAGGCCGACCGTGACCTGATCCGCCGCTTCTATCTCAAGAACGGCTTTGCCGACGTGCAAGTGGTGGCCGCGCTGTCCGAATACGATCCGGAGCGCAAAGGCTTCCTCGTCACCTTCAAGATCGAGGAAGGCCAGCAATACCGCGTCGCCACCGTCGACTTCCAGACCAGCATCGCGACCCTCGATGTGAACTCGATGCGCAGCTACTCGCGTGTCGGCGTCGGGTCGCTCTACAACGCCGAGGCGCTCGAAAAGTCCGTCGAGGAAATGCAGATCGAAGCCTCGCGGCGCGGCTATGCCTTCGCCATCGTGCGTCCGCGCGGCGATCGCAATTTCGAACAGCACACCGTCTCGATCGTGTTCTCGATCGATGAAGGCCCGCGAACCTATATCGAGCGCATCAATGTCCGCGGCAACACCAGGACCCGCGACTACGTGATTCGCCGCGAATTCGATCTTTCGGAAGGCGACGCCTACAACCGTGCGCTGGTCGATCGTGCCGAGCGCCGGCTGAAGAATCTCGACTTCTTCAAGAGCGTGAAGGTTGTCACCGAGCCCGGCTCATCGAGCGACCGTGTGATCCTGATCGTCGATCTGGAAGAGAAGTCGACCGGCGACTTCTCGGTGTCGGGCGGCTATTCGACCACCGACGGCGCGCTCGCCGAGGTCAGTATTTCCGAACGCAATTTCCTCGGCCGCGGCCTGTACGCGAAGGCGTCGGTCACCTATGGCCAATACGCACGCGGTTACTCGCTGTCGTTCGTCGAGCCCTATCTGCTGGACTATCGCGTCGCGCTCGGCCTCGACCTGTTCCAGCGCGAGCAACTGGCCAACAGCTACATCTCGTACGGGACCAAGACGCTGGGCTTCAGCCCGCGGCTCGGCTTCACCCTGCGTGAAGATTTGGCCTTGCAGCTGCGCTATTCGATCTATCAGCAGCAAATCTCGCTGCCGAGCTCGCTGTCGAACTGTAACAACAACCCGAACAACGGATTGCTGGCGTTCAATCCGTCGCCGGCCTGGGTGAATCTGAACGGCGCGCCGGCCGCGACCGCACTGGGCGCTACCGATGCCTCGGGCGTCGGTCTGTGGTGCTACAGCGACGGCGAAGCTTCGCTGCCGGTCCGCAAGGAGCTGCAGAGCGGCAGGACCCTGACCTCGTCGGTCGGCTATTCGCTGAACTACAACACGCTGGACAACAACAAGAACCCGACCACGGGCTTGCTGATCGACTGGAAGCAGGACTTCGCCGGCATCGGTGGCGACGTCTCCTACATCAAGTCTGCGATCGATGCGAAATACTACGCCCCGCTGGTCGCCGACATCGTCGGCCTGCTCCGCTTCCAGGGCGGCATGCTCAACCAGGTCGGCAACGACCAGCTGCGCATGCTCGATCACTTCCAGATGGGTCCGAACCTGGTCCGCGGATTTGCGCCGAACGGTATCGGACCGCGTGACATCAACCCCTACGGTACGGGTGATGCGCTCGGCGGCACCAAATATTGGGGCGCGTCGGCGGAATTGCAGATGCCGTTCTGGTTCCTGCCGAAGGAAGTCGGGCTAAAAGGCGCGATCTATGCCGACGCCGGCGGCCTGTTTGACTATAAGGGGTCGACCGCATGGGCACAGACCGGTGAAGTCAACGTTCCTGGTTGCGTGAGGCCGACGACCAACCCGGCAACGCCGGGCACCTGCCTCGGCCTGCAGTATGACGAAGGCAATGTCGTCCGCAGCTCGGTCGGTGTCGGCCTGATCTGGGCGTCGCCGTTCGGTCCGCTGCGCTTCGACTATGCGATTCCGATCACCAAGGGTAAGAATGACCGCGTGCAGGAATTCAGGTTCGGCGGCGGTACATCGTTCTAAACGTAGCGTTTTCAAGCGAAGTGGATTCCCGGTTCGCGTGAAGAAAACGCGTCAAAACAAAACGAGGCGTCGGTTTTGATTATTCAGAACCGGGCCTCTGAAGCGACAACCGGCCGGACTGCGACGGGTGGAATGGCGCAGCCGATGTTCTTCAAGCAACCGCCTTCGTCGACGCTGGCTGATATCGCCGCGTTGACGAAGTCGGTATTGGTCGACCCCGCACAAGGCGGCCATGTCGTCCGCGGCCTCGCGTCGCTCGACGAGGCCGGCCCGATGCACCTCGCGTTCTTCGACAACCTCAAATACGCCGACCAGCTCGCCTCGACAAAGGCCGGCGCCTGTCTGGTCAGCCCGCGTTTTGAGGCGCAGGTACCGCCTCATGTCGCGGTGCTGCGGGCCGCTCAGCCGTTCCGCGCGTTCGTGCAGATCGCGCGCCAGTGGCATGAAGACGCGTTGCGTCCGCAGTCCTGGTTCGACAATGACGGAATTGCCCCGTCGGCGATCATCGACCCGTCAGCCCATCTGGAAGACGGCGTCATCGTCGATCCGCTGGCGGTGATCGGCCCTCGGGTCGAGATCGGGGCGGGAACGGTGATCGGCGCAGGGGCCGTGATCGGGGCCGAGGTGCGGATCGGTCGGGACTGCAATGTCGGCGCGCGTACCGCGATCCAGTTCGCGCTGATCGGCAACAACGTTTTGATCCACCCCGGCTGCAGCATCGGCCAGGACGGCTATGGCTTCATTTTCTTCGGTCCCGAGGGCCATCTGAAGGTGCCGCAGACCGGCCGCGTCCTGATCCAGAACAATGTCGAGATCGGCGCCAACACCACCATCGATCGAGGCAGCCTGCGCGATACCGTCATCGGCGAGGGCACTAAAATCGACAATCAAGTCCAGATCGGCCACAATGTGACCATCGGCAGGCACTGCCTGCTCGCGGCCCAGATCGGGCTCGCGGGCAGCCTGACGATCGGGGACAATGTCGCGCTGGGCGCCAAGGTAGGCATCAATAACCATCTCAAGATCGGCGACGGTGCCCAGGTCACCGCCATGAGCGGGGTCAAGGACGACATCCCGCCCAACGGCCGCTGGGGCGGTTATTTTGCAAAACCGACCAAACAGTGGTTTAGGGAGATTATTGCAGTGGAGCGACTGGTGCAGGGCGCCGCCGATCCGAAGAACGAGGGACGGGAGTGATGGAGGAGGTGCCGGTCAGGTTTGAACTCGTTGATATCAACGAGATCCTCAAGACGCTTCCGCATCGTTTTCCGATGCTGCTGATCGACCGGGTGATCAACATCCGCACCGATTACTCAGGCATCGGCGTCAAGAATGTAACCTTCAACGAGCCGGCTTTTCAGGGACATTTCCCGGAACGCCCGGTTTATCCCGGCGTGATGATGATCGAGGCCATGGCGCAGACCGCCGGCGTGATCGGCATCAAGTCGGTCGAAGGCACCGAGAAGCCGCGCGCGGTGTACTTCCTGACCATCGACAAGTGCAAGTTCCGCAAACCCGTGATGCCCGGCGACACCATCGAATACCACATGCGCTCGATCGGCCGCCGCAAAGCGATGTGGTGGTTTCACGGCGACGCCAAGGTCAATGGCACCGTGGTCGCCGAGGCCGATGTAGGCGCGATGCTGACGGATTAATTCGGGCAAGCAAAGCGAGCGCCCGACGCTCCCCGGATATGGCGGTTGAAGAACCCGCCCATCGACGGCGCGCCCATCAGGGCGTCGAACGTCTCGGCCGGAAGATCGCAATACTGGTCGTAGGATCCCTTGACCGCGACGATCAGGTGGCGTTGCGCGCCGTCGTAGCAGACACGTTGCACGATGCTGCTGCGGGTGATGTCGCGGCACTCGAACGTCCCGAGATCGACCGGGCCGCGATCCCTCACATCAACGGTTTCGGAGCCGATCCCGGCGGCGAACAGATGCAGAAGCAGCGTCGCAATTCTGACCATGGCGCGCACAGGATAGCGCAGATCCTTCGATTTTGGAAAACACCCCGAAGCGTGCCGTAACCCGGCACCACGCAACGTGCAGTCGCTCACCACGTGGATTGAATTCGATCCTGCACGGCCCCCTGGATCGCGTACTTGGCTCATAGCGAGGTAGTTCTATCGCCCGCGGCATTGGAACTTCAGCCAAACGAGCGCTTTGTTATGCCTGCGTGAAACCTGGTCCTCAACACTGGGGGCGAACATGCATTGCACGAATTTCTCGAAGATTTGGATCGCGGTGCTTTTGGCGATTCTTTGGGCAGGAAACACGAGTAGCGCGCGCGACGACGGCCGCTACGCCGGGTCTCCGTTGAAGCCATGGTTCGATAGGCTGAGGAGCGGCCAAGGCCTGTGCTGCTCGGATGCGGATGGTTTTGTCGTCTCCGATCCGGACTGGGAATCCCAGAATGGACATTACCGTGTCCGCCTCGAGGGCATTTGGGTCGTCGTTCCCGATGATGCCGTTATCACGGAGCCCAATCGCGCCGGTCGAACGATGGTCTGGCCGGTCAAAAGCGCGCTCGGGATTTCCATCCGCTGTTTCCTGCCGGGTAGCATGACCTGAGCGTCTGCCGGTCTCGCGTCTACCGGTCTTGCGGCTTCCGGCCTCAGCGCCGGCGTTTTCTGTATTGATTTCCATCGACCACCCAACTCCGGAAGACCGGAGGTTCGGGCAAAGGCCATTGATCCAAACGTGACGACATCGGCCGTAACCATACGTCACTGGACAAGCGCTGTCCTGTCGCGGTAACCACCGGAAAACCCGAGACAATATCGCCCCGGCGATATCAGCCCAACCTGGACGCATTTGATGACGACGATCGATCCCACCGCGCGGATTGAAGATGGCGCTGTGATCGGCGAGGGCACCTCGATCGGTCCCTATTGCATCATCGGGCCTCACGTCGTGATCGGCGCCAATTGCAAGCTGATCGGCCATGTGCACGTCACGGCGCAGACATCCATCGGCGATGGCTGCACGATCTATCCGTTCGTCTCGCTCGGCACCCCGCCGCAATCGCTGAGCTATCGCGGCGAACTGACCAGGCTTGAAATCGGGGCCGGCTGCACCATCCGCGAATCCGTCACCATGAACGCCGGCACCGTTGCCGGCGGTGGCGTCACGCGGGTCGGCGAGCGCGGCTATTTCATGAACTGCAGCCATGTCGGCCATGATTGCCAGGTCGGCAATGACGTGATCTTCGCCACGTCGGCCACGCTCGGCGGCCATTGCGAGATCGGCGATTTCGTCTTTATCGGCGGGCTTTCCGCCGTGCATCAGTTCACGCGGATAGGGCCGCAGGTGATGGTCGGCGGCGTCTGCGGCGTGCGCGGTGACGTCATCCCGTTCGGCCTCGTCAACGGCCAGTATGCGAGCCTCGAAGGCCTCAACATCATCGGCATGAAGCGGCGCGCATTCACCAAGGACCGGCTCGTCACGGTGCGCGCGTTCTATCAAAAGCTGTTCCATGGCCCCGGCATCTTTGCCGAACGGCTGGGCGAGGTTCAGCCGCTGGCGGCAAACGATCCGGCGATCGCGGAAATCCTCGCCTTCATCGATGCGGGCAAGCATCGCGCGCTGTGCCTGCCGGCCGACGGCGCTCATAAATCCTGATGACGGGATCGCCGCAGCCCATGAGTCCAGCGGCTTCAGAAATCTCTTCGCCGGTCGGCGTGATCGCGGGCGGCGGCGCCATGCCGTTCGCGGTCGCGGATTCGCTTGCCGCGCGCGGCATCGCGCCGGTGCTGTTCGCGCTGCGGGGCTCCTGCGACCCGGTTCGGGCCGAACGCTTCCGCCATCACTGGATTTCGGTCGGACAAATCGGCCGGGCGAAAAAACTGTTGCGCAGCGAAGGTTGCCGCGACCTGATCTTCATCGGCACGCTGCTGCGGCCAGCGCTGTCGGAAATCAGGCTGGACTGGGGGACGATCCGCGTCATCCGCCCTATCCTGGCGGCGTTTCGCGGCGGCGACGACCATCTGCTGTCGGGGATCGGCCGGATTTTTGAGCAGGACGGTTTCCGCATGGTCGGCATCAGGGATGTCGCCCCTGATATGCTGATGCCCGAGGGGCGCATTGCCCGCGCAACGCCCGATCCGGCCGGCACCGCCGACATCGAGAAGGGGCGGGCCGTGTTGCGCGCGCTAAGTCCGTTCGACATCGGCCAGGCCGTCGTGGTGATCGACGGTCACGTGGTGGCGGTGGAGGACATCGAGGGCACCGACGGGCTGCTGGCGCGCGTGGCGCGCCTGCGCAGCGAGGGCCGCATCCGCGCCGGCACGGGCCGTGGCGTGCTGGTCAAGGCGCCCAAGACCAGCCAGGATTTGCGCTTCGACCTCCCGACGGTGGGGGCAACGACAGTCGAAGGCGCGGCCAGGGCAGGGCTTGCCGGCATTGCCATCATTGCCGGACAAACCATCGCGGCCGACGCGCAGGCCATGATCGAGGCCGCCGACAGCGGCGGCCTGTTCATCCAGGGGCTGCCGGCGTGATGCCGCCGCGTCCGACCACCGACACGGTGCGCAAGATCGTCCTGATTGCGACGGAGGAATCCGGCGATCGCCTCGGCGCCAATCTCATGAAAGTGTTGCGCCAGCGCCTGGGCGACGCGGTGCAGTTCGAAGGCGTCGGCGGCCGCGCGATGGCGCGCGAAGGCATGAATTCGTGGTTTCCGATCGAGGAACTCTCGATCATCGGCCTTGCGGCCGTGGTCAAGCAACTGCCGAAGATCCTGCGGCTGATCAAGCAAACCGCCGCCGCGGTCACCGAGGCCGCGCCCGACATTCTCGTCATCATCGACAGCCCCGATTTTACCCACCGCGTGGCGAAGCGTGTCCGCGCCAGCGATCCCAAAATTCCGATCGTCGACTATGTCTCGCCCTCGGTCTGGGCGTGGCGGCCCGGCCGCGCCCGCGCGATGCTGACTTATGTCGATCATGTGCTGGCTTTGCTGCCGTTCGAACCGGAGGCCTATCAGAAGCTTCGCGGGCCGCCCTGCAGCTATGTCGGCCATCCATTGACCGAACAGCTCGCCTCGCTCCGGCCCAACCCTGAGGAACGGCAGCGGCGGGACGCGCCGCCGCCGGTGCTGCTGGTGCTGCCGGGAAGCCGCCGTAGCGAGATCCGCCACCACATGGCGGTGTTCGGCCGGGCGCTGGCCCGGCTCAATGCCGAGGGCGTGGCGTTCGAACTGATCCTGCCGACCATGCCGCATCTGCAGGAGGCGGTCGCGGAGGCGCTGAAGACCTGGACGGTGCAGCCCCGCGTCGTGATCGGCGAGCAGGAGAAGCGGGCCGCGTTCCGGATCGCGCATGCGGCGCTGGCAAAATCCGGCACCGTGACGCTCGAACTTGCACTATCAGGCGTGCCGATGGTGACGGCCTACCGCACCGGCGCGACGGAAGCCTGGATATTGCGGCGGGCGATCAATGTGAGTTCGGTGATCCTGGCCAATCTCGTGATCGGCGAAAATGTCGTTCCCGAATTCCTGCAGCAGGACTGCACGCCGGAAAAACTATCGCAGGTGCTACGCGAACTCCTCGGCGAGTCCGCACTGCGTCGAAAGCAGCTCGAAGCCTTCGCGAAAATCGACCGGATCATGTCGACCGGCAACACGCCGCCGAGCGCCCGCGCCGCCGATATCGTGCTCGCAACGATGCGCAAAGCGCGGCGGTAGAGCGTTTTCCAGCGAAGCGGACGCCGGTTCGCGTTAAGAAAACGCGTCAAACCAAGAATCTAGAGCCCCGTTCCGATTCAATCGAAACGGAAAAGGCTCTAGGTGGTGTGGACTCTAAGGATTCCCTTTTAGGCGCAAATCAGATTCAAGGCTTCTTTTTGGGAGGCAGTCTTG